>DASSNM010000017.1:0-68265 GCA_035688025.1 Gaiellaceae bacterium | reverse complement strand
CGACGAGGAACGACGCCTCGGTGTGGCTGATGTTGTGGACGACGACACCGGTGACCTTCTTCGGCGAGTCGGTGACGCCGATCTGATACGCGGCCCAGACGCGCTTCAGGGCGGGGCCGGCGCCGACCGCCCAGTGCCATTCCGCCGGCAGGTTCCACTTCCGGACGTCCTGCACGAGGACATGCCGGGCGTTCCCCCACTGGTTGACGCTGACGGCGACGACCGCCGGACGCCGACCGGGCAGCGACTTCGCGACGACGGCGTCCAGGATCTTCGCCTCGGTCGGGCAGAGGTTGCGGCAGAGCGGGTCGATGAAGGTGACGATCACCGGGCGGCCGCGGAAGCGCGCCAGGGACACCGGCTCGCCAGCCTGGTCGGTGAGCCGGAAGTCCGGCGCGGGCTTCGTCCCGGCCGCCCACGTCGCCGCGGGCCGTGCCGGCGCGACCGCCGTCGGGATCGCCTGCGGCCCGGACGACGAGCTGCCCCGCAGCGCGCCGACCAGGACGCCGGCCAGGATGCCGATCGCGAGCGCGACCGCCCAGAAGAGCCAGCGCAGGCGGCGGAACGGGTTGTCGGCCGCCGGTACCGATGGCTGCTGCACGGACACGGGCAGCCAGTATCGCATCCCGCTTGACTCGGCCGCCAGGCGGCGAGTAGATTCCCTCTCGCTGAGTCCCTGTGAGCCCTCGGGCTCGCGGGGACTCGGCTTTTTCCGGGGTCGTGTGTGGAAGAAGGAGGCCGGGATGGCTGCGACGACGCTGAGCGCTGCGGGAATCCGCTGGGATCTGGGAGACCTCGCGCCGGACGCGGAGACCGCGCGCCGCGCGTGGGACGAGCTGGTCGAGCGGGCGCGACGGTTCGCCGACGAGCGTCGAGGGACGGTCGGCTCGTCCGGGCCGGAGGGCCTGCGCGGGCTGCTCGACGAGCTCGACGAGCTCTACCAGGAGATCTCGCGCGTCCACTTCTACGCGACCGCCCGCGAGCACACCGAGGCGACCGACCAGGAGACGAACGACCTCGCGACGCTCGCCCGCGACCGCGCCGCCGACCTCGAGAACCTGCTCCTCTTCGTCGAGCTCGAGTGGCTCGCCCTCGAGGACTCCGAGGCGGAGGCGCTGCTCGCCGCGCCGGAGCTCGAGCCGTACGCGCACAAGCTGCGCGTCGCCCGCGAGGAGAAGCCGTACGTCCTCGCCGAGCCGGAGGAGCAGGCGCTGAACGCGCGCCGGCCGGGGATCTCGGCCTGGGAGGCGCTGCACGGCCGCCAGCTCGCGACGCTCACCGTCGACTTCGACGCCGGCGCGGGCGAGGAGCCGCACACGATCGACCGGCTGCTCGCGTACGTCTACGACCCGGACCGCGAGCTGCGGCTGCGCGCGCTGGAGGCGCTCTACGGCGGCCTCGCGACCGTCGCCGACGTGCAGGCGGCCTGCTACGACGCGCTCGTCGGCGACCGGCTCTCGGTCGACCGCCTGCGCGGGATCCCGGACGCGATGTGGCCGACGAACCAGCGCAACGAGCTGGACGGCTCGGTGGTCGAGGCGATGATGCAGGCGGTCGAGGAGAACTATCCGCTCGGCCGGCGCTGGTTCGTCCGCAAGGCGGAGATCCTCGGGCTCGAGCGGCTCGAGCTCGCCGACCAGTACGCGCCGGTCGGCCAGGACCGCGAGCTGGGCTGGCCGGAGGCGGTCGAGATCGTCGAGGGCTCGCTCGTCGACTTCGAGCCGCGGCTCGCCGCGATCTTCCGCGAGGTGATCGACCGCGGCCACGTCGACGCCGAGCCGCGCCCCGGCAAGGCGGGCGGCGCCTACTGCAACTCGGTCTCGAAGACGGTGCTGCCGTACGTGCTGATGAACTACACCGACCGGCTCCGCGACGTCGTCACGCTCGCGCACGAGTTCGGGCACGTCACGCACGGCGCGCTCGCGCTCGAGCGGCAGGCGTACCGGTCGTGGCGGGTCGGGCTCGCGGTCGCCGAGATCCCGTCCACGTTCGCGCAGCTCCTCGCGGTGGCGCGGCTGATCGACGCGGAGGACGACCCCTCGACGCGCGCGATGCTGCTCGCCGACCGCGCCGAGAACGCGATGGCGTCGATCTTCCGGCAGACGATGATGGCGCGGTTCGAGCAGCGGGCCTACGGGCTCCGCGGCGAGGGCAAGGCGCTGACGAACGAGCGGCTGTCCGAGATGTGGATCGAGGAGAACGCGCGCTACTACGGCGACTCGATCCGGCTGCCCGAGGGCTACCGGCTCGGCTGGTCGTACATCCCGCACTTCATCCACGTCCGCTTCTACACGTACGCGTACGCGTTCGCGCACCTGGTCGCCTTCACGCTGCTCGCGCGCTACCGCGAGGATCCGGCGTCGTTCACGCCCGCGTACGTCGAGTTCCTCTCGTCGGGCGGGTCGCGGTCGCCGCAGGAGCTGCTCGAGCCGATCGGCGTCGACCTCCGCGACCCGCGCACGTGGGCGGACGCGTTCGCCGAGTTCGACCGCTGCGTCGGCGAGGCGGAGGAGGGCGTCGCCGCGCTGGCCGGCTAGGCCGCGGCGTAGCGCTCGCGGCGGAGCAGCTCGCGCGCCCGCTCCGCCGTGTCCGCGCCCGCGACGAGGATGACGAGCACGCCGCCGTACTCCGGCGAGACGTGGCGCAGCTCGAAGTCCTCGATGTTGATCCCGGCGGCGCCGAGGATCTGCGTGATCCGCGCCAGGACGCCGGGGCGGTCGGGGACGCGGACGCGGATCCGGTGCAGCTGCGCCGCCTCGGTGCGGTAGGCGAACGACTCGAGCCGCGAGCGGGCGTCGGCGGCGGCTGCGATCGACGACTCGAGCGCGTCCCGGTCGGCGGCCTCGATCGCGTCGAGCGCCTCGCGGAACGCGGCCAGCGCGGCCGCGAGCTCGTCGCGGTTCTCGAGGAAGATGTCCGCCCAGACGGCCGCGTTCGCGCCCGCGACGCGCGTCATCTCGCGGAAGGAGGCGCCCGCGTGCGAGAGCGTCGCCTCGTCGCGCGCGACCGCGAGCATGAGCGCGTTCGCGAGCACGTGCGGGAGGTGGCTGGTCAGCGCGAGCAGGCGGTCGTGCTCGGCCGCGTCGGTGCGGACGGGCTCGGCGCCGAGCGCGCGCACGAACCGCTCGACCGCGTCCACCCGCGCCGGCTCGCTGGCGGGCGTCGGGGTCAGGAACCAGCTCGCGCCGCTGAACAGGTCGGCGGTCGCGCGGGCCGGGCCGCCTGTCGAGCCGCCCGCGAGCGGATGGCCGGGGACGAAGCGCGCATCCTCGATCGCCGCCAGCGAGCGCTTCGTCGAGGCGACGTCCGTCACCGTCGCCTCCGGGGCCGCGGCGAGCGCCTCCCGCACGACCGCGGGCGCAGCGCCGACCGGCACTGCGACGACGACGAGCTCGGCGTCCGCCAGCGACTCGCCCTGCTCGACCGCGCCGCGCCGCACCGCCTCCGCGAGCACCGACGCGTCCGCGTCGAACCCCTCGACCCGGACGCCGGCGCGGCGCGCGGCGAGCGCGACCGACGCGCCGACGAGGCCCGTGCCGACGACGGCCACGCGCGCGACGCCCGGGCTCGGCAGCTCCGGCTGCGCGCCCGGCGCGGCCGGGCGCTCGGCGGCGACCTCCTGCTTGAGCACGTCGAGCACGGCCGAGAAGACCGCGGTGACGGCGCGCTCCGAGAGCGGCCCCGGGTTCGCGGCCGCCAGCTCGCGCAGCAGCTCGGCCTCCCGCTCCGCGTCGATCCAGCGCTCGCCCGCCTCGTCCTTCAGCCCGCGCACCCGCGCCACGAGCTCGAGCCGCCGGTTCAGCGCCGCCAGCAGCTGCCGGTCGAGCGCGGTGATCTCCGCGCGCAGGTCGTCGAGCTCGCTCATGCCGGGCCTCGCTCCCCGGCCCCGACCGCGACCGCCAGCCGGTTCGCCGGCGGCGCGAGCGGACAGACCCAGTGCGGGGCGTACGAGCAGGACGGGTTGTAGGCGAAGTTGAAGTCGAGGACGAGCCGGCCGCCGTCGGCGCCCAGGTCGGCGCCCTTCACCGTGTCGAGCAGGTAGCGGCCGCCGCCGTAGGTCTCCGTCCCGCTCGTCGCGTCGCGGAAGCAGAGGAAGACGCCGCCGCCGTAGCTCTCCAGCCAGTGCAGCTCGAGCCCGAGCGGCTCGCCGCGCAGCTCGAACGAGGCGCGTGCGAAGGGACGGAACAGCATCGGCTCGCGGCCGCTCGTCTCGACCGGCTCGGGCGGCGCGTCGACGTCCTCGAGCTCGGCGAGCACGCGCGCGGCCGGGTCGTAGTCGTAGTAGTCGAGCGCGCCGTAGCCGGGACGCGGCGACTGCGGGTGCTCGCGGAAGAGCTCGTCGCGCGTGTCGCGCCAGAGCCGCCACGCGCGCTCCGGGTCGTCCGCCGCGCGCACGTCGGCGTAGAGCGCGGAGACGCGGCGCTTCCAGTCGAGCAGCTCGAGGACGTCGGCGGCGCCCATGCCGGCGACGCTACCAGCGCGTCGCCGCTAACCGGTCAACCCGAGCAGGCGGGCCGCGTTCTCCTTCAGGATCAGCGGCCGCACCTCGTCCTTGAAGTCCGCCTGCGCGAAGTCGGCGAGCCAGCGGTCGGGTGTGATCATCGGGTAGTCGGAGCCGAACAGCACCCGGTCGCGGAGCTGCGTGTTCGCGTAGCGGACGAGCTGCGGCGGGAAGTACTTCGGCGACCAGCCGGAGAGGTCGATGTAGACCTGCCGCTTGTGGAGCGCGACCGAGATCGCCTCGTCCTGCCACGGGAACGACGGGTGGGCGAGCACGATCTTCAGCTCCGGGAAGTCGACCGCCACGTCGTCGACGCACATCGGGTTCGAGTACTTGAGCCGGATCCCGCCGCCGCCGGGGAGCCCGCTGCCGATCCCGGAGTGGCCGGTGTGGAAGAGCGCCGGCACGCCGGCCTCCTCGATCGCCTCGTAGACCGGGTAGAACGCGCGGTCGTTCGGGAAGAACGCCTGGATGTTCGGGTGGAACTTGAAGCCGCGCACGCCGTGCTCGGCGACGAGCCGCCGCACCTCCTCGGCCGCGTTCGGGCGGTGCGGGTCGACCGACGCGAACGGGATCAGCACGTCCGGGTTGGCGGCCGCGGCCGCGGCGACCTCCTCGTTGGGGACGGCCGGCCGGCCGGTGACGGTCTCCGCGTCGACCGTGAAGACGACGGCGAGCATCTTCCGCTCGCGGTAGTAGGCGGCGACGTCGTCGACCGTCGGCGTCGCCGACTCGCCGAAGTAGCGGGCGGCCGCCTCGCGCCACTCGGGGCGCAGGCCGTCCTCGCCGCCGCGGCCGATCTCCGCGTGCGTGTGGACGTCGATCGCGACGATCTCGTCGAGGTCGACGCTCACCGCAGCTCGACCAGCCCGTCCTTGAGCACCGGCGCGCCGTCGCCGTCGAGCGACTCGAAGCCGGCGCCGCCGTTCACGCGCCAGACCCGGGTCGTCAGCGTCCCGCCGGGGAAGAGCGGCGCCGAGAAGCGCACCGCGAGCCGGCGCACGCGCGCGGGGTCGTCGACCTCGAGCGCGCGCAGCGCCGCCTTGCCGGCGAGGGCCAGCGAGCAGAGCCCGTGCACGATCCGCCCGGGCAGGCCGACCGCGCGCGCGAACTCGTCGTCGAGGTGGATGGCGAAGTCGTCGCCGGACGCGGCCGCGTAGCGCTCCGTCTGGTCGGCCGGGATCGCGATCGGGATCTCTGCGAGCGGGGCGCCGTCGGCGGCGAGGCGGTGGTCGGGCGCGCGCTCGCCGACGCTCTCCGCCGACTCGAGGCCTCGGAAGAACTCCGTCACGTACTGCTCGTTCACGAGCTCGCCGTCCTCGGCGCGGGTCTCGGTGTGGATCACGAGCGAGGTGCCGTTCGGGCGCGCGATCAGCGAGACGGGCGTCGCGCGGGAGCGGAGCCGCATCCCGGCGACGATCGGCCGGTGCAGCACCATGTCCTGCTCGTAGTGGACGACGCGCTCCCGCGCCTCCCCGCTCGCCACCGAGCGGGACGCCGGCGCGATCGCGTTCCAGACCGGGAGGATCGCGAAGACCGGCCCGCCCGGGACGTCGTCGGTCGCCTCGCCGTAGGCGCGGAGCGCCGCCTCGTCCACCTCGTAGACGCACTCCTCGCCCGCGCGGCCGAGCGCGGAGAGGTCGAAGCTCACGCCGTCATCCCGGTCGTCTGGCCGCCGCTCGCAGTCAGCACCTGGCCGTGGACGAAGTTCGACCACGGCGTGCAGAGCAGGAAGACCGCGCCCGCGGCCTCCTCCGGCTGGGCAGGCCGCCCGAGCGGGATGATCTGGGGCGCGGCGTCGCGCATCTGCTGCGGCAGGTCGGCGGTCATCCGCGTCTCGACGAAGCCGAACGCGACCGCGTTCACGTTCACCTTGAACGGCCCCCACTCGCGGGCGAGCGTCTTCGTCAGGCCGACGAGGCCGGCCTTCGCGGCGGAGTAGTTCGCCTGGCCGAGGTTCCCCTGCGTGCCCGAGATCGAGGTGACGTTGACGACCTTGCGGAAGACCTCGCGGCCCGCGTCGCGGTCGGCCTTGCCCGCGTCGCGGAGGTGGGGCGCGGCCGCGCGGAGCACCTTGAACGGCACGACCGTGTGGATCTCGAGCATCGCGCGGAACTGCTCGTCGCTCATCTTGTGCGCCATCCCGTCCCAGGTGTAGCCCGCGTTGTTGACGACGATGTCGAGCCCGCCGAACGCGTCCGCCGCCGCCGCCACGAGCGCCTCCGGGACGCCGTCCTGCGTCAGGTCGCCGGCGAACGCGGTCGCGCCGCCGCCGAGCTCGGCCGCCGTCTGCTCGGCGAGGTCGGCGTCGAGGTCGTTGACGAGGACGCGGGCGCCGTGCTCCGCGAGCAGGCTCGCGGTCGCGCGGCCGATCCCTCGGCCGGAGCCGGTGACGATGGCGGACTTGCCGTCCAGGACTCCCATGCGGTGCTCCTCCTGGTCGATGCGGGGGAGCATCAAGCTACCTGATAGTCGGCGGCGATTCCAGCGCCGCCCGGCTCAGTGCTCGGGCAGGCCGGCGTGCAGCGCGCGCACCGCCGTGACGAGCCCCTTGCGGAAGTCCTGCTGCTCGGCGGGGGAGAGGCCCTCGAGCATCTCGCCCTCCATCGCGTCGACGAGCCGGTCGCACGCGGCGAGCACCTTCCGCCCCTTCGCCGTCAGCCCGGCCGGGTAGACGCGGCGGTGGTTCGGATGCTGGCTCCGCTTGATCAGGCCCTTCCGCTCGAGCGCCTCGATCACCTCGCTCATCGCCTGCGGCGACATGTAGGCGCGGCGGGCGAGCTGCGCGTTCGAGAGCTCGCCTCGGCGGCCGAGCACGCTCAGCGTCGTGTACTGGAGCACGGTCAGGTCGTAGACGGACACGCGCTCGTTGATCGCGCGGCGGATGGCGCGCTCGAGGCGCGCGACGACGTAGCTGATCCTCGGCTCGCCGACCTCGTCGCCCGGCTGGGGCTGCTCCGGCTCGGCTGTGGCGACGGTCATGTCTTCCATAATGTCAGGTGACCTGCGATTGTGGGGAATGTGAACGTCGCGGCGATTCTCGCAGCCGCCGCCCGGGAGCATGCGCGGAACGCGGCGCTGCTCGTCGACGGCGCGACCGTCTCGCACGAGGAGCTCGACCGGCTGTCGGCCGCGGTCGCCGCCGGGCTGGCGGAGGCGGGCGTCCGGCCGGGCGACCGCGTCGCCGTGCGGCTGCCGAACGGGGTGGCGGCGGTCGCGGCGCTCACGGGCGTCCTCCGCGCCGGCGCCGTCGCCGTGCCGCTCAACCCGCTGCTCGCCCCGCCCGAGGTCGCGGCGCGCCTCGCGCTCGCGCGCCCGGCGCTCGTGCTCGACGACGAGGACGCGCTCCCCTCCGGCTCCGGCGCCGCCGAGCCGGTCGAGCGCGAGGCCGGCGACGCGGCCGTGATCCTGTTCACCTCGGGCACCTCGGGCGCGCCGAAGGGCGCGATCCTCACGCACGGCAGCCTCGGCGACGCCGCCGCGAACGCCGCGGCCGCGATGGAGTTCGGCCCCGGCGACGTCGTGCTCGGCGCCGCGCCGTTCTCGCACGTGCTCGGCCTCTCCTCGGGCGTCGTCGCGACGCTCGCGAGCGGGGCCGCGGTCGCGGTCGAGCGGCGGTTCGAGGCGGAGGCGACGCTCGCGCGGATGGCGGCGACGCGGACGACGATCCTGCTCGGCGTGCCGACGATGTGCATCGCGCTCTGCGAGGCGGCGCGCCGTGGCGGCCCGCTGCCGCCGGTCCGGATCGCGCACGTCGGCGGCGCGCCGGTGCCCGTCGAGGTCGGCCGCGAGTTCGAGCGCGTCTTCGGCGCGGAGCTGTACGAGGGCTACGGGCTGACCGAGATGTCCGGGATCGCGACGACGTACGTGGCCGGGCAGGCGCGCAAGCCGGGCTCGGTCGGGATGCCGCTCGGCACGACCGAGATCCGGATCGACGAGCCGGACGCGGACGGCGCCGGCGAGGTGCGCTTCCGCGGCCCGTCCGTCGTCGCCGGCTACTGGGAGAACCCGGACGCGACGGCGGAGGCGATCTCGGCCGACGGCTGGCTCGCGACCGGCGACGTCGGCCGGCTCGACGGCGACGGCTACCTGTATCTGGTCGACCGCAAGAAGGAGCTCGTGATCCGCGGCGGCTACAACGTCTACCCCCGCGAGGTCGAGGAGGCGCTCTACGCCCATCCGGACGTGCTCGAGGCCGCGGTCGTCGGCGTGCCGCACCCGACGCTCGGGGAGGAGGTCGCGGCCGCGGTCGTCCGCCGCCCCGGCAGCGACCTCGGCGCGGAGGAGCTGCAGGCGTGGGCGAGGGAGCGCGTCGCCGCGTACAAGTACCCGCGCCTCGTCGCGTTCGTGGACGAGCTGCCGAAGGGCCCGACCGGGAAGATCCTCAAGCGCGCGATCGACCCGGGCGCCTTCTCCGCCCCCGCCGCCTAGCGGAGTATCAGGGAACCTGTTAGTGTCGCGCTCCTACGCATGAGCGCCACCGAGACGCCCGAGTTCGACCCGCTCGCGCCGGAGACGTTCTCGAGCTTCCACGAGGAGTTCGCGGAGCTGCGCGAGCGCTGCCCCGTCGCACGGAGCGACGCCTGGAACGGATTCTGGGCGGTGCTCCGCTACGAGGACGTCGTCGCGGTCGCCGGCGACCCGGAGCTGTTCACGACGAGCGTGCAGAACGTCGTCCCGAAGGTCGCGTTCACCGGCCGCCGCCCGCCGCTCCACCTCGACCCGCCAGAGCACACGCCGTACCGGCGCGCCCTCAACCCGTACTTCCGGCCGGAGAAGATCGCCGCCTTCGAGCCGGTCATGCGCGAGATCGTCGGCGGGCTGCTCGAGCCGCTCGTCGCGGCCGGCGGCGGCGACGTCTGCGCCGAGTACACGCACCGCCTCCCCGGCCACGTGTTCGCGCACTTCTTCAACCTGACGCCCGAGCTCGGGATGGAGATCCGCGAGGCGACGCGCGAGTTCGTCGCCGCCGTGCAGACGTTCGACCTGGAGTCGGTGAAGGCGACGAGCCTCGCCCTCTACGACATCGCGCAGACGGTGATCGACCTGCGCAAGGCGGAGGCGTGGGATCCCGAGGACGACCCGGTCGCCGGCCTGCTCGCGGTCAGGGTCGACGGCGAGCCGCTCCCCGAGGCGATGGTGCTCGGGACGATCCGGCAGTTCATCGTCGTCGGCATGGTCGCGCCGTGCGTGTTCATCGGCAGCATGGTCCTCCACCTGGCGCAGCATCCGGAGCTCCAGGAGCGGCTGCGCGCCGAGCCCGAGCTGATCCCGGCGGCGGTCGACGAGTACCTGCGGCTGCTGACCCCGTACCGCGGCTTCGCGCGGACGCCGACGCGGGACGTCGAGCTCGGCGGCCGCCTGATCCGCGAGGGCGAGCCGCTGGCGGTCGTCTACGCGTCCGCGAACCGCGACCCGCGCGTCTTCCCCGACCCGGACGAGTTCGTCCTCGGCCGCCCGAACATCGGCAAGCACGTCGCGTTCGGCGTCGGGCCGCACCGCTGCGCGGGCGCGCCGCTCGCGACGCTGATGCTGCGCGTGACGCTCGAGGAGCTGCTCGGCCGGACGCGCGCGATCGAGCAGGCGGGCGAGCCGGCGATGACGGGCTGGCCGGAGTGGGGGACGCTCTCGGCGCCCGTGCGCCTGCGGTGAGCGAGCCGGCCGACTTCGACCCGCTCGGCGACGAGTTCGCGCGCGACCCGCACGCGGTCTGGGCGCGCCTGCGGGCCGAGTGCCCGGTCGCGCGCGGCGGCCGCTGGGGCTTCTGGGCGCTCACCCGCTACGACGACGTGGTCGCCGCGAGCTCGCGGCCCGGCACGTTCACGAGCTCGCAGGGGATCGTCGTGCCGCCGAACCCGGTCTCGGGGCGCCGCGCCCCGCTCCACTTCGACCCGCCCGAGCACGCGCGCTACCGCCGGCCGCTCAACGCGCTCCTGCGCGACGAGCGGATCGCCGCCCGCGAGCCGCGCTTCCGCGAGCTCGCCGCCGAGCACGTCGGCCGCTTCGTCGCGCGCGGCGGCGGCGAGCTGATGTTCGAGGCGGTCTCGCCGTTCGTCGGGCTCGCGTTTGCGGAGTTCCTCGACGTGCCGCGCGCGCTCGCCGAGGAGCTGAACGCCGCGGGAGAGCGCTTCGAGACGGCCCAGGCGCGCTTCGACGCCGAGGCGGCCGAGCGCGAGAACCAGCGGCTCTACGCGATCTGCCGCGAGCTCGTCGCGGAGCGGAAGCAGGCGCCGCTCGACCCGGAGGAGGACGTCGTCAGCGCGCTCCTCGCCGCGCGCGTCGACGGCGAGCCGCTCGAGGACGAGTTCGTCGCGGGCAGCCTCCGCCAGCTCCTGATCGCCGCGCACGTCGCGCCGGTCGCGCTGATCGGCAGCGCCGTCCTCCACCTCGCCCGCGACCCCGACCTGCAGGCGCTCCTGCGCCGCGAGCCGGCGCGGCTGCCGCGCGCGATCGAGGAGCTGCTGCGCGTCTACGCGCCGAACCAGGGCTTCGCCCGCACCGCGACCGAGGACGTCGAGCTGCGGGGGCGGACGATCCGCGCCGGCGAGCGCGTCGCGCTCGTGCTGCCGTCGGCGAACCGCGACCCGGACGTGTTCGCCGAGCCGGAGCGGTTCGACGCGGAGCGCGACCCGAACCCGCACCTCGCCTTCGGCCACGGGCCGCACAAGTGCGCCGGCGCGACCGCCGGCCGGCTCGAGGTGCGGCTCTTCCTCGAGGAGCTGCTCGCCCGGACGGAGTCGTTCGCGCTCGCGGGGGAGCCGGCGATGCTCGGCTGGCCGGTCTTCGGGCCGGAGCTGCTGCCGCTCACCTGCGCGGCAGCCGCTCCTCGATGAAGCGCTCGAGCGCGCCGACGAAGGCAGCTTCGTCCCAGCGGCGCGCGTCGGCGTTGTCGGCGTCGAGCTCGAGCACCGGGATCCCCGCGTCCTCGAGCGCCTGCGTCGCGAACCACGCGCTCCGCGACTCGGGCGCGACGAGGTGGACGACCCCGTCGACGCGGTGCCGCTTCGCCTCGGCGACGTACCAGGGGTCGGCCCAGCCGGGCATGCCGAGGAAGTCGGAGAACGCCGCGAACCGCGCCGCGAGCTGCCGCAGCGGCTCGCCGCCGCGGCGCGGGTAGCCGTCCGCGGCGATCGCGAGGTACATCGACCAGACGAAGACGGCGCCGTGGCGCTCCTGGAAGTGCTGGTAGAAGCCGAGGTTGAACCAGAGGCCGCGGCCGATCCACATCAGCCGCAGGCGCTCGTCCGGGCAGACGGCGTCGCCTCGCTCGACCGCCGCCTCGACCTCCTCGTGGAAGCGCCGCGCGGCGTCGCGCGCCCAGACGCTGCCGCGGTGCCACTGCGGGATCATCACCGCGGGGATGCTGTCCACGACGTCGATCGGCGCGGGCGAGGTCGCGGCGAGCAGGTCGCGCGTGCGGCGGCTCCACTCCTGCTGCTCGTTCGCGAGCTCGAGGATCGGCACGAGCCGCTCGACGTCGAAGCGGCGGCGGAACCGCGCCTCGAGCAGCCCGACCAGCTCGTGCATCTCGGCCTCCATCAGGTCGAGGCGCTCGCTCCCGATCACGTCCTCCCACTCGTCGGCGACGCGCTCCCACCAGCGCTCGGGGACGCGGCGGTCGACCGCCTTCTCGAACGCGAAGGTCGCCGCGTCCGTCTCCGCCGCCCAGGCGCCGGCGATCCCCTCGTGCGCGTCGCTCCAGCGCTGGGTCGCGAAGAGCCCGACCGGCGGCAGCCCGCCCCACGGAGGATCGTCGTCCTCGGCGAGCACGGAGCCGAGGCCGATCGCGCTGTACGCGTCGACGTCGTCCGGGTAGCCGCGCGCGCGGAGCGCCTCGAGGTAGAGGGGCGCCTTCTGCTTCGCGGCGCAGATCGACGCCCACCACTGGTTGACGACGTACGGGATCTCGAGCGCGCGGAAGAGCTCGTGCGGGACGTCGGCGTCCGCGAGCACGATCGGGCCCCGGAGCGAGCGGAACCACTCGCGCTGGTGCTGCATCGCCTCGGCCGGCGCGGCGAGCCGCTTGACGCCGCGGGCGCTCATGCGACCGCCTGCCGCAGCTCGTCGAGCGTCCGCGCGACCGCGATCTCCCGCCCGAGCCGCCGCCGCTCGGCGGGCAGCGACCAGGCGACCGCCTCGTCCCCCGGCGCGATCCACGCGACCTGGACGTCCGCAGGGTCGGGCTCGACCCGCGGCCGCGGGCGGTAGTGGCGGACGAGGGCGTCGAGCGGGTCGCCGTCCTCGTCGACCCGGCCCGCGAGGAGCGACTCGCCCCAGCCGTGCGTCTCGGCGACGACCGCGGCGCCCGTCTCGTCGACCGAGGCGTAGACGGCGTCGTCGTGGTGCTCGCTTCCGAGCAGCAGCACCGACGCGCGCGGCCGAGGCCGCTCCGGCGCGTCTGCGAGCGCGGACTCGAGCAGCTCCGCGTAGCGGGCCGCCGGCAGCGCCGTGCCCGCGCCGAGGAGCGCGAGCGCGTCGGCGCCCGCGATCCGCCCCTCGCGGCGGAGCGCGGCGAGTCGCGGCCCGAGCGCGCGCGCCCGGTTCCCGGCCGCGATCGCGCCGGGCAGGTCGCCGGCGCCGCCGAGCCAGCCTGCGAGCTCCGCGAGCCGAGCGCGGTCGTAGGCGTCGGTCGTCGCGCGCGGCTGGTGGAGGAGGTCGAGGAACCAGAGGTCGAGGCGCGGCGCGAGCCGGCGCAGCGCGGTGTAGAGGCGGACGGTGTGGTCGGAGTCGTGGCAGAGGACGACCCGTTCGACCGGGTAGGCGCCCTCGAGCAGCGCGGCGAGGATCCCGCGCGCCGCCTCGCCGACGCCGCGGCCCAGCGCCCGGTCGGCGAACGAGCGGTCGACGTCCGCGAGCGGCGCGAGCCGGAGCGCGACGTGCCCCGACGCCTCGACGAGCTCGCGCGGCACGTCGGCGCCGACGACGCCGAGCGCGCGCTCCGGCGGCCGGGCGAACCGCTCCCGGTACACGCCCCGCAGCTCGGCGAGCGCGCTCATCCGAGGTGCGCCCGGATCTCCGCGAGCACGAGCTCCGGCCGGTCGAGGTGGACGAAGTGGCCGGCGCCCGGGATCTCGACGAGGCGGACGCGCGGATTCACCTCCGCCATCCTGACCGCGTCCTGCCGCGCGAAGAGCGGCGACTCGGCGCCCCGCAGGACGAGCGTCGGCGCCCGGAGCGCCTCGACGTACGGCCAGAGTCCGGGGATCAGCGGCTCGCCGCCGTCGCGCGCCCAGCGCACGCGGCCTGCGAAGTCGCCGCGCCAGGCGAGCGTGCCGTCCGGGCGCGTCTCGAAGCGGGTGTCGAGGTACCAGTCCGGGAACCCGTGCGGCGACGAGCGCGCGAGCGTCGCGGCGGCGTCTTCGCGCGAGGCGAAGGAGAGCACGGGATCCTCGAGCGCCCGCGGCCGCGTGCGGTCGGCGGGACCGCCGTCGAGGAGCACGAGCGCCGAGACCGCGTCCGGGTGCTCCGCGGCGTGGACGCACGCGGCGACCGCGCCGAGCGAGTGGCCGACGAGCGCGAACCGCTCCAGCCCGAGCGCGTGCCGCACCGTCTCCAGGTCGGCGGCGATCGTCGCGGCCCCGTAGCGCCGCTCCGGGTCGGCGTCGCTGGCGCCGCACCCGCGCGCGTCGAACGCGACGACCCGGCGGTCCCGCGCGAGCTCGGGCGCGAGCTCGGTCCACTCCGCGCAGGAGAGCCCGCCGCCGTGGAGGAGCACGACCGGAGGGTCGCCTCGGTCGCCCCACTCCCGGACGGCGAGCTCGATCCCCGCGTCGACCCGAACACGCATGGTCGCGGGCGAACGTATCAGGTAGCTTGATGCTCGGCGAATGGCTGCCAGCGACCTCCCCCGCCCGCTCGAGGGCGTCACCGTCGTCGACCTGACGATCGCGCTCGCCGGACCGTACGCGACGCTCCTCCTCGGCGGCCTCGGCGCGACGGTGATCAAGGTCGAGAACCCGCACCGCGGCGGCGACCAGTCGCGCGGGAACGCGCCGTACGCGGGGCCGGGCGGGCTGACGCTGGCGCGCACGACGCCGGAC
This sequence comes from Gaiellaceae bacterium, assembly GCA_035688025.1. Classification (GTDB taxonomy): domain Bacteria; phylum Actinomycetota; class Thermoleophilia; order Gaiellales; family Gaiellaceae; genus Palsa-739. Next base: position 53,724 of record DASSNM010000017.1, on the reverse strand, counting down.
GACGTCTCGGTCGCGATGCTCGAGCGCGGCCGCAACAAGCTCGGCGTCACCCTCGACCTCAAGGCCGAGCGCGGCCGCGAGCTCTTCGGCGAGCTCGTCCGCCGCGCCGACGTCGTCGTCGAGAACTACGCCGCCGGCACCGCCGACCGGCTCGGGATCGGCTACGCCTTCTGCAGCGGGCTGAACGAGCGGATCGTCTACACCGCGATCAGCGGCTTCGGCGCCGCCCGCCCCGGGCGCAAGGGGATGGACACGATCTTCCAGGCGCTGAGCGGGCTGATGACCGTCTCCGGCGCCGAGGGCGACCCGCCGGTGCGCAGCGGGATCCCGTTCGGCGACATGACCGGCCCGCTCTTCGCGGTGATCGGGACGCTCGCCGCGCTCCTCCAGCGCGAGCGGACCGGCCGCGGCCAGCTCGTCGACGTCTCGCTCGTCGGCGCGCTCACCTCGCTCGTCGCGACCGAGCCGTTCGACCGCCTCCAGGCGCTCGGCGTGCCCACGCGCACCGGCAACACCGTGCCGCGCCTCGCGCCGTTCGGGATCTTCCCGACCGCCGACGGCAGCCTCGCCGTCTGTGCGCCGACCGACGAGATGGCGCACGGCGTCCTCCGCGTCGTCGGCCTCTCGCCCGGGGACGAGCGCTTCGCGACGCGCGACGCGCGCGTGACGAACTGGGTCGAGCTGCACGACCGGATCGCCCGCTGGACGGAGGCGCGACCGACGGCCGAGGCGCTCGCCGCGTTCGAGGACGCGGGCGCCCCCGCCGCGCCCGTACGCACGACGGCGGAGGCGGTGCGCGACCCCGACCGGCTCGCGCAGGGCGACACGACGCAGCTCGTCCACCCCGGCCTCGGGCCGGTGGACGACCTCTACGGCAGCGGCCTCCCGATCCGCTTCTCCGCGGCGCACGCCGGCTACGACCGGCCGCCGCCCGCGCTCGGCGAGCACAACGACTTCGTCTTCGGCGGGCTGCTCGGCCTCGGCGCGGCCGAGCTCGACGAGCTCCGGGCGGGCGGCGTGATCTGATGCGGATCCTCCTGCTCGGCGACCTGATCCTGGACGAGCCGGACCCCGACGCGCTGTTCGACCCGAGCCGCGAGCTGCTCCGCTCGGCGGACGTCGTCGTCGGCCAGGTCGAGGTGCCGCACTCGCGGCGCGGCTCGGTCCAGAGCACGGACGTCCCGGCGCGGCCGTCCGACCCGGAGAACCTCGCCGCGCTCGTGCGGGCAGGGGTGACGGTCGCGACGCTCGCCGGCAACCACGTCGCCGACGCCGGCCCGGAGGGGATCGAGGACACGATCGCGGAGCTGCGCGCGCTCGGAATTCCGGCGACCGGCGCGGGCATGAGCCTCGCCGAGGCGCGGACGCCGGCGCTCGTCGAGGCGGACGGCCGCCGCGTCGGGGTGCTCGGCTACAACTGCGTCGGCCCGCGCGACGGCTGGGCGCGTCCGTCGAAGGCCGGCTGCGCGTACGTCGAGGTGCTCACGCACTACGAGCTCGACCACGCCGGCCCCGGCGGCCCGCCGCGGATCTTCACCTTCGCGACGCCGGAGAGCCTCGCCGCCCTGCGCGAGGACGTCGCCGCGCTGCGCGAGCGGGCGGACGTGGTGGTGGTCGCGCTGCACAAGGGGCTCGGCCACGTGCGGGCGCGGCTCGCGCAGTACGAGAGCGACCTCGCGCGGGCCGCGATCGACGCCGGGGCCGACGTCGTGGTCGGCCACCACGCGCACATCCTGCGCGGGATCGAGCTCCACCGCGGGCGGCCGATCTTCCACGGGCTCGGCAACTTCGCGACCGTCACGCGCGCGCTGTCGCCGGCGAACGTGGACACGCCCGAGGCGGCCGCCTGGGCGCGGCGGCGGGTCGAGCTCTTCGGCTTCACGCCCGACCCGGCGATGCCGACCTACCCGTTCCATCCGGAGAGCCGCAACACGATCGTGGCCGACTGCCGGGTCGCCGCCGACGGCTCGGTCGAGGCCGGGTTCGTGCCCTGCCGGATCGACGACGACGCGCGGCCCGTGCCGCTCGGCCCCGGAGACGGGGACGCCGTCGTCGCCTACGTCGAGGCGATCACGCGCGAGGCCGGGCTCGCGACGAGCTACCGCTGGGACGGCGACCGCGTGCTCGCCGTCGCGGCGTCCTGAACGGCGGCTCCCGCGACATCAGGACCCCTGATCGGTATCAGGGAACTTGACAATCAGGGGTGCGGCTCGTTAGAACACGACCCCTGGAACGGGACTCACAAGCGCAAGGAGGGTGGGGAATGGTTCGTGCTCGTCGTCTCAGTGTCCGCAGGCTCGGTCTCGCGTCTCTCGTCATCGCCGCCGCCGCCGTCGTCGCGGTCGCCTCAGCCGGAGCCGCGTCCGGGCGCGCGAACGTGACGACGATCAAGATCGGCTGGATCAGCGGCCTCACCGGCTCGCAGGCCACCAACTCGGTCTCGGCGACGCAGGGGATCGCCACCGCGGTGCAGCAGATCAACAAGACGCACGCCGCCGGCAAGAACGTCAAGCTCTCGATCGTCACCGTCGACGACGCGGCCGACCCGCAGACGGCGAGCCAGCGCTGCAACCAGCTCGTCAACCAGAATCACGTCCAGGTCGTGATCGGCTTCGAGTCGACGCCGGCGACCGCGGCGTGCCTCCAGTACACGTCGAAGGCGAACATCCCGTACATCCTCGGCCAGACCGCGACCTCCGGCGCGCTCTGCGACGCGAACTACTACGCGCTCGCGACGGTCGGCAACCAGCAGGTGACGCCGCTCGTCAAGTACCTGCTGAAGAAGGGCTCGCAGAAGTTCTACGTCGTCGCGAGCGACTTCATCTCCGGCCGCCAGGGCGCGCAGCAGATCAAGGACGCGGTCGGCTCGAACGGCCAGGTCGTCGGCACCTCCTTCGAGCCGATCGGGACGACCGACTTCTCGAGCGACATCTCGAAGATCGCCGCCGCGAAGCCGGACACGGTCATCGACGTGCTCGTCGGCTCCGACGAGGTCGCGTTCTACAAGCAGTTCCGCACCGACCCGCGCTCGAACGGGATCAAGACCGGCAGCTTCCTGATGGACGACGGCATCGCCGCGGCGATCGGCCAGAAGCTCCTCAAGAACACCGTCGTCAACTCGAGCTACGCGCTCAACAACCCGAGCAAGGCGAACAAGGTCTTCAAGGCGGCCGTGACCAAGAAGTACGGCAAGAAGACGGCGATCTCCGGCGCGGCCGCGGCCGCCTGGGACGGCGCCTGGATCCTCGCGAACGCGCTCAAGAGCAGCGGCGGCGCGACCGGCGCGGCGCTCTCGTCCGCGATCGCGCAGTCGAAGTACATCGGCCCGCGCGGAGGACTCGTCTTCAAGGGCAAGCACTACGTCAGCCTCACCGCGTACCTCGTCGCCTACGACGGCAAGAAGGGCACGGTCGTCGGCGACTACCGCAACATCAACCCGGTCCCGGCGAACGCGGCGTGCCGCTGAGACAGGACCAGAGGACGGGCGCGACGAACGACGGCTGGTGAGCCTCGCTCTCGACACGCTGTTCGGGATCGGCTCGCTCGTCCTCGTCGTCGTCGGCCTCTTCCTGATCTTCGGACTCCTCCACGTCATCAACCTCGCGCACGCGGGGTTGATGGCCGTGGGGGTGTACGCGGAGGTCAGCTTCCGCGGGCACGGCATCCCGTTCTGGCCCGGCGTGCTGCTCTCGGCGCTCGTCGCCGGCGCGGTCGGGGCGCTCGTCGAGATCGTCGTCATCCGGCGCCTCTACGCGCGGCCGCTCGACACGATCCTCGCCACCTGGGGCGTCTCGCTCGTCGTCATCCAGTGCATCACGCTCGTCTACGGCCCGGGCAACCGCTTCCTCGACCTGCCGACGACGAGCGCGAGCTCGGTGCTCGGCACCCAGTACTCGACCTACCGGCTGCTGCTGATCCTGCTCGGCGCCGGGATCGTCCTCGGGCTCGGCGTGCTCGTCCGCTTCACCGGGGTCGGGCTGACGGTGCGCGCGGTGATGACGAACGAGCCGCTCGCGCGCAGCCACGGGATCAACACCGTGCGGACGCGCCAGATCACGTTCATCGTCGGCGCCGCCTTCGCGGGCGCTGCCGGCGCGCTCCTCGGCCCGATCCAGGGGATCGACCCGAACTTCGGCGCCACCGCCGTCGCGAGCGCGTTCCTCGCCGTCCTCCTCGCCGGGCGCACGATCCCCGGCCTCGTGCTCTCGACGGTGCTGCTCGGAGCGACGCAGACGCTCTTCTCCCGCTACGCGAATCCGATCTGGGCGAGCGCCGTCGTGATCGGCATCGCGGTCGTCCTGCTCCGGGTGCTGCCCGAGGGCCTGTCCTTCCGGCGGGCGTGAGCGGCCGCACCGCCCTCGTCGCGCTGCCGGCGGCGGCCGGGCTCGTCCTGCTCGCGGTCGCGCCGGCGCTCCTCGGCACGTACTACCTCGGCCTGCTCACGACCTCGTTGCTCTACGGCGTCGTCGCGGTCAGCCTCGACCTCGTCTGGGGCTACACCGGGATCCCCGACCTCGGCCACGCCCTCTGGTTCGGGATCGGCGCGCTCTCGGTCGGGATCGCGACGACGACGCTCGACCCGACCGGCTTCGTCCTCTCGACCCGCCCGACGCTCGGCCGGGAGCTGCTCGGGCTCGCGATCGGGATGGCGGCGGCGGCCGTCGTCGCCGCGGTCGTCGCGCTGATGTCGTTCTCGCAGCGCGAGGCCGACCCGTTCTACATCGCGATCGTCACGCTCGCGCTCACCGTCGTCGCCGGCACGATCTACGGCCAGCTCCCGCGCTGGACCGGCGGCGACAACGGCCTCTTCGGCTTCGGCTACCGGGGGCTCTCGAACGAGGGCTGGTACGGCGTCACCGCGGCGATGCTCGTCCTCGTCGTCGCCGGCGGGCTCGTGCTCGTGCGCAGCGACTTCGGCCTCGTGATGCGCGCGATCCGCGACAACGAGCGGCGCGTCCGCTACTTCGGCACGAACGTCGAGCTCGTGAAGACGCTCGTGTTCGTCCTCGGCGCGGTCGTCGCCGCCGGGGCCGGCGGCGTCTACTCGATGATCGCCGGCTTCGTCTCCTCCCAGCTCTTCGGCTTCCTCTTCTCGACCCAGATCCTGATCTGGGTCGCCGTCGGCGGCCGCGCGACGATCCTCGGCCCGGTCGTCGGCGCCGTCGGCCTCAGCTTCGTCACCTCGAAGCTCGCCTCGACCTGGCCGACGCAGTGGGCGCTCGCGATCGGGCTCCTGTTCGTCGCGGTGGTCGTCTTCGTCCCGGACGGGGTGCTGCCGCCCGCGGTGCGGCTGCTCCGCGACCGGCTGCTGCGCGGACGGCACGGCGGCGGACGCACGCTCGCGCCGGTGACGCGGGGCCGGCCGCCGCTGCGGGAGGCGGGCGCGAGCATCGCCGAGATCGAGGGCGTCGAGTTCGCGTACGGCGGGCTGCGCGTGCTCCGCGGCGTCGACTTCCGGATGCTGGCGGGCGAGCTCCTGTGCATCGTCGGCCCGAACGGGGCGGGCAAGTCGACGCTCCTCGGCGTGCTCACGAACGGCAAGCAGACGATGTCCGGCCGCGTCGCCTACCGGCTCGAGAGCGGCGAGCTCGCCCAGCGCGGCGCCGCGATCCACCGGATCGCCCGTGCGGGCGTCGCGCGGAAGTTCCAGATCCCGCACCTGTTCGACAGCCTCACCGTCGCGGAGACGATCCTCGTCGCCTCGCAGCGCGGCCGCCTGCCGTCGGCGGTGCGCCGGACGCGGGAGGTGCCCGTCGGCCGCTCCGTGCTCGACATCGTCGAGGCGACCGGCCTCGCCGGACGCGAGAACGACCTCGCGCCAGACCTCGCGCACGGGCTGAAGCAGGGGCTCGAGCTGGCCGCCGCCGTCTCGATGCGGCCGGAGGTGCTGCTGCTCGACGAGCCGACCGCGGGCCTGACGAGCAACGAGCGGCACGTGATCGGCGAGGTGTTCCGGAGGCTGCTCGACGCCGGCGTGACGATCGTCCTGATCGAGCACGACCTCGACTTCGTCGCCCGCGTCGCCGACCGCGTGGTCGTCCTCCACGGCGGCCGCGTCGTCGAGTCGGGCTCGCCGGAGGAGGTCGCGGCGTCCGCGGTCGTGCGCGAGGCGTACGTGGGGACGGCGACGTGAACCTGGCGGTGCGCGACCTGCGCGCCGGCTACGGCTCGGCGGTGATCGTCGACGGCGTCTCGTTCGACGTCCCCGAGCACGGCGCGCTCGCGGTCGTCGGCCGCAACGGGATGGGCAAGACGACGCTGCTCAAGGCGCTCACCGGCTACGTCCGCCCGAGCGCAGGGAGCGTCGAGCTCGGCGGCCGCCGCGTCACCGGCATGCCGACGTACCGCCTCGCCCGGCTCGGCGTCGCCTACACGCCGCAGGAGCAGTCCCTCTTCGGCGACCTGTCGGTGGCCGAGAACCTCTCGATCGGCACGAGCGGCCGCGCCGACGCGGAGCTGCGCGACGAGATCCTCTCCACCTTCCCGGTCCTCGCCGAGCGGCTGCGTCAGCGCGCCGGGACGCTGAGCGGCGGCGAGCAGAAGATGCTGACGCTCGCGAAGGCGCTCGCCATGCGGCCGAGCGTGCTGCTCCTCGACGAGATCAGCGACGGCCTCGGCCCGGCGGTCGTGGCCGCGGCGGGCGACGTGCTCGAGTCGCTGCGGAGCCGCTTCGGCTGCACGATCCTCATGGTCGAGCAGAACCTCGACCTCAGCCTCCGTATCGCCGACCGGGTCGCGGTGCTCAAGCTCGGCCGGATCGTCTTCGAGCGCGAGTCGCGCGAGCCGGGGCTGCGCGACGCGCTCGTCGAGCAACTCGCCCCCTGACGCGCGCACACATTGCACGCAGAACGGCAGGCGATGGCCAGAGCTACGCCATCGCAGGCGTGTATTGCATACAACGGCCCCGGCTTTGTATGCTCGCGCCCCATGCCGCGCGGGAACACCGCCAGCTCGCAGACGACGAAGGCGACGCTCGGGCTGCGCGAGCTCGTGCTCGAGGGCGAGCTCGCACCCGGCGGGCGCGTGCCGGAGGTCGAGCTCGCGGAGCGGCTCGGGGTCTCGCGGACGCCGCTGCGGATCGCACTCGCGACGCTCGCGCACGAGGGCCTGCTCGAGCCGCTCGCGGGCGGTGGCTTCGTCGTCCGCGCCTTCACCCACGACGACGTCGTCGACGCGATCGAGCTGCGCGGCGTCCTCGAGGGGACGGCGGCGCGGCTCGCGGCGGAGCGGCTCGGCTCGCGGCGCGAGCTCGTGCCGCTCGAGGAGGCGGTCGCGGAGCTCGACCCGGTCGTCGACCGCACCGGCCCGGAGGCGCTCGTCCGCTTCGTCGCGCTCAACGAGCGCTTCCACGAGGCGCTCGTCGCTCTCGCGAAGAGCCCGGTCGTCGCACGGTCGATCGCGAACGTCGTCGCGCTCCCGTTCGCGTCCCCGAACGCGCTCCTCTCCTCGCACGCGCTGCTGCCGCGCTCGCACGAGATCCTCGTCGTCGCGCAGCACCAGCACCGGGCGCTCCTCGAGGCGATCGCGGACGGACACGGCACGCGGGCCGAGGAGATCGCCCGCGAGCACGCCCGCCTCGCCCGCCGCAACCTCGACCTCGTGCTCGCCGACCGCGACGCGCTCGCCGCCGTCCGCGGCGCGCCGCTTCTGCGGAGCGTCGCCGGTGGCTGAGCTCGCGCCGGCGGTGCAGCTCGACCGGGGTCGCGCGCTGCTCGAGGAGGCGGCCGAGCTGCTCGCCGGCGGCGAGCTGCCGGCGGCGATCTTCAACGACCGCGACCTCTTCGAGCTCGAGCGCGAGAAGATCTTCGGCCGCTCCTGGGTCTACCTCGCGCACGAGAGCGAGATCCCGGCGCCCGGCGACTACGTCCTGCGCTACGTCTGCAGCGATCCGTTCGTCGTCGTCCGCGACGAGTCCGGCGAGGTGCGAGCGCTGCTCAACCAGTGCCGGCACAAGGGGATGCAGGTCTGCCGCTCGGAGGCCGGCAACGCGTCGCACTTCCGCTGCCCCTACCACGGCTGGACCTACCGCAACGACGGCTCGCTGATCGGCGTCCCGGTGCAGAAGGACGCGTACGGCGACGCGCTCGACAAGAGCCTCCTCGGCCTGCACGGCATCCGCGTCGCCTCCTACGACGGCCTGATCTTCGGGACGCTCTCCGAGGCGACGCCGCCGCTCGACGACTGGCTCGGCGACGTCCGCTGGTACCTCGACCTCTGGACGAAGCGCAGCCCCGCCGGGCTCGAGGTCGTCGGCCCGCCGCAGCGCTGGGTCGTCGACGCCGACTGGAAGCTCGTCTCGGAGAACTTCACCGGCGACAGCTACCACACGCTCATGACCCATCGCTCGATGGTCGAGCTGGGCCAGGCGCCGGGCGACCCGCGCTACGCGATGTACGGCGAGCAGGTGCACATCCCGGGCAAGGGGCACGGGATGATGCTGATCGCCGCGCCGCCGGGCGCGCCGCTGCCGCCCTTCTGGGGCTATCCGCCGGAGATGCTCGAGCGGGCGCGCGACTCGTACCCGACCCCGGAGCAGCTCGAGGTCGCGAAGGAGACCCGGATCATGCTCGGCACCGTCTTCCCGAACCTCTCGGTGCACAACCCGATCCGCCGCCCGCACCATCGCTTCGAGGGGCACGTGCCGATGCTGACCTTCCGCGTCTGGAACCCGCTCGGGCCGGGCCGGATCGAGGTCTTCTCCTGGTTCCTCGTCGAGCGGGACGCGCCCGAGGAGTTCAAGCAGCAGAGCGCGTGGTCGTACCTGCGCTCGTTCGGCGTCTCCGGCACCTTCGAGCAGGACGACACGGAGATCTGGACGCTGATCACGCGGAACGCGGGCACCCAGCTCGGTCGCCGGCAGCGGCTCAGCTACCGGATGGGCGAGACGCTCCGCCCCGACCCGGACTGGCCCGGCCCCGGGGTCGCGCAGCCGGCGACCTTCAGCGACGCGAGCCTCCGCAACTTCTACGAGCGCTGGCTGGAGCTGATGCTCGCGTGACCGTGGCCGCGCAGGCCGGCGTCGAGGCGTTCCTCTACCGCGAGGCGGAGCTGCTCGACGAGGGGCGCCTGCGCGAGTGGCTCGGCCTGCTCACCGACGACGTCCGCTACCAGGTTCCGATCCGGACGGCGCGCGAGCAGGGCGCCGAGCCCGGCCCGACCGGGATCGCGACGGACATGTTCCACCTGGACGAGGACTTCGCCTCGCTCGAGCTGCGGGTCGAGCGCGTCGAGACGGGCTTCGCCTGGGCGGAGGACCCGCCCTCGCGGCTGCGCCACTTCGTCGCCAACGTGCGGACGGCCGCGGCGCCCGAGCGCGACGACGAGCTCGCCGTCCGCTCGAACGTCCTCGTCTGGCGCAGCCGCTGGGACCGGCCCGAGCACGACCTCCTCTCCGGCGAGCGGCGCGACGTGCTGCGGCTCGTCGAGGGCGAGTGGCGGCTCGCGCGGCGGCTCGTCGTCCTCGACTCGACGACCCTGCCGACGCTGAACCTCGCCTTCTTCCTCTGATGGCCGACGAGGACGGCTGGCTGACCGTCGCGAACGAGTTCACGACCGTCCGCGTGCGCAAGGAGCGGACGCGGAACGGCGAGCGGCTCGCGATCGAGTCGCCGGCGCTCGGGTTCGCGATCAGGCTCGACGCGCTCGAGCTCGAGAGCCTCACGTGGCAGGAGCCGGAGACGCTGTCGCGCCTGCTCGAGAGCCCGTACGGGCCCGAGCCCGCGCCGGACGCGCGTCCGCTCTCCGAGCTCCTGGGCGGGGAGCCCTAGCCCCAGACCTCGGCGGCCGTCTCGACGATCAGCCGCAGCTTCGCGACCTCCTCGTCGTACGAGAGCACGTTGCCCTCGACCGTCGAGGAGAACCCGCACTGCGGCGAGAGGCAGAGCTGGTCGAGGTCGGCGAAGCGGCTCGCCTCCTCGATCCGCCGCTTCAGCTCGTCCTTCTGCTCGAGCTCGCCGCGCTTCGTCGTCACGAGCCCGAGCACGACGACCTTGCCCTTCGGCAGGAAGCGGAGCGGCTCGAAGCCGCCGGAGCGCTCGTCGTCCCACTCCATGAAGAAGCCGTCGACGTCGAGCTCGTTGAAGAGCGCCTCCGCGACGAAGTCGTACGAGCCCTCGGCCGCCCACGAGGAGCGGAAGTTGCCGCGGCACATGTGCGTCGTCACCGACATGCCTTCGGGCCGGCCGGCGAGCGCCTCGTTGATGTGGCGGATGTACTCGACGTGCTGGCGGTCGGGGTCGCCGCCGATCGAGGCGACGTAGTCGCGCTGGTGCGGGTCGTTCAGGTAGGCGAGGCTCGTGTCGTCGAACTGGAGATACGTGCAGCCGAGCTCGCCGAGCCGGCGCACCTGCTCGCGGTAGGCGGCCGTCAGGTCGGCCCAGAAGGCGTCGAGGTCGGGGTAGAGGCTCTCGTCGATCGCGGCGCGGCCGCCGCGGTAGTGGACCATGCTCGGCGACGGGATCGTCAGCTTCGGGACGTTCCGCGTCACCGTCTCCTGGAGGAACGCGAAGTCGTCGCCGAAGATCGTCCGCGAGACGCCGAGCTTGCCGTTCACGTGCAGCGCGGCCGGCGTGAACTCGATCTTGCCCTCGGGGTTGAAGAACTGGACCGAGATGTGCCCGGCCTCCTTCTCGATCCCGTCGAGCTGGTAGATGAAGTCCATGTGCCAGGACGCGCGGCGGAACTCGCCGTCGGTGGCCGAGCGGAGCCCGACCTCCTCCTGCATGCGCACGACCTCGCGGATCGCGTCGTCCTCGATCCCGCGCAGCTCGGCGGCGTCGATCGCACCGGCCGCGAAGTCGTCGCGCGCCTTCAGCAGCTGCGGCGGGCGCAGCAGGCTGCCGACGTGGTCGGCGCGGAAGGGCGGGAAGTCGCGAAGAGCCACGGCGCGCTTATACCACGTAGCGAAACAGCGTTCGAGGTTGTCGAACATGAGATGATCGCCGCGTGAGCGATCCGGCCGATCTCGGCGTGCTCGAGGCGTCCGAGCTGCTCGCCGCGCGCGGGCTCTCCTCGCGCGAGCTCGTGGACGCGTGCCTCGCGCGGATCGCCGACCGCGACGGCCGCCACAGCTTCGACGGCGACCCGCAGTCGGTGAACGCATGGGTGCGGGTCTACGAGGACGAGGCGCGCGAGGCGGCGGCGCGCGCGGACGAGCGCCTGGCCGCGGGCGACGCGCCGCCGCTCTGCGGGATCCCGATCGGGCTCAAGGACCTGTACGCGGTCGAGGGCCTGCCCCTGACCGCGTCGAGCCGCGCGCTCGACGACGAGCCGTTCCGCGACTGCGACGCCTGGGCGCGGCTCGCGGCCGAGGGGATGGTGCTGCTCGGGCACCTGCACACGCACGAGTTCGCGGCCGGCGGGACGACCGACCAGGTCGGCAACCCGTGGGACCTCTCGCGCTCGGCGGGCGGCTCGAGCGGCGGCTCGGCGGCGGCGCTCGCCTCGCGCACGACCCCGGCCGCGACCGGCACCGACACGGCCGGCTCGCTGCGGATCCCCTCCGCGATGTGCGGGACGGCGACCGTGAAGCCGACGCTCGGCGCGGTGCCGATCCGCGGCATCGTCCCGCTCGGTCCGACGCTCGACCACGCCGGGCCGATGGCCCGCAGCGTCGCCGACTGCGAGCCGCTCTACGCCGCGATGGCCGGGACGCGGCCGCCCGCCGAGCGCCGCCCGCTGCGGCGCGTCGCCCTCTCGCCGCGGATCGCCGACCTCGACCCCGACGTGGCCGAGAACTTCGAGCGCGCGTGCGCGCTGCTCCCCGTCGTCTCGGTCCCGCCGCCGCCGCTCCAACTCGACCTCGGGCTCGACTTCCTCGACGTCCTCTGCGCGGGGATGCTCGTCTGGCACCGCGGCCTCGCCGGGCAGCGCGACCTGTACCGGCCCTCGACTCGCGGCTTCCTCCGCCACGGGGAGGAGCGGGCGATGACCGCCGAGGAGTACGTCGCGATCCAGACGGAGCGCGACGAGCTGCGCGCCGAGTGGCTCGACTGGCTCGCCGAGCACGAGATCGACGCGCTCGTCGAGCCGACGCTGCCGATCGTCGCCCGCGAGCGCGGCCACGGCTACGACAAGCCGTTCACGGACGTCGCCGAGATCTCGCTCACCCACTACTGGAACTGGACCGGGTTCCCGGTCGTCGCGCTGCCCTCCGGGGTCGGCGGCCGCAGCGGCCTGCCGACGAGCGTCTCCCTGATCGGCGCGCCCGGCGCGGACTGGGACCTCCTCGCCGCCGGCGCCGCCCTCGAGGCCGAGCTCGGGCCGGTCTCGCCGACCGTCTAGGCCGGGCGGTAGCCGAGGTGCGCGGAGATCTCCGCGGCGGCGCGGCGGACGGTCTCGCTCAGGTGCGCGGTCAGCTCCTCCATCGAGACCATCGAGCTGTGCACGGCGAGGTTGATCCCGGCGACCGCCTCGCCCGCGTGGTCGAGGACCGGGGCGGCGATCGAGCGGAGCCCGTAGGCGAGCTCCTCGTTGTTGATCGCGAAGCCGTCGGCGCGGACGCGCTTCAGCTCGGCGGTGAGGGCGGCGCGCGAGGTGAGCGTGTTCGGGCCGCGGCGGGCGAAGTCGATGCGGGCGAGCGCGGCCGCCTGCGCCGCCGCCGGGAGCCACGCGAGGAGCACCTTGCCGAGCGACGTGCAGTACGCGGGCAGCCGGGCACCGACGTGGAGGTTGAGGTCGATCTCGCGCTGGCCGGCCTGGGTGCTGCGGCAGCGCTCGACGTAGACGATGTCGAGGCCGTCGAGGATCGCCATGTTGACCGTGTAGCCGGTCTCGTCGCTCAGCCGGCGCAGGTGCGGGGCCGCGACCTCGCGCAGCTCCATCGAGTTGATCGCGGAGAAGCCGAGGTCGAGGACGCGCGGGCCGAGCCGGTACTTCTTCGTCGCGACGTCCTGCTGCAGGTAGCCGAGCGTCGCGAGCGTCGCGACGTAGCGGTGCGTCGTGCTGCGGCCGAGCCCGATCTCGCGGCCGATCTCGCTGACCCCGAGCAGCGGCCGTCCGGAGCGGAACGCGGAGAGGATCGCCAGCCCGCGCTCGAGCGACTGCGAGTAGGCGGAGCCGGGCGTGGCGGCGCGCTCGACCATGTTCGAGATAGTAGAACAGCATCTTGACAACCGGACAAGAGCGCCCATAGCGTTCCGGCCCATCGAGATGCAGCTCGAGAAGCTCCGCGGCCAGGTCGCGTACCTGGAGGAGCGATCCCCCTTCTACCAGGAGAAGCTCCGCGCGGCGGGGGTCGGCTCCCGGGCGCTCGAGTCGCTCGCCGACCTCGCGCGCTTCCCGCTGACGACGAAGCAGGAGATCCGCGACTCGCAGGCCGCCGCGCCGCCGCTCGGCCGGCACGCCTGCGTCGGGCTCGACGAGGTCGTCCGCCTCCACGCCTCGACCGGCACGACCGGCAGCCCGAGCTGGGTCGGTCTCACCGCGCGCGACGTCGAGACGTGGACGCGGCTCACCGCCGAGTCGTTCCGCACCCAGGGGATCGGCCCCGACGACGTCGTCGTCCACGCCGCCGGGCTGACGCTGTTCGTCGGCGGCCTGCCCGTGCAGGACGCGATCGAGCGCATCGGCGCGACCTTCGTCCCGATCGGGACCGGAGCGTCGGAGAAGGTGCTCGGCGCGATGCGCGCACTCGGCCGCACCGTCCTCCACTCGACGCCCTCGTACGCGCTCTACCTGGCCGAGTGGCTGCGCGAGCGCGACGTCGACCCGCGCTCGCTCGGCGTCCGCAAGCTGACCTGCGGCGGCGAGCCCGGGGCGGGGCAGCCCGCGGTGCGGGCCCAGATCGAGGAGGCGTGGGGCGCGCCCGTCACCGAGGGGCTCGGCAACGCGGACATGGCGCCCGTGATCTGGGGCGAGTGCGAGCACCAGACGGGCATGCACCTGACCGCGGGCGAGTGGGTGCACGCCGAGCTGATCGACCCCGAGAGCGAGGAGCCCGTGCCGTGGGAGCCGGGCGTCGAGGCGGAGCTCGTCTACACCGCGCTCGAGCGCGAGTGCTGCGGCCTGCTGCGCTTCCGCACCCGCGACCGGCTGCGCGTCGTCGGCATGGACTGCGCCTGCGGGCGCCCCGGCCCGCTCGTCCGCTGCGTCGGCCGCACCGACGACATGCTGATCGTGCTCGGCGTCAACGTCTTCCCGGCCGCGATCCGCGACCTCGTCGCCGAGCTGCGGCCGCGCACGACCGGCGCGATGCAGGTCGTGCTGCCGGCGCCGGGCCCGCGTGTCGAGCCGCCGCTCCGCGTCGAGGTCGAGGCGGCCGACGCCGGCGTCGCGACCGAGCTCGCCGAGCGGATCCGCGGCAGACTGACGATCCCCGTCCACGTCGAGCCGGTGCCGCCGGGGAGCATCGCCCGCTCCGAGATGAAGACCCCCCTGACACGAATCGAGGAGACCCGATGAGCGACGGATTCCTGAGCCCCTTCGAGGTCGAGACGCCGCCCGGCGCCGAGGGCTGGGAGGAGATGTACCCGTACTACCTGCTCTTCGACCCGGCCCGCCGCGAGAGCGAGGAGAACCGCTTCTGGTTCTACAACGGCATGCACTTCCCGGAGCCGATGCCCGCGTTCGACATGATCACCGCGGAGTCGTGCTACCTCTCGATCGGGCTCTACCAGGGGCGCGTCTTCTCGATCCCGAACGTGCTCGGGATCGAGCACCGGGTCGTCAACGGCTACGTCTACATCACCTCGAACGAGGTCTCCGACCCGGCCGAGATCGAGAAGCGGCTGCAGACGTTCCTGCCGCGGATCGGCTTCTACTACGAGAACTGGGACTCGCTCGTCGCGCGCTGGCAGGCCGAGGTCGACCGCCGGATCGAGGAGCTCGCCGCGCTCGAGGTGCCTCGGCTCCCCGCGATCGAGGACGAGCAGGAGCTGATCCACGACCACAGGCTCGGCTCCAACTACCGGCTGATGGCCGCGTACGACCGCGCCATCCACCTCTACAACGAGCTCAACCAGCTCCACTTCGAGCTGCTGCTGCTCGCCTACGGCGCCTACCTGACCTTCTTCCAGTTCTGCCAGGGCGCGTTCCCGGACATCGGCCTGCAGTCGATGGGCCAGATGATCGCCGGCTACGAGACGACGATGATGCGCCCCGACGACGAGCTGAAGGCGCTCGCGGCGAAGGCGCTCGAGCTCGGCGTCGACGGCGAGTTCGCCGACGGGCGCCCGCACGAGGACGTCCTCGCCGCGCTCGGCGGCAGCGAGGCCGGCCGCGCCTGGATCGAGGAGCTCGAGGCGCGCAAGCACCCGTGGTTCTTCATGTCCACCGGCGATGGCTTCTACCACCACCACCGCGCCTGGGCCGACGACCTGCGGCTGCCGTTCGCGGCGATCACCGGCTACGTCGCGCAGCTCCGCGAGGGCGCCGAGCTGGCGCGGCCGAAGGAGCAGCTGCTCGCCGAGCGCGAGCGGATCGCCGCCGAGTACCGCGAGCTGCTGCCCGGCGAGGACGAGCGGAAGCAGTTCGACGAGATGCTCGGACTCTGCCGCCACGTCTTCCCGCACGCGGAGAGCCACAAGTTCTTCATCGAGCACTGGGGCACCTCGCTCTTCTTCAACAAGATCCGCGAGGTCGGCGCCGTGCTCGCCGAGAACGGGTTCTTCGCCGACGCCGAGGACGTCTTCTACCTCGACATCCACGAGGTGCACGAGGCGCTCTCCGATCTCGGCCTCGCCTGGGCCGGCGGCGCGCCCGCGCGCGGCACCGTCTACTGGCCGCCGCGCGTCGCGCGGCGCAAGGAGATCCTCGCCGCGCTCGCCGACTGGACGCCGCCGCCGGCGCTCGGCGTCGTCCCCGAGGTGATCAACGACCCGACCGTGCAGCTCCTCTGGGGCGTCACCGCCGAGCGGCTGCGCGCGTGGGCGGGCGGCGAGGAGGGCGGCGGGATCGACGGCTACCCCGCGTCGCCGGGCGTCGTCGAGGGGGTCGCGCGCGTCGTCCGCGACGTCAACGAGATCGGGACGGTGCAGCAGGGCGAGGTGCTCGTCTGCCCGGTGACCGCGCCGAGCTGGGCCCCGGTCTTCCCGAAGATCTCCGCCGCGGTCTCGGACATCGGCGGGATGATGTCCCACGCCGCGATCATCGCCCGCGAGTACGGGATGCCCGCGGTCGTCGGCACCGGGCACGCGACGAAGCTGATCAAGACCGGCGACCGCGTCCGCGTCGACGGCGACAACGGCACCGTGACCGTCCTCGACTGACGTGGACGTCGTCCCGTTCCGCGCGCTCGGCCTCGAGGACGTGCCGCTCGTCGGCGGCAAGAGCGCGCACCTCGGCGACCTGACGCAGGCCGGGTTCCCGGTGCCGCCCGGGTTCGCCGTCACGACGCGCGCGTTCGACGCCGTGGTCGCCGAGCGCGTCGACGAGCTGCTCGCCGGCCTCGATCCGGAGGACGTGGCCGGGCTCGAGGAGAAGGCGGCCCGCGTGCGCGAGGTCGTCGAGTCGCTGCCGGTGCCGGACGGCGTCGCCGAGGCGATCCGCGACGGCTACCGGCAGCTCGCCGAGGAGCTCGGTCTCGAGCGCCCGGCGGTCGCCGCCCGCTCGAGCGCGGTCGCCGAGGACGCGGCCGACGCGAGCTTCGCCGGGATGCAGAGCACGATCCTCTGGCTGCGCGGCCCGGACGAGGCGCTCGCCGGCGTCCGTCGCTGCTGGGCGAGCTACTTCAACGCCGAGGCGCTCGCCTACCGCGCCCGCCACGGCGGCGCGGCCGGGATGAGCGTGGCTGTCCAGGCGATGGTCGACGCGCGGGTGGCGGGCGTCATGTTCACGCTCAACCCGCTCTCCGGCGACCCGTCCACGATCGCGATCGACGCGAGCTACGGCCTCGGCGTCACCGTCGTCGGCGGCGAGGTGACGCCGGACTCGTTCCTCTGGTCGAAGGTGACGCGGCAGCTCGTCCGCTCGCAGGTCGGGACGAAGGAGGTCGAGTGCGTCGCCGACCCGGACGCCGGCGGCGTCCTGACGCGGCCGGTGGCGGAGGAGCTGCGGGCCCGGCCGTGCCTGGAGCCGGACGAGGTCGCGGCGCTCGCCGAGCTCGGCCGCGCGGTCGAGCGGCACTACGGCCGCCCGCAGGACGTCGAGTGGGCGATCGACCGCGACGGGAACCAGCTCTTCCTGCTGCAGGCGCGGCCGGAGACGGTCTGGACGCCGAAGCGCGCCGCCGCCGAGGCGGGCAGCACCGCCGAGCGGGTCGCGGCGCTCTACCTGAAGGGCGGCTGGATCAAGACGTGAGCGACCTCACGCCCGAGGACGTCCGCGAGATCCTGCGGCTCGTCGACGAGGCCGACCTCGAGGAGTTCGAGCTCGAGACGCCCCGCTTCACCATCCGCGTCGGCCCGCGCGACCCTGCAACAAGTAACAGTCTGTTACTAAGTCGGCGCGGTGCCGGGGACGGGCTCGTCGACGTGACCGCGCCCATGGTCGGCACCCTGTACCGCTCGCCGGCGCCGGGGGCGCCGCCGTTCGTCGAGGTCGGGAGCGAGGTCGAGGAGGGGACGCAGGTCTGCATCCTCGAGGTGATGAAGCTGATGAACTCGGTCGTCGCCGGCGTCCGCGGCGTCGTCGCCGAGGTCTGCGTCGAGAACGCGGCGCCCGTCCAGTTCGGCGACGTCCTCTTCCGCGTGCGGCCGGCATGACGCGGATCGGCCTCGTCGACACGACCGTCCGCGACGGCCACCAGAGCCTCTGGAGCGCAAACGCGCTGACGACGCCGATGCTCGCCGAGATCGCGCCGGTCACCGCGCGGGTCGGCTACCGCGCGCTCGACTTCACGAGCTCGACCCACATGGCGATGAGCGTCCGCTGGCACCGCGAGGACCCGTGGGAGCGGATCCGCGTCGTGCGGGAGCTGATGCCCGACACGCGCCTCGGCTTCATCACGCCGGGGATGCGGTTCATGGCCTGGGAGCGCGCGCCGCTCGACGTGATGCGGCTCGCGCTCCGCTGCGTGATCCGGAACGGGATCGACCGCGTCTGGGTCGCCGAGTCGATGAACGACGTCGAGACCGCGCTCGCGATCGCGCGGATCGCGAAGGAGGAGGGCGCCGCCGAGGTGCTCGTCGGGCTCGTCTACAGCGTCAGCCCCGTCCACACCGACCCGTACTACGCCGAGCGCGCCGCCGCCGTCGCCGCGAGCCCGGACGTCGACGTGCTGAACCTCAAGGACCCGGGCGGGCTGCTCACGCCCGACCGCGCGCGGACGCTCGTCCCCGCCCTGCGCGCCGCGGCGCCCGCGCTGCCGCTCGAGGTGCACACGCACAACACGGCGACGACGGCCGTCCAGACGTACCTCGAGTCGGCCCGGCTCGGCGCCTCGTTCGTCTGCACCGCCGTGCGCCCGCTCGCGAACGGGACCTCGCAGCCGTCCGCCGAGGCCGTGCTCGCGAACCTCCGCGGCGAGGGCTTCGAGCTCGACCTCGACGAGGACGCGCTCGCCGAGCAGTCGCGCTACTTCCAGGAGCTGGCCGCGCGGCTCGGCCGGCCGGTCGGGCGGCCGCTCGAGTACGACGCCTCCGTCTACCGCCACCAGCTCCCCGGCGGCATGACCTCGACGCTGCGCCGCCAGCTCGACGAGATCGGGATGGCCGACCGCTGGGACGACGTCCTCGCCGAGCTGCCCCGCGTGCGCGAGGAGCTCGGCTGGCCGATCATGGTCACGCCGCTCTCGCAGTTCGTCGGCGTCCAGGCCGTCCTCAACGTCACGACCGGCGAGCGCTGGTCGCAGATCCCGGACGAGGTCGTCAAGTACGTCCTCGGCCACTACGGACCGCCGCCCGGCGAGCTCGACCCGGACGTCGCCGCCCGGGTGCTCGCCTCGCCGCAGGCGGAGCGCTTCCGCGAGGAGGAGCACCGGCTCGACCTCGGCGAGGCGCGGGCGCGCTACGGCGACGCGATCCCGGACGAGCTGCTGCTGCTGCGGATGATGCTGCCCGCCGAGCAGGTGGACGCGATGCTCGCCGCGCGCGGCGAGTCGGCGCCGGTCCCGGCCGCCCCGACCGCGCGCCATCCGCTCGTCGAGCTCGTGGACGGGCTCTTGCGCCGCGGCCTCGCGGACGTCGAGGTCGACGCGCCCGGGATGCGGCTGCGGGCGCGGAGGCGGGCGGCGTGAAGGTCGGGCGCGAGATCGAGGCGGTCGTCTTCGACGTCGACGGGACGCTGCTGCACGCGCACGACCCCGGCGGCGTCGCCGGCGCGACGCCGATCCCGGGAGCGGCCGAGACCGTCGCCCGGGCGCGGGCGAGCGGCCGCCGGATCATGCTCTTCACGAACGGCTCCGGCCGCCCTCCGGCCGAGTACGCCGCCGACCTCCGCGGCGTCGGCTTCGAGATCGCCGACGACGAGTTCATGAACCCGGCCGTCGTCGCCGCCCGCTACGTCGCGCGCCGCTATCCCGGCCGCTCCGTGCTCGTGCTCGGCGGCGCCGGGGTCGTCGCGCCGCTGCGCGAGCTCGGCGTCGAGACGATCGAGGCCGACCGCCCCGCGCCGGCGGGGGTCGTGCTCGTGGGCTGGGACGACGGGATCAGCTACGCCGCGCTGCGCGCCGCGTGCGACTCGGTCTGGGCGGGCGCGCCGCTCCTCGCGACCTCGGTCGCCCCCGTGTTCTCGGTGAACGGCGGCCGGGCGCCCGGCTGGTCGGGCGCGATCGTCGCCGGGATCCGGCAGGTGACGGGTGCGCGGGCGGTCACGCTCGGGAAGCCCGCCGCGGTCGCGCTGCGCGAGTCGTGCCGCGCCCTCGGCGTCCCGCCGGCGCGCACGCTCGTCGTCGGCGACGACCTCGACCTCGAGCTCGAGATGGCGCGTCGTGCGGGGGCGCCGACGGCGCTCGTGCTGACGGGGATCTCGTCCCGGGCCGACGTCCGGGCATTGCCGGCCGACCGCCGGCCGGGCGCCGTGCTCGCGGACGTCTCCCGGCTCGCGTTCGAATAGTCGGAACGGCGTCTTGACAGACGAACCCGGAGTGGCGTAGCGTCGCACGCGTTCCGCCGTCCGACCGTGCAGTTCCATCCAGGAGGGTCGAATGCCTGACGAGTTCGAAACGCGGCAGTTCACGCGGCGAGACCTGCTCAAGCGCGCGGGCGTCGGCGCCGCGGGCATCGCGGTCTCCGGCGCCCTGGCCGAGCCGATCTGGGCGAGCCCCCGCTCAGTCGAGGCGAGCAACACGATCAAGATCGGCTTCATCAGCCCGCTCACCGGTCCGCTCGCCGGCTTCGGCGAGGGCGACCCCTACATCATCGGCCTCGCCAGGCACGCCTGGCGGAACGGGATGACGATCGGCGGCAAGCACTACGCCGTCCAGATCATCAACAAGGACACCCAGTCCGACCCGGCCAAGGCCGCGCAGGTCGCGAACGAGCTGATCCACAGCAACGGCATCGACCTGATGCTCGTGACCTCGACCCCGGAGGTCGTCAACCCGGTCGCGGACGCCTGCGAGGCGGCCGGCGTGCCGTGCGTCGGCACCGTCGACCCGTGGGAGTCGTTCTACTTCGGCCGCGGCGCGAAGCCGGGCGGTGCGAACCCGTTCCGCTACTCGTTCCTGTTCAGCTTCGGCACCCAGCAGTTCGCCGACGCGTACACGCACCTGTGGCCGCAGGTGAAGACGAACAAGCACGTCGGCGTCATGTACCCGAACGACACCGACGGCAACGCGTTCCGCGCGAGCCTGATCCCGCTGCTCAAGAAGGCCGGCTACAAGGTCTTCGATCCGGGCGGCTACCAGGACGGGCAGACCGACTACACGTCGCTGATCTCGTTCTACAAGAAGAACAAGTGCGAGATCTTCCACTGCGCCCCGATCCCGCCCGACTTCACCACCCTCTGGAAGCAGGCCGGCCAGCAGGGCTACACGAAGATGTGCAAGATCGCGCAGCTGGCGAAGACCGGCCTGTTCCCGTCGCAGATCGCCGCCTCCGGCAAGCTCGGGCCGTACCTCTCGAGCGGCGCCTACTGGACGCCCCACTTCCCGTACAAGTCGACCGCGACCGGGCTCAGCTCGAAGGCGATCGGCGACAACTACACGAAGAAGACGGGCCGCCAGTGGAACCAGCAGCTCGGCGCGTCGATGTCGCTCTTCGACGTCGCGCAGGCGGTGCTGAAGAAGGCCGGCGACCCGAAGGACAAGAGCAAGGTCGCGGACGCGTTCACGCACCTCAACGTGATGACCGCGTCCGGCCGGCTGCACTGGGGCGTCGGCGGCAAGCACAATCCGGTGCCGCCCGTCGTCACCACGCCGATCATCGGCGGCCAGTGGGTGCCGACGCCGAAGGGGAGCAAGTTCCCGCTCGACTTCGTGCTGTGCGAGCACTCCGGTGACCCGCACGTCCCGATCCAGGCGAGGCTGAAGCGCTATCCCGGTTGATGCAGGGGACTGACGGCACGGCGCTGCTCGCCGCGGCCGGACTGAGAAAGCGGTTCGGCGCGCTCGTCGTGCTGGACGGCGTCGACTTCACCGTGGGGGCCGGCGATGCGGTAGGCATCGTCGGCCCCAACGGAGCCGGGAAGACGACGCTGCTCAGCGTCTTCGCCGGCTCTCAGCGGCCCGACGCGGGCACGATCCACCTTCGCGGCTCGGACGTCACCTCGGCCGGGGCGGCCGCGCGCTGCCGGCTCGGCATCGCCCGCGCGCACCAGGTGCCGAAGCCGTTCGGCGGCATGACCGTGTTCGAGAACGTCCTCGTGGGCGCGTCGGCGGGCGGGCGCCGCCGCCGGCGCGACGCCTACCGGTCGGTCGTCGAGGTGCTCGGGCTCTGCGAGCTCGACGGGCTCGCGAACCGGCCCGCCGAGTCGCTCGGGCTGCTCCACCGCAAGCGGCTCGAGCTCGCCCGCGCGCTCGCGACCGAGCCGCAGCTGCTGCTGCTCGACGAGATCGGCGCCGGCCTCACCGACGAGGAGGCCGCCGCGCTCGTCGAGACGATCCGCGAGGTGCGCCGGCGCGACGTCGCGATCGTCTGGATCGAGCACATCGTCCACGTCCTCGTCCAGGTCGCCGAACGGCTGATCTGCATGGACGGCGGCCGCGTCATCGCCGACGGCGAGCCGGACGCGGTGATGAAGGACGCGGCCGTGATCGACGCGTATCTCGGCAGCGCCGCCGGAAAGGCGCTCGCGTGAGCGCGCTGCTCCAGGTCGAGTCGCTCGACGTCCGCCACGGCCTGCTGCAGGCGGTGCGGCAGGTGTCGTTCGAGGTCGCCGAGGGCGAGACGCTCGCGCTCGTCGGCGCGAACGGCGCCGGCAAGTCGACGCTCCTCCGCGCCCTCGCCGGCGCGCACCGGCCGGCGGGCGGCCGCGTCGTCTTCGAGGGCCGCGACATCACCGCGATGCCCGCGCACCGACGGGTCAAGGCCGGGATCGCGCTCGTGCCCGAGGGCAGGCGGCTCTTCCCCGACCTGACCGTCGAGGAGAACCTCCGCGTCGCCGGTGCGGCGCACCGCGACGGCCGCTGGACGGTCGACGAGGTGCTCGAGGCGTTCCCGCTGCTCCAGCCGCTGCGCCGCAAGCGCGCGGCGAGCCTCTCCGGCGGCGAGCAGCAGGCGACCGCGATCGGGCGCGCGCTGATGACGAACCCGCGACTGCTGCTCCTCGACGAGGTCTCGCTCGGCCTCGCGCCGATCGTCGTCGAGGGCGTCTACCACTCGCTGCGCGGACTGATCGAGGGCGGCACGACGATCGTCCTCGTCGAGCAGGACCTCGCCCGCGCGATGGGCGTCGCCGACCGCGTCGCCTGCATGCTCGAGGGACGGATCGTGCTCGAGGGCGCGCGCGGCGAGCTGACCCGCGAGCAGGTGACCGACGCGTACTTCGGCCTGCGCCGCGCGGAGGCGAGCGCATGACCTGGGTCGCGGACCTCGTGCACGGCATCTTCCTGGGCGGGTTCTACGCGCTGCTCGCCGCCGGGCTCGCGCTGATGTTCGGCGTCATGCGGATCATCAACCTCGCGCACGGCTCGCTCGCGCTGATCGGCGCCTACATGGCCTTCCTGCTCACCGAGCACCTGCACATCTCGACCTATCTCGCGCTCGCGCCGGTGCTGCCGGGCGCGCTGGTCGTCGGCTACGTGCTGCAGCGGACGATGCTCGAGCGGAGCCTCCGCGCCGGCCAGCTCGTGCCGCTGCTGACGACCTTCGGGCTGCTGATCGTGATCGCGAACCTGCTGCAGCAGTTCTTCTCGCCGGACGTCCACTCGCTCGACGCAGGCCGGATCGGCCCCGCCAGCTGGCACGTCTCGAGCGAGCTCTCGATCCCGTGGTTCGACGTGCTGACGCTCGGGATCGCGTTCTCGGTGCTCGGCGGGCTCCACCTCGTGCTCCGCGTGACGCAGCTCGGCCGCGAGCTGCGGGCGACCGCCGCGGACGCCGACACGGCCGAGCTCGTCGGCGTCAACGCGCGCGCCGTCTACGCCCGCGCGACCGCGATCGCCGTCGCGATCGCCGCGCTCGCGGGCGTCTTCTACGGGATGCGCTCCGCCTTCGACCCGAACGCCGGCGCGAACGAGTTGCTGTACGCGTTCGAGGCGGTCGTGATCGGCGGCATCGGCTCGCTCTGGGGGACGCTCGTCGGCGGGATCGTGCTCGGGATCTCGCAGGAGATCGGCGCCCACATCAACCAGGAGTACTTCGCGCTCGCCGGCCACGTCGTCTTCCTCGCCGTGCTCGTCGCGCGGAGCGCGTCGTCGGCGCCGCGGATCCGCTACACGCTGCGGAGGTTCGCATGAGCGAGACCGCCGTGGCGACGCCCGCCGCGCCGAGCTTCCGCGTGCAGCGCTGGACGCCGCTCTCGATCGCGTTCACGGGCGGCCTCGCGGGGCTCGTCGCCGTGCTCGCGTTCGCGCCGGTGATGCTCGGCGAGAACACGCAGTACAACCTGATCCAGCTCTACTTCCTCGCGATCATGGCGATGATGTGGAACGCGCTCGCCGGCTACGGCGGGCTCGTCTCCGTCGGCCAGCAGGGCTTCATCGGCATCGGCGCCTACGGGGCCGTCTTCTTCTCGGTGCAGCACGAGATGAACCCGTACCTGTCGATGCTGCTCGCCACGCTCGTCGGCGCCGTGGTGGCGATCCCGGTCGCCGCGGTCGTGCTCTGGCTGCGGAACGGCGCGTTCGCGATCGCGACCTGGGTCGTCGCGGAGGCGTTCGCGATCCTCGTCTCGCTCGACCCGAATCCGGCGATCGGCGGCGGCACCGGCACGTCCGCGCTGCTGCCGTTCAACCTCCGCTACACGCCGTCGC
Organism: Gaiellaceae bacterium; assembly: GCA_035688025.1. Classification (GTDB taxonomy): domain Bacteria; phylum Actinomycetota; class Thermoleophilia; order Gaiellales; family Gaiellaceae; genus Palsa-739. Next base: position 29,495 of record DASSNM010000017.1, on the reverse strand, counting down.
AGCGGCTGCACTACACGTACTGGGCGGCGCTCGGCGCGGTCGCGGTGCTGCTGCTGCTCCTGTTCGTGCTCCTGCGCAGCCGCCTCGGCGGCTCGCTGCAGGCGATCCGCGACGACGAGGAGGCGGCGGCCTCGGTCGGCGTCCGGGTGCTGCTCGGCAAGGGGATCCTGTTCGTCGTCGCGGGCGCGGGCTGCGCGGCGGCCGGGACGATCATCCTCGCGTGGCAGCTCTCGGTGCTGCCGCTCGGGCCGAACTCGGTGTTCGGGATCAACTGGACGGCGCGGATGATCTTCATGGTGCTCGTCGGCGGGCTCGGCACCTTCGAGGGCCCGATCATCGGCGCCGTCGTCCTCTACCTGCTGCAGACGTACGTCTCGATCAGCGGGGTCTGGTACTTCGTCATGCTCGGCGGGATCGCGATCGGCTTCGCGCTGCTCCTGCCGCGCGGGATCTGGGGGACGATCCAGGAGCGCTTCAACGTCCAGCTGCTGCCGGTCGGGTACCGGCTGCGCACCGGAGACTGAAAGGGAGGAGCGAGTCATGGCCACGACTGCTGCACAGGAGTACCGGCAGTTCATCGGCGGCGACTGGGTCGCGGCGGCGGACGGCGCCACCTACGAGGACGCCGACCCGTTCACCGGCGAGGTCGTCGCGCTCGCCCCGGCCGGCGGGGCCGACGACGCGCGTCGCGCGGTCGAGGCGGCGGTCGCCGCGTTCCCGGCCTGGGCGCAGACGCCGCCCGCCGAGCGGCAGCGGATCTTCCTCAAGGCGGCCGACATCCTCGAGACGCGGCAGATGGAGGTCGTCGAGCTGCTCGCGCGCGAGACCGGCTGCAGCTTCGGCTTCGGGATGTTCCAGACGATGTTCGTGCCGAACCTGTTCCGGCAGGCGGCCGCGCTCGCGTACGCGCCGATGGGGCAGGTGATCCCGTCGGACACGGGCGCGTTCGCGATGGGGATCCGCAAGCCGGTCGGCGTCGTCGGCGCCTTCGCGCCGTGGAACGCGGCGCTCATCCTCTCCGCGCGCTCGATCGCGGCGCCGCTCGCGCTCGGCAACGCGGTCGTGCTGAAGCCGTCGGAGTGGTCGCCGTTCACGGGCGGGCTCCTCTGGGGCGAGATCTTCGCCGAGGCGGGGCTCCCGGCCGGCGTCCTGAACGTCGTCACGCACGCCCCCGGCGCGGCCGGGCCGGTCGGCGAGGTGCTGATCGAGCATCCGGCCGTGCGGCGGCTGAACTTCACCGGCTCGAGCCAGGTCGGGCGGATGATCGCCGAGGCGGCCGGCCGGAACCTGAAGCGCGTCGTGCTCGAGCTCGGCGGCCACAACCCGCTGATCGTGCTCGCGGACGCCGACCTCGAGTACGCGGTCAACGCGTCCGCGTTCGGCTCCTACCTGCACCAGGGCCAAATCTGCATGTCGACGCGGCGGATCTACGTCGAGCGCGCGATCGCCGACGAGTTCATCTCCCGACTCGCGGAGAAGACGAAGGGCCTCAAGGCCGGCGACCCGAAGGAGCACGACACGGTCATCGGCCCGCTGATCAACGAGCAGGCGCTCGCGATGGTCAAGGGCCGCGTCGAGCAGGCGGTCGCGGCGGGGGCGAAGGTGCTCGCCGGCGGCGAGGCGGTGGGCCCGTGCTACCGGGCGACGCTCCTCACCGACGTGCCCGAGGACTCCGAGTTCGCGAAGCACGAGACGTTCGGCCCGGTCGCCGCCGTCGAGATCGTCGACAGCGCCGAGGAGGCGGTCGAGAAGGCGAACCGGACGAGCTACGGGCTCTCCGCCGGGATCATCACCTCGGACCGCGACCGCGGCTTCTCGCTCGCGCAGCTGATCGACTCGGGGATCGTCCACGTCAACGACCAGACCGTCGCCGACGAGCCGCAGATGCCGTTCGGCGGCGTCAAGGACTCCGGCTTCGGGCGCTTCGGCGGCCAGGCGGTCGTGGACGAGTTCACCGAGCTGCGCTGGGTGACGATCCGGAGCGGCGGGCATCCCTTCCCGTTCTAGCCCGGCCGGATGAATCAGGTAACCTTACACTCGTGACCGTCGCGCTCTCCGAGGCGGTGCGGGAGCTCGTCCGCGACGGCGACACCGTCGCGCTCGAGGGCTTCACGCACCTGATCCCGCACGCGGCCGGCCACGAGCTGATCCGCCAGGGCAGGCGCGGGCTGACGCTCGTGCGGATGACGCCCGACGTGATCTACGACCAGCTGATCGGCATGGGCTGCGCGGCGAAGCTCGTCTTCTCGTGGGGCGGCAACCCCGGCGTCGGCTCGCTGCACCGGCTGCGCGACGCGGTCGAGCACGGCTGGCCGGGACCGCTCGAGCTCGAGGAGCACTCGCACGCGGGCATGGCCGCCGCGTACGCGGCCGGGGCGGCGCACCTGCCGTTCGGCGTCCTGCGCGGGTATGCGGGCGCCGACCTCGCGGCGCGGACGCGGGTGGCGCGGATCGCGTGCCCGTTCACCGGCGAGGAGCTGGCGGCGGTGCCCGCGCACCGGCCGGACGTCGGGATCGTCCACGCGCAGCGGGCCGACCGGCACGGGAACGTGCAGCTCTGGGGCATCGTCGGCGTGCAGAAGGAGGCCGTGCTCGCGTCCGCGCGGACGATCGTGACCGTCGAGGAGGTCGTCGACGAGCTCGACCCGCGGCCGGACGCGGTCGTGCTCCCGTCCTGGGTCGTCGACGCCGTCTGCGTGGCGCCGCGGGGCGCGCACCCGTCCTACGCGCACGGCTACTACGACCGCGACAACGACTTCTACGTGGCCTGGGACGCGATCAGCCGCGACCGCGACCGCTTCCTCGCCTGGATGCGGCGGCACGTGCTCGAGACCGCGGACGTGGTCGAGTACCACGCGAGCCTGCAGGAGGAGGAGGCGGTGCTCGCGTGAGCGACTACACGCCCGACGAGATGATGGCGGTGGAGGCGTCGCGGCGGCTCGCCGACGGGACGGTCTGCTTCGTCGGCATCGGCCTGCCCAGCCTCGCCGCGAACCTCGCCCGGCGCACGCATGCGCCGGGCTGCGTCCTGGTCTACGAGAGCGGGACGATCGGCGCGAAGCCGGTCGAGCTGCCGCTCTCGATCGGCGACGGCGAGCTCGCGGAGACCGCCGACGCGGTCGTCTCGGTGCCGGAGATGTTCGCGTACTGGCTGCAGGGCGGCCGGATCGACGTCGGCTTCCTCGGCGCGGCGCAGATCGACCGGCACGGGAACCTGAACTCGACCGTGATCGGCGCCTACGACGCGCCGGACGTCCGGCTGCCCGGCGGCGGCGGCGCGCCCGAGATCGCGACCGGCGTCCGCGACGTCTTCGTCATGCTCCGCCACTCGCGGCGGGCGTTCGTCTCCGCGCTCGACTTCAGGACGAGCGTCGGCGACAACGTCCGGGTCGTCGTCACCGACATCGGCATCCTCGAGCCGGTGGACGGCGAGCTGACCCTCGTCGCGGTCCACCCCGGCGCGGACGCCGACGCCGCCCGCGCCGCCACCGGCTGGGAGCTGCGCGTCGCCTCCGACCTGCGCGAGACGGAGCCGCCGAGCGCCGCCGAGCTGACGGCGCTGCGCGCGCTGCGCACGAAGGGAGCCGCCGCGTGACGATCGCCGCCGACCCGTACGAGGGGCCGGTCGTCCTCCCGGACGACCCGAGTCTCGGCCCGGAGGTGCAGGTCGACTACCCCGGCTACCGCTCGACGCGCTGGCGGGCGCCGAAGGATCCGCTCGTGACGCTGCCCGAGGAGCTGCACCGGATCGACGGGCCCGTGTTCGGCGAGTCGGCGCTCGCGCCGCTCGACAACGACCTGACGCGCCAGCACGACGGCGAGCCGCTCGGCGAGCGGATCCTCGTCCACGGCCGCGTGCTCGGCGACGACGGGAAGCCGATCCGCGGCGCGCTCGTCGAGGTGTGGCAGGCGAACGCCGCCGGCCGTTACAGGCACGACGTCGACGTCCACCCGGCGCCGCTCGACCCGAACTTCTCCGGGGCGGGCCGCTGCCTGACCGACGACGAGGGCCGCTACTCGTTCACGACGATCAAGCCGGGCGCCTATCCCTGGCGCAACCACGACAACGCGTGGCGGCCGGCGCACATCCACTTCTCGCTCTTCGGCCGCCTCTTCACCGAGCGGCTGGTGACGCAGATGTACTTCCCGGGCGACCCGCTCTTCCCGCACGACCCGATCTTCAACTCGGTGCGCGACCCGCGGTCGCGCGAGCTGCTCGTCGCGCGCTTCGACCTCGCGAAGACGGAGCCGGAGTGGGCGCTCGCGTACGAGTGGGACGTCGTCCTGCGCTCGACCCCCTTCGAGCCGTGAGCACGCCAACCCCCTCGCAGACCGTCGGCCCGTACTACGCGATCGGGCTCTGCAGGCGGCCGGACGACGAGCTCGACCCGGACGGGATCGAGCTGGCCGGCCGGCTCCTCGACGGGCAGGGCGAGCCGATCGGGGACGGCGTCGTCGAGCTCTGGGAGGCCGAGCGGAGGCTCTGGGGCCGGTCGGGCACGGACGCCGAGGGCCGCTTCCGCTTCCTCGTCCCGCGCGACGCGGCCGTGCTCGAGGCGTTCGTCTTCGCGCGTGGACTGCTCCGTCACCAGCGGACGCGGATCTACCTCCGCGAGGCGGAGGACGAGGTGCTCGCCGGGCTCGAGCCGGCGCGGCGCGCGACGCTCGTGGCGTGGACGGAGGACGGCCGGTTGCGGTTCGATATCCGCATGCAGGGCGACCGCGCCACCGTCTTCTTCGCGCATTGACGACCTTCGGCCCGATCCTCGTGCCGGACGCGTTCCGCGCGGCCGTCTCGGACGAGGCGTGGCTGGCCGCGATGGTCGACGCCGAGCGCGCGCTGGCGCGGGCGGAGGCGCGGCTCGGGATCGTCCCGGCGGACGCGGCCGAGGCGATCGCCGGGCAGTGCGACCCCGGGCGGTTCGACCTCGCCGCGCTCCTCGAGCAGGGCCACGCGGTCGGGAACCCGGCCGAGCCGCTCGTCCGCGCGCTCAAGGAGCTCGTCGGCGAGCCGCACGCGCGCTGGGTGCACTTCGGCGCGACGAGCCAGGACGTCGTCGACACGGCGGCGATGCTCGTCGCCCGCCGCGCCGCCGGTCTCCTCTGCGACGAGCTCGACGCGGTCGCGGACGGGTGCGCGCGGCTCGCGGAGGAGCACCGGGCGACGCCGATGGCCGGGCGGACGCTGCTGCAGCAGGCGGTGCCGACGACCTTCGGCGCGAAGGCGGCGGGCTGGCTCGTCGGCGTGCTCGTCCCGTGCGACCGCCTGCGCGGCTTCCGCTGGCATGCCCAGCTCGGCGGCGCGGCCGGCACGCTCGCGCCGCTCGGCGAGCGCGGCCCGGAGGCCGTCGCCGCGTTCGCGGAGGAGCTCGGGCTCCACGCGACGCGCGTCCCGTGGCACGTGCACCGCGGCCCGTGGGCGGGCCTCGCCGCGCTCCTCGACGCCTCCGCGCAGGCGTGCGCGAAGATCGGGCTCGACGTCGTCCTGCTCGCCCAGACCGAGGTCGGCGAGGTCGCCGAGGCGGCGGGCGGCGGCTCCTCGACGCTGCCGCACAAGCGCAACCCGGCGAAGGCGGTGCTGGCGCGGGCGTGCGCGCGGCTCGTGCACGCGAACGCGGGCGTGCTCGCCGAGGGCGGGCACGAGCACGAGCGCGCCGCCGGCGCGTGGCAGTCGGAGTGGACGGCGCTCTCGGAGGCGCTCGCCCACGCGGGCGGCGCGGCGGCCGCGATCCGCGAGTGCCTCGACGGGCTCGAGGTCTTCCCCGAGCGGATGCGCGAGAACATGCGGCCCGAGCTCTGGTCGGAGCGCGACCGCCTCGGGATCGACGACCCGGACTACCTCGGCTCGGCGGGCGCGTTCGTCGACGCGGCCCTCGCGCGCCGGCGGGAAGGCCCGTGATCCCGGCGCACGTCCTCGACGGCCCGGAGGACGCGCCCGTCCTCGTGCTCCCGTCCTCGCTCGGCACCACGCGCGAGCTGTGGGCGCCGAACCTCGAGGCGTTCGCGGACGAGTTCCGCGTCCTCCGCTACGACCATCGCGGACACGGCGACTCGCCGGCGCCGCCCGGTCCGTACGCGATGGAGGAGCTGGCGCTCGACGCGCTCGACCTGCTCGACGAGCTCGGGATCGAGCGGGCGAGCTGGTGCGGCCTCTCGCTCGGCGGCATGGTCGGCATGTGGCTCGGCGCGAACGCCCCCGGCCGTCTCGAGCGGCTCGTCCTCGGCTGCACCGCGGCGCGCGTCCCGGCGCCGGACGCGTACGCGGAGCGGGCGGCGGTCGTGCGCGAGCAGGGGATCGAGCCGGTCGCCGACGCGGTCGTCGCGAAGTGGTTCGCGCTCGCGCAGCCGGAGACGCGCGAGCGCTTCCGCGCCCTCCTCGTCGCCCAGCCGCGCGAGGGCTACGCGGCGTGCTGCGAGGCGCTCGCCGGCTGGGACTTCCGCGACGAGCTGGCGCGCGTCTCCGTCCCGACGCTCGTGGTCGCCGGCTCGGTCGACGAGGCGACCCCGCAGGCGGACACCGACCTGCTCGCGGAGCGGATCCCGGACGCGCGGCTCGTGACGCTCGACGGCGCCGCGCATCTCGCCAACCTCGAGCTGCCGCAGGAGTTCGCCGACGCGGCGCTCGCCCACCTGAAGGAGGCCGCATGAGCGAGGACGAGGGGATGCGGACGCGCCGCGAGGTGCTCGGCGACGCGCACGTCGACGCGGCGGTCGCCGGCACGACCGCGTTCACGGCCGACTTCCAGGACTTCATCACGCGCTACGCGTGGGGCGAGGTCTGGGCGCGCCCCGGCCTCGACCGGCGCACGCGGAGCGCGGTCACGCTCACCGCGCTGACCGCGCTCGGCCACTGGCACGAGCTGGCGATGCACGTCCGCGCCGCCCGCCGCAACGGGCTGACGCCCGAGGAGATCGGCGAGGTGCTGCTCCAGTGCGCCGTCTACTGCGGCGTCCCGGCCGCGAACCGCGCGTTCGCGGTCGCGCAGGAGGTGCTCGCGGAGGAGTGAGGACTCAGGTGGCGATCGTGGGCGCGGGCCCGGCGGGCCTGACGCTCGCGCGGCTGCTCGAGAACGCCGGCATCGAGTCGGTGATCCTCGAGGCGCGCAGCCGCGAGTACTGCGAGGCGCGCATCCGCGCCGGCGTGCTGGAGCAGGGCACCGTCGACCTGCTGCGCGAGGCGGGCGTCGGCGCGCGGATGGACGCCGAGGGGCTCGTCCACCACGGGATCGAGCTCCAGTTCGACGGCGAGCGGCACCGCGTCCCGCTCGCCGACCTCGCCGGCGGCCGCACGATCGTCGTCTACGGGCAGACCGAGGTCGTCAAGGACCTGATCGCGGCGCGGCTCGACTCCGGGCTGCCGCTGCACTTCGACACGCCCGTCGAGAGCGTCGACCCTGAGCGCGGCGTCGTCCGGCACGCGGGCGGCGAGCTCGAGTGCGACTTCGTCGCCGGCTGCGACGGCTTCCACGGCTGCTGCCGCGGCTCGCTCCCGGCGGGCGCGTTCCGCGAGTTCACGCGCGAGTACCCGTACGGCTGGCTCGGGATCCTCGCCTCGGTCGCGCCGTCGATCGACGAGCTCGTCTACGCCCACCACGAGCGCGGCTTCGCGCTGCTCTCGCTCCGCTCGCCGACGCTGTCGCGCTACTACCTGCAGTGCGCGCCCGACGAGGACCTCGACCTCTGGCCGGACGAGCGGATCTGGGAGGAGCTGCGGACGCGCACGGCCGTGGACGGCTGGACGCTCGAGGAGGGGCCGATCGTGGAGAAGGGCGTCACCGGGATGCGCAGCTACGTCTGCGAGCCGCTCCGCCACGGGCGCCTCTTCCTCGCCGGCGACGCCGCGCACATCGTCCCGCCGACCGGCGCGAAGGGGCTCAACCTCGCGATCCACGACGTCCGGCTGCTCGCCGAGGCGCTGATCCGGCGCTACGAGAGCGGGGACGAGTCGCTGCTCGACGCGTACTCGGAGGCGGCGCTGCGGCGGGTCTGGCGGGCCGAGCACTTCTCGTGGTGGATGACGACGATGCTGCACCTGCCGCCGGGCGGCGACCCGTTCGACCTGCGGCTGCAGCACTCCCAGCTCCGCTACGTCACGACCTCGGAGGCGCAGGCGCGGGCGCTCGCCGAGAACTACGTCGGGCTCGAGACCGTCTGAGGCGTCGGCTCGACCGCGGCGCGCGCGGCGGGCTCCGGGGCGGGCAGGCGGAAGCAGAAGAACACGCCGAGCGCCGGCGCGACCGCGCACGCGGTCAGCGCCGTCTTCAGGTCGACGGCGTCCGCGACCGCGCCGAGGACGACCGCCGCCGTGCCGCCGATCCCCATCGCGAGCCCGACCGAGAGGCCCGAGGCCATCCCGACGTGCCGCGGCAGGTAGAGCTGGCTCAGCACCATCGTCACGCCGAACGAGCCGACGGTGCAGACGCCGACGAGGATCAGCCCGATCGCGGCCGGCACGCCGCCCGTGAAGACGAAGAGCAGGATCGCCGGCGCGATCGCGGCCTGCGTCAGGGTCAGCGTGCGGCGCAGCCCGATCCGGTCGGCGACCGCCCCGAGCAGCAGCGTCCCGACCGCGCCGGAGAGCAGCATCACGAACAGGAGCCGGTTCCCGGTCGCCTTCGAGTGGCCGTGCGCGACCTCCCAGAGCGGCACGAACGCGAGCAGCGTGAACCAGGAGACGCTGCGGAGCGCGATCACGGCGCCGAGCCGGGCCATCGCCGCGCGGTCGTCGCGGCCGCCGGGCGCGCCGTGCCCCGCCTGCTCCTCGAGGCCGGCGATATGCGGCGCCTCGCGCGCGAGCCAGAGCCCGGCGAGGAGGACGGGGACCATCGCCGCGATCCCACCGGCGAGCCCGAGCCAGACGACGACCTGGCCGGTGACGAACGCGCCGAGCGCGTAGCCCGTGTTGCCGCCGATGTTGAAGTAGCTCATCCCGGCCGCCCGCTTGCGGCCGCTCGCGAAGGCCGCGTGCTTCGCGCCCTCCGGGTGGAACGCGGCGACCCCGAGCCCGCCCGCGAGCACGAGCAGGAGCGTCAGCGGGTACGCGGGCGAGACCGCCGCGCCGGCGACGCCGACCGCGGCCAGCAGGACGCCGCCGGGGATCAGCCAGAGCGCGCCGCGTCGGTCCGACCAGAGCCCGAACAGCGGCTGCACGAGCGACGAGGAGATCGTCGCCGCGAGCAGCAGCAGCGCCGCGAGCGCGTACGACAGGTCGAACTTGTCGGTCAGGAACGGGATCAGCGCGGGGACGCTCCCGGAGGCGAAGTCGGCCGCCAGGTGCCCGCCCGAGAGCGTGGCCATCCCGCGCCGGTCGATCCCCGCTCTCACGCTCGGACCACGACCCGATGCTAGCCCGCGCCTGCGGACCCGTGTCCAGGTACCTGGCACCAGGACATGTCCCTTTCGGTCAGCCGCCCGCGGCCCCGTGTCCGTTGCGGACATGTCCAGGTACCTGGCACCGGGACATGTCCCTTTCGGTCAGCGGCCGGCGGCGAGGCGCGCCGCGGCGACCGCGGCCTGCCCGTAGGAGACGCCGCCGTCGTTCGCCGGCACGCGCCGGTGGCCGAGGACGCGGAAGCCCCGCCCCTCGAGCCGCCGGCGCGTCGCCGCGAGCAGGCGCAGGTTCTGGAAGGTGCCGCCGGAGAGGACGACCGTCCGCGGCTCGGCGGCCTCGGCGCAGGCGTCCGCCGCGGCAGCGGCCACCGTCTCGTGGAACGCGGCGGCGAGCTCGGCGCGGTCGCGGCCGGCTGCGAGGTCGTCGTGGATCAGGCCGACCAGCTCGGGGCCGCCGCCGAAGCGCCACGCGTACGGCTCGGCGGGCGTGTCGCCGGCGAGCAGCTCGAGCTCGATCGCGGCCTGCCCCTCGTAGCTCACCTCGTCGCGGACGCCGAGGAGCGCCGCGACCGCGTCGAAGAGCCGCCCCATCCCGGAGGCGAGCGGCGCGTTCACCGCGAGCGACGCGCGCGCCTCGCGCCAGCGCTCCCACGGGACCGGCCGGCCGGCGAGCTCGAGGTGGATCGCCGCGACGCGCCACGGCTCGCGGATCGCCGCCTCGCCGCCGGGCAGCGGCACCGGCTCGAGACGGGCGACGCGCTCGAAGTCCGTGAGGTCGCAGCGGAGCAGCTCGCCGCCCCAGAGCGTCCCGTCGGTCCCGTAGCCGGTACCGTCGAAGACGAGCGCGAGCGCCGGGCCGGTCTCCCCGTGCTCGGCGAGGCAGGCGGCCGCGTGCGCGTGGTGGTGCTGGACGCCGACGAGCTCCGCGTCCTGCTCGAGCGCCCACTTCGTGGCGAGGTACTCCGGGTGGAGGTCGTGCGCGATCGCCTCGGGTCGGACGCCGAGCATCTCCGTGTAGAGCTCGAGGTCGGCGAGGAAGGCGCGGTAGGCGAGCTCGCCGTCGAGGTCGCCGAGGTGCGGCGAGAGGAACGCCTCGCCGCCGCGCGCGACGCAGAAGGTCGCTTTCAGCTCCGGGCCGGCGGCGACGAGCGGCCGAGGCGCCGGGACGGGCAGCGGCAGCGGGACCGGCACCTGCCCGCGCGAGCGGCGGATCGGGAACTCGGCGCGCACGACCGAGTCCTCGCAGCGGCGGTGGATCGGGCGGTCGTGCGCGAGGAAGGCGTCCGCGATCGCGCCCAGCCGCTCGCGCGCCTCGTCGTCGCCGGTCGCGATCGGCTCGTCGGAGCGGTTCCCGCTCGTCAGCACGAGCGGCAGGCCGCTGTCCGCCGCGAGCAGGTGATGGAGCGGCGTGTACGGGAGCAGCAGCCCGAGCCACGGGCTCCCCGGCGCGACCGAGGGCGCGACCGGCGCGTCGGGCCGCCGCCGGCAGAGGACGATCGGCCGTTCGCGCGACTCGAGCAGCGCGCGCTCCGCCTCGCCGACCTCCGCGAGCGCCTCCGGCTCGGCGGTCATGACCGCGAACGGCTTGTCCTCGCGCAGCTTCCGGGCGCGCAGCCGCGCGACCGCGTCCTCGTTCGTCGCGTCGCAGGCGAGGTGGTAGCCGCCGAGGCCCTTCACCGCGACGACCTTCCCGTCGCGCAGGAGCCCGACCGCCTCCTCGAGCGGCATGCTCAGCCGCGGCCCGCAGACGGGGCAGGCGATCGGCTCGGCGTGGAAGCGGCGGTCGGACGGGTCCTCGTACTCGCGCCGGCAGTCGGCGCACATCTCGAAGCCGGCCATCGTCGTGTTCGGCCGGTCGTACGGGACGGCGACGACGATCGTGAAGCGCGGCCCGCACTGGGTGCAGTTCGTGAACGGGTAGCGGTGGCGGCGGTCGGCCGGGTCGAAGAGCTCGCGCAGGCAGTCGTCGCAGGTCGCGACGTCGGCCGGGATCAGCGCGCTGCGGCCGGAGGGGCGGCTGAGCTCGATCCGGAACCCGTCCTCGCCCCGAGGCGGGATCGGCTCCGCGGCGACCGTCTCGACCCGCGCGAGCGGCGGCGGCTGCTCGCGCAGCGCCCGCTCGAGCGCGGCGAGCGCCTCCGGTGCGCCCTCCGCCTCGACGACGACGCCGTCGCCGTCGTTGAGGACGAAGCCCCCGAGCCCGAGCCGCGTCGCGACGCCGTGGACGAACGGCCGGAAGCCGACGCCCTGGACGACGCCGGTGACGCGGATCCGCCTCCGCTCCATGGACGACATGTTCTCAGCCGGGGAGGTAGCGGCCGCGCAGCGCGGCGGCGGTCGCCGGCGGCAGGGCGCCCGCGTCGAGCAGCTCCTCGAGCGTCGCCGTCGCGAACGTGGACGCGTCGGCGAGCCGGGCCGCGTACCGCGTGCAGACGTCCGCGAGATCCGGGTTGCCGGCGGGGCGGACGACGACGTAGCGGCCCCAGCGCCAGCGGCCCGCCGGGTGCTGGAGCATCGAGAGCAGCAGCAGGTGCTCGAGCCACGTCACCGCGAGGTCGCTCCGGCCGGACAGGGCGTCGATCGCGCCGGGAGCGAACGCGCCCGACCGCTCCGCCACCTCGCGGTAGCGCGGGAGGTTGTCCGGCCGCGGGATCTCCGCCTTCGCGAGCTCGTGGTAGCTCACGTCGACCGCGAGCACGCCCTGCGTCCCGTCGCCGAGGTCGAGGTAGAACGCCGTGTCCCAGGCGCGCAGGCTGTTCAGGAACGCGGGGTCGAAGCGGCCGGGCGAGTGCGCGAAGCGGACGTCGACGACCGTGCCGGGCACGTCCGGCCACCACGCGTGGACGGCTCGGTCGGCGAGCGCGGGGTCGGCGGCGAGGTCGCCGAAGAGGTTGAAGGCGAGGGCGGGCGACCAGAGCAGCTCGGCCCAGAGGCGCTGGTGGTCGAACGTCTGATGCCGCTCGGGGACGGACGTGCGCGCCCGCACCGCCTCGAGCGCGGCCGGGGTGAGGAAGTTCGCGCCCGTCTCCTGCGCGTACGCGAGCGGCAGCCGGTTGCCGACCGGGCGGGCCGCCGCGCCCGGCCTGGGGAGGATCGGCTGCGTGCCGGCCGGGTGGCCGTGCGCCTCGCGCCAGCGCGCCTGGTGCAGCCGTGTCCGGCGCCGGAACGCCGTCGTCTGGGGCCGGCTCCGGACGTCGTCGTCGCGCTCCCAGCAGGCTGCGGCCTCGAGCTCCTCCCGCGACGGCTCCGCGTCCACGGGCGCATTCTCGCCGATCTGGGTTGTGCGTATTTCTTGCGTAATATGCGTTTATTCGCGTACTATGCGAAGATGCAGACGGCGGCGATCCTCGGCGCGTCCGGCTACTCCGGCCAGGAGGTGCTCGACCGCGTCCTCCGGCATCCGCAGCTCGAGGTCGTCGCGCTCGGCTCCGACTCGCTCGCGGGCGAGCGCGCGTCCGCGCTCGACGTCCGCTTGAACGGCTCGCTGCCGGCGTTCGTGCCCAACGCGGAGGCGCTCGCCGCCGGCGCGGACGTCGTCTTCCTCTGCCTCGGCAACGAGCGCGCGGCGGCGGTCGAGCCGCCCCGGGACGCGGTCGTCGTCGACCTCTCCGGGGTGCACCGGCTCGCCGACCCGGAGCTCGCCGCCCGCTACTACCCGGCCGCGCCGGGCGCCTGGAGCTACGGGCTGCCCGAGCTGTACCCGGCCGACGGCCCGCTGATCGCGAACCCCGGCTGCTACGCGACCGCCGCCCTGCTCGCGCTCGGGCCGATCGCCGCCGCGGTCGACCCCGGCAGCGTCGTCGTCGACGGCAAGTCCGGCGTCTCCGGGGCGGGCCGCGAGCTGAAGCCGTCCTCGCACGCGGGGTTCGTGCTCGAGAACGTCTCGCCGTACCGCGTCGGCAGCCACCAGCACGCGCCCGAGATCGCGCAGGCGCTCGGCTTCCCGGTCTGCTTCGTCCCGCACCTGCTGCCGGTCCGGCGCGGGCTGCTCGCGACCTGCTACGTCACCCCGCGCGGCGACCTGCGCGCGCTGCTCGAGGAGGCGTACGCCGGGAGCGACGTCGTGCGCGTCCTGCCGGAGGGCGTCGCGCCCGAGCTGGCGCGCGTCCAGAACACCGACGGCGCCGAGATCGGCGTCTTCGAGGACGCGCTCAGCGGGCGCGCGGTCGTCGTCTGCGCGCTCGACAACCTCGGCAAGGGCGCAGCCGGGCAGGCGCTCCAGAACGCGAACCTCGCGCTCGGCCTCGACCGGACCGCCGGGCTCCGCCTCAGCGGGGTGCTCGTATGAGCGTCACCGCCGCGAAGGGCTTCGTCGCGAGCGGCGTCCACTGCGGCGTCCGCAAGAAGGAGCGGCGCGACCTCGCGCTCGTCCGCTCGCTCGTGCCCGCGACCGGGGCCGGGATGTTCACCGCGAACCGCGTCCAGGCGGCGCCCGTCACCGTCTGCCGCGAGCACCTCGAGCTGGCGGAGCCGCAGGCGGTCGTCGCGAACTCCGGCGTCGCGAACGCGGCGACCGGCGAGCAGGGCGTCGTCGCGGCGCGGGCGACCGCGGCCGAGGCCGCCTGGCTGCTCGGCCTGAAGACCGAGCAGGTGCTCGTCCTCTCGACCGGCGTGATCGGCGCGCCGCTCCCGCTCGACAAGGTGCTCGCGGGCGTGCGCGGCGCCGCGCTCCAGCTCACGGGCAGCGGCGGGGGCGCGGCGGCCGAGGTGATCATGACCCCCGACACGCGCCCGAAGGAGTCCGTCGCGCGCGGCGACGGCTTCACGGTCGGCGGGATGGCCAAGGGCTCGGGGATGATCCACCCGAACCTCGCGACGATGCTCGCGGTCGTCACGACCGACTACCCGCTCGACCCGGGCGAGGCGATCGCCTTCCTGCGGCCGGCGGTGGGCGCGAGCTTCAACGCGATCTCGGTCGACGGCGAGTGCTCGACCAACGACACCGTCCTGCTGCTCGCGAACGGCGCGAGCGGGATCGAGCGCACGCCCGCCTCCGACGAGCGGTTCGCACTTTGCCTGCGCAAGGTCTGCGGCGAGCTCGCGAAGCAGATCGTCGCCGACGGCGAGGGCGCGACCGTGCTCGCCGAGATCGCCGTCCGCGGCGCCGCGAGCGAGCCCGAGGCGCGGGCGATCGCCGAGCGCGTCGCCACCTCGCCGCTCGTCAAGACGGCGCTCCACGGCCGCGACGCGAACTGGGGGCGGATCGCCTCCGCCGCCGGCTCGGCCCGCTACGCCGGCGGCTACGCGCAGCTCGACCCGGACACGCTCACGATCGTGATCGACGGCGTCCCCGTGTTCGAGTCGGGCCGCCCGACCGGCGACGAGCCGACGCTCGAGAACGGCAGCTGCGCGATCGAGATCGACCTCGCGCTCGGCGACGGCGCCGCGACCTACCTGACCACCGACCTCTCCTACGACTACGTGCGCATCAACGCGGAGTACCGGTCGTGACCGGCGTCGTCGTCCTCAAGGTCGGGGGCGCCTCGACCGCCGGGGTCGCTGAGGCGGTCGGCGACCTGCGCGCCGCCGGCCACGCCGTCGTCGTCGTGCACGGCGCCGGCCCGCAGATCACCGAGGAGATGTCCCGGCGCGGGCTCGAGGTGCGCTTCGTCGCCGGCCGCCGCGTCACCACCCCCGAGGCGCTCGAGGTCGTGCGGGAGAGCATGGCCGCGGTCAACGCGGCCGTGTGCGCGGCGCTCGGCCCGGACGCCGTCCCGCTCGACGGGGACGAGATCGGCCTGCTCGCGGACCCCGTTCCGGAGCTCGGCCTCGTCGGGACGGCGCAGCCGTCCTCGCCGCCTGCGGTGAGCGCCGCACTCGCCGCGGGTCTCGTCCCCGTCGTGACGCCGCTCGCGGCGGGACCGCTGAACGTCAACGCGGACGAGGTCGCGGCCGCGCTCGCGGTCGGGCTCGGCGCGGCCAAGCTGCTCTTCCTGACGGACGTGCCGGGCGTCTTCCACGACGGCTGGCTGCTCCGCTCGATCCGCGCCGGCCGCGCGGAGGAGCTCGTCGGCGCGGGCGTCTTCGACGGCGGCATCGTCCCGAAGCTCCTCGCCGCCGCCAGGGCGGCGAAGCACGGGCTCGCCGCGGAGATCGGCCTGACCGAGGTGTACGCGTGAGCGTGCTGGAGCAGAGCGCGCTGCTGCCGGTCTACCCGCAGCCGAAGGTCGCGTTCGTCGCGGGCGAGGGCGTGTGGCTGACCGACGCGGACGGCCGCCGCTACCTCGACTTCGCCGCCGGGATCGCGGTCGTCTCGCTCGGCCACCGCCATCCCGCGCCGCTCGCCGCCGCGCACGCGCAGCTCGACCGGCTCTGGCACGTCTCGAACCTGTTCGCGACCGAGCCGGCGGCGGCGCTCGCGGAGGCGCTCTCGGAGCGGTTCGGCGGCGCGCAGGCGTTCTTCTGCAACTCGGGCGCGGAGGCGAACGAGGCGGCGCTCAAGTACGCGCGCAAGGCGACCGGCAAGCCCGGCGTGATCGCGCTGACCTGCAGCTTCCACGGGCGGACGACGGGCGCGCTCGCCGCGACCGGGCAGCCCGCGAAGCGCGCCGGCTTCGAGCCGCTCCTGCCGGGCGTCCGCTTCGCCGAGCCGAACGACGTCGCCTCGCTGCGCGCGGCCGCCGGCGACGACGTCGGCCTCGTCCTGCTCGAGCCGGTGCTGGGCGAGGGCGGCGTGATCCCGCTCGAGCCGGAGTTCGCGGCCGCGGCCGCCGAGCTCGCCGCCGAGCTGGGCGCGCTCCTCTGCTTCGACGAGGTGCAGACCGCCGTCGGGCGGACGGGCACGTTCTTCGGCTGGGAGCGCCTCGGCGTGAAGCCGCAGCTCGTGACGCTCGCGAAGGGGCTCGCGAACGGCCTGCCGATCGGCTGCCTGCTCGTCGCGGACGAGGCCGCCGGCGCGTTCGTCCCCGGCGACCACGGCTCGACGTTCGGCGGCAACCCGGTCGCGTGCGCGGCTGCGAACGCCGTCGTCGAGCAGGTCGACGACGCGCTGCTCGCGTCGGTGCGGGCGAACGGCGCGCGCCTGCTCGAGGGGCTCGCGGCGCTGCCGCACGTCGTCGAGGCGCGCGGCGCCGGGCTGCTCGTCGGCGCGGTGCTCGACGTGCCGCCGGCGGGAGTCGTCGACGCCGCGCTCGAAGCCGGTCTCGTCTGCCTGACCTCGGGCGCGAACGTCCTGCGCCTCGCGCCGCCGCTCGTCGTCGGCGCGGCCGAGGTCGAGCAGGCGCTGGAGATCCTGACGGAGGTGCTGAAGTGAACCGCCACGAACGCCACGCCGCGATCCAGCGGCTGATCCGCGAGCAGCCGATCTCGACGCAGACGGAGCTCGCCGAGGCCCTCGCCGCCGAGGGGCACGAGGTCGTCCAGACGACCGTGTCGCGCGACGTCCACGAGCTCGGCCTGACGAAGAAGCGCGACGAGCGCGGACGCCTCGTCTACGTCTTCCCGGAGGACACGCCCGGCTTCGACGACGACGTCGCGGACGCGCTCGGGCGCTGGGCGCTCACGGTCGAGCCGAGCGGCAACCTCGTCGTCGTGACGACACCGTACGGCTACGCGTCGGCGCTCGCGCAGGCGATCGACGTCGCCCACCACGCGCACATCGCCGGCACGATCGCCGGCGAGAACACCGTCCTCCTGGTCGCGCGGGAGCCGTACACCGGCGCGGAGCTCGCCCGCGACATCGAGGCGCAGCGGAGGGCCGCGTGAGCCTGCTGGAGAGCCAGGGCGGCGCGATCCTCGGCGCGCTGCCGGCCGGCGAGCGGGTCGGGATCGCGTTCTCGGGCGGGCTCGACACCTGCTGCGCGATCGCCTGGATGCGCGAGAACGGCGCGGTCCCGTACGCGTTCACCGCCGACCTCGGCCAGTACGACGAGCCGGACGTCGACGCGATCCCGGAGAAGGCGAAGCGTTACGGCGCCGAGGAGGCCGTCCTCGTCGACTGCAAGGAGGCGCTCGCCCGCGAGGGGCTCGCAGCGCTCCAGTGCGGCGCCTTCCACGTCTCCACGGCGGGCAAGCGCTACTTCAACACGACCCCGCTCGGCCGCGCCGTCACCGGGACGCTGCTCGTCCGCGCGATGGCCGACTACGGCGTCGAGATCTGGGGCGACGGCTCGACCTACAAGGGCAACGACATCGAGCGCTTCTACCGCTACGGCCTGCTCGCGAACGAGCGGCTGCGGATCTACAAGCCGTGGCTCGACGAGGCGTTCGTCTCCGAGCTCGGCGGCCGCGCCGAGATGAGCGCCTACCTCGCCGAGCGAGGGCTCGCGCACGGCGGCTCCGCCGAGAAGGCGTACTCGACCGACGCGAACCTGCTCGGCGCGACGCACGAGGCGAAGGATCTCGAGCTGCTCTCGACCTCGATGAAGATCGTCGAGCCGATCATGGGCGTCGCCCACTGGAACGGCGCGCAGATCGAGCCGGAGGTCGTCACGGTCGCGTTCGAGGAGGGCATGCCGGTCGCGGTCGACGGGACGCGCACGAGCGACCCGGTTGCGCTGATCCGGGCCGCGAACGAGATCGGCGGCCGCCACGGGCTCGGCATGTCCGACCAGATCGAGAACCGCGTCATCGAGGCGAAGAGCCGCGGCATCTACGAGGCGCCCGGGATGGCGCTCCTGCACGTCGCCTACGAGCGGCTGCTGACCGCGATCCACAACGAGGCGACGCTCGAGCGCTACGCCGTGGACGGCCGCCGGCTCGGGCGCCTGCTGTACGAGGGCCGCTGGTTCGACACGCAGGCGCTGATGCTCCGCGACTCGCTGCAGCGCTGGGTCGCGTCGGTCGTGACCGGCGAGGTGACGATCGAGCTGCGGCGCGGCGACGACTACACGATCCTCGACACGACCGGCGACGCGGTCACCTACGACCCGGAGCGGCTCTCGATGGAGCGGAGCGCGACCGTGTTCACGGCGCGCGACCGGATCGGCCAGCTCGCCGTGCAGCTGAACGACATCTCCGACTCGCGGCGGATGCTCGGCGCGCACGCGCACCAGCCGCTGCAGCTCGAGGAGGGCGGCGCGGAATGACGTTGTGGGGCGGCCGCGTCGGGACCGGGCTCGACCCGGAGGTGTGGGAGTTCCTGCGCGCGCCCGACGACGAGCTGCTGCCGTACGACCTCCAGGGCACGTTGATCCACGCCCGGCGGCTGCACGCGGCCGGCTACCTGACCGGCGAGGAGCTCGCCGAGGTCGAGGCGCGGCTCGCCGGGATCATGCTCGACGACGTGCTGCCCGAGGACGAGGACGTCCACTCGGCGATCGAGCGCCTCCTCGGCCCGGTCGGCCGCAAGATCCACGCGGGGCGCTCGCGCAACGACCAGGTCGCCGCCGCCGTCCGGCTCTACGTCCAGGACGCGTGCGCCGACGCCGACGCCGCGCTCGTGCGGCTCGCCGGCGCGATCCTCGAGCGCGCGGAGCAGGAGACCGGGACGGCGCTGCCCGGCTACACGCACCTACAGCGGGCGCAGCCGGTGACGCTCGGCCACCACCTGCTCGGCTGGACGGAGATGCTCGAGCGCGACCGCGCCCGCTTCCGCTTCGCCGCCGCCCAGGCGGCGCCGTCCCCGCTCGGCGCCGGCGCGCTCGCGGGCTCGACCCTCCCCCTGCCACCGCCGCCCGACCCGCTGCGGAACTCGCTCGACGCCGTCTCCGACCGCGACTTCGTCGTCGACTACCTCTACGCGGCGGCGGTGCTGTTCACGCACCTCTCGCGGATCGGCGAGGAGATCGTCCTCTGGGCCGGCAAGGAGTTCGGCTTCGCGCGGCTGCCGGAGTTCGCGGCGACCGGCTCGTCGCTGATGCCGCAGAAGCTGAACCCGGACGTGGCCGAGCTCGTCCGCGGCAAGGCCGGGACGGCGATCGGCCGGCTGGCCGGGCTCCTCGCCACGCTCAAGGGCCTCCCGTTCGCCTACAACAAGGACCTCCAGGAGGACAAGCCGCCGCTCTTCGCCGCACGCAAGGACGTGGCAGGAGCGCTCGCCGCGCTCGCCGTCCTCGTCGCCGGGCTCGAGTTCGACCGCGCCCGGATGGCCGAGGCCGCCTCCGACCCGCTGCTGCTCGCGACCGACGCCGCCGAGGCGCTCGTCCGCGAGGGCGTGCCGTTCCGCGACGCGCACGAGCAGGTCGCCACCTCCGTCCGGGACGGCTCGTTCGAGCCGCCGCCCGCGGCGCCGAGGCTTCCCGACGTCGACGCGGCCGTGGCCGCGGCAAAGGAGCGCTGGACATGCTGACCCTCTCCCTCGCAGGCCGCGACCTGCTCAAGATCTCCGACCTCGTCCCGGCGGAGGCGGAGGCGATCCTCGACCTCGCCGTCGAGCTGCGCGAGAACCCGAAGCAGCCGCTGCTGCCGGGCGCGACGCTCGGCCTCTACTTCGCGAAGCACTCGACGCGGACGCGGATCTCGTTCACCGCCGGGATGACGCAGCTCGGCGGCGCCGCGATGCCGCTCGCGCCGGAGGAGCTGCAGCTCTCGCGCGGCGAGTCGCTGCCCGACACGGCGCGCGCGTTCTCGCGCTACCTCGACGCGCTCGCCGTGCGGACGCACGAGCACGCCGAGCTGGAGGCGTGGGCGGAGTGGGCGTCGATCCCGGTGATCAACGCGCTCACGGCGGAGGAGCACCCGTGCCAGGCGCTCGCGGACGCGCTGACGATCCGCGACCGGCTTGGCTCGCTCGACGGCGTGCGGGTGGCGTGGGTCGGCGACGGCTCGAACGTGCTCGTGTCGCTGGCGGCGCTCGGCGCGCTGCTCGGCTATTCGGTCGTCGCCGCGTGTCCCGACGGCTACGAGCCAAGTAACAGTCTGTTACAAGGTCTGGAGGTCGTGCGCGACCCGCGCGAGGCGGTCGAGGGCGCGGACGTCGTCGTCACCGACACGTGGATCTCGATGGGGCAGGAGCACGAGCGGGCGAAGCGGCTCGCCGACCTCGAGCCGTACCGCCTCGACCGCGACCTGCTCGCGCTCGCGGCCGGCGACGCGTTCGTCATGCACTGCCTGCCGGCGCATCCGGGCGAGGAGATCACCGCCGAGGTGCTCTACGGCGAGCGGTCCGCGATCTGGGACGAGGCCGAGAACCGGCTCCACGTCCAGAAGGCGCTGCTCGCGCTGCTGCTCGGCGCGCGCTAGGGCGAGACGACGATCAGGCCGGCGATCCCGAGCGCGAACACCGCCAGCGCGAGGATCGAGTCCGGCCCGAGCCGGAAGCGTGCGCGCTCCGGGCGGCCGACGACGCCGAAGCCGTAGACGGCCGTCAGCGCGACGCCGAGCGACGCGAGCCAGCTGTTCTGGTGGCCGGCGCTCGGCAGGACCGGCGCGCCGGCGATCAGGTCGGCGAGCAGGAAGAGGCAGAGCTGGAACGCGTTGCCGCCGAAGATGTCGCCGAGCGCGAGCGCGTTGTCGCCGAGCCGGACGGCCGCGATTCCCGACGAGATCTCGGGCAGCGCGGTGGCCGTCGCGAGGATCGTGGCGCCGAAGATGACGCCGTTGATCCCGGCCCGGTCTGCGAGCGTGTTGCCGCTGATCTCGAGCAGGACGCCGGCGACGAGCGTCACCCCGCACGCGCCCCCGAAGAGCGCCGCCACGCGCGCGGTGGAGGAGCCGGCGAACGGGTGCGGCTGCTCCGGGTGCGGCTGGCGGCGATGTCTGCGCCCCGGCTGCGACCCGGGCATCTCGACCTTCCAGCGCGGCTCCTTCCGCGCCCGGTTGATCACGTAGATGCCGACCGCCCAGACGGCGCAGATCGCGAGCGACGCGGGGCTGACGACCCCGCCGATCGCAGTGGTCGGCTTCAGCAGCGAGCCCATCAGCACCCCCGAGACGACGATCACGACCAGGATCCCTTCGAGCACCGGGGTCAGCGCGCCGACGAGGTAGGTGAGCGGCCGCTCCGGCCCGGACGCGACGTCGCAGAGCACGAGCACCATCGTCTGCACCGCGATCCCGCCGATCAGGTTCCCGGCGGCGAGGCCGAGATTGCCGCTCGCCGCGGCGGAGATCGTGATCGCGAGCTCCGGCAGGCTGCCGGCGATCGCGAGCAGGACGATCCCGCCCAGCTCCTCGCCGAGGCCGAGCCGGACGTCGAGCGCGTCGGTCGTCTTCGAGAGCGTCACGCCCGCGATCCAGGTCGCGACCGACGCGGCCGCGAAGATCAGGATCAGGACCGGCGAGCCGAGCCCGCTCACCTCGCGAGCGTACGCGCCGGGTCGGCCGGTGCGGCACGCGATAGGCTCGAACCGTGCTCGCCCTGCTCGTCCAGATCGTCTGCCCGCCGGAGCATCGCGACCGCTTCCTCGAGGCGATCGCGGCGCAGGCCGCCGCCTCGCTCGAGCGCGAGCCGGGCTGCCTCCGCTTCGACGTCTGCGCGGTCGAGGACGACGAGACGCGCTTCGTCCTCTACGAGGTCTACGGCGACGCCGCGTCGTACGCGGCGCACGGCCAGACCGAGCACTTCGCGGTCTGGAGCCGCGCGGCCGGCGAGTGCGGGCTGCGGATCGAGCGGACGCTGACCCGGATCGTGACCTAGCCGCGCTCGCAGAGCGCCTTGAAGCGCGCCGACTGCTGCTGCAGGTCGCGGCGCACGAGCGGCGCCATGAGCGGGAAGACCAGCCGCATCGCGCCCTTCGGCCGGAAGTCGAACGCGCCGTGCAGGTGCATCGTGCCCTGGTGCTCGTGCAGGTCGAAGCTCGCCGTGATGTCCATCCGGCTGCCGGTCACCTCGAACGCGAGCCGGTTCGGCCGCTCGTAGGTCGAGATCGTCGCCTGGTACTCCTGGCCGCGGTTGACGGTCAGGAAGCGCGAGCCGAGCGCGACCGGCTCGCCGCTCAGCAGTTCGGAGCGGGAGACCTGCGAGTTCCAGGCCGTCTCGTTGCGGGCGTCGGCCATCAGGTCGAAGGCGTGCTCCGGGGAGCAGTGGACGTGCTGCTCGGTGTGGAAGGGCATGTGACGAATGCTACGCCGCGGCGCGGATCCGTTCCAGCGCGCGCCGGAGCCCGGCGGCGTCGAACAGGTACGGCGCCGCGTTCGCGACGAGGTGGAGCGGCCCGTTCAGGTCGTCCGAGCCGGCGGCCGCACTCGCCGCGTAGCGCACCGGGATCTCGTGGCAGACGCAGAGGATCGTCTCCTCCGGCCTGGCGAGCAGCCGCTCGAACGCGTCGGCGTAGCGCCGCGCCGCCTCGTCCAGGCTCTCGCCGCCGGGGAACCGCCGGCTGCGGTCGTCGTGGGCCGGGTGCGCGCGGTAGTCCTCGAGCGTCGCCCCCTCGAGCTCGCCGATGCGCACGTCGCCGAGGTCGTCGTCCTCGACGTGCGGGACGCCGCGGCCGGCGAGCGCGATGTTCGCGGTCTGGACCGCGCGCGGGAACGGCGAGACGACGACGAGGTCGAGCGCGACCGCCGCGAGCTGGGCGCCGAGCCGCTGCGCCTCGTCGATCCCCTGCTCCGAGAGCCCTCGGTCGAGCAGCGGGTCGCCGTTGACGACGCCGTCCACGTTGAAGAGCGACTGTCCGTGGCGGGCGAGGAGCAGCAGACGCACCGCCGCAGACTACGGTTCCGGGGTGGAGATCGGCGTCTACAGCTTCGCGGAGATCTCGCCCGGCGAGGCAGCCGGGCGCCGGATCGGCGAGCTGCTCGAGGAGATCGAGCTCGCCGACCGGGTCGGGCTCGACGTCTTCGGCGTCGGCGAGCACCACCGGCCCGACTTCGCGGTCTCGGCGCCGGCGACCGTGCTCGCGGCGGCGGCCGCGCGCACCGAGCGCATCCGGCTCTCGAGCGCGGTGTCGGTCATCTCGTCGGACGAGCCGATCCGCGTCTTCCAGCAGTTCTCGACCCTCGACCTGATCTCCGGGGGGCGGGCGGAGATCATGGCGGGGCGCGGCAGCTTCGTCGAGTCGTTCCCGCTCTTCGGCCACGACCTGCGCGACTACGACCGGCTCTTCGCCGAGAAGCTCGAGACGCTGCTCGAGCTGCGGGAGGCGGGCTCGGAGCGCGGCGTCTTCCCGCGGCCGCTGCAGCAGCCGCTGCCGCTCTGGATCGCGGTCGGCGGCACGCCGCAGTCGGCGGTGCGCGCGGGGATGCTGGGGCTGCCGATGGCGCTCGCGATCATCGGCGGCGAGCCGGAGCGGTTCCGCGGCTTCGTCGAGCTCTTCCGCGAGGCGGCGCGGCAGGGCGGCCACGAGCCGCCCGCGGTCGGGATCAACTCGCACGGCTTCGTCGCCGAGTCGCGCGAGCAGGCGATCGAGGACTCGTTCGGGCCGGTCTCCGAGGTGATGAACCGGATCGGGCGCGAGCGCGGCTGGCCGCCGATGACCCGCGACGACTACGAGGCGTCGGCCGAGCTCCACGGCGCGAACTTCGTCGGCGCGCCGCAGGATCTCGTCGAGAAGATCCTGCTCCAGCACGAGTGGTTCGGCCACGACCGGTTCCTGATCCAGCTCACGGTCGGGCCGATGCCGCACGAGAAGGTGCTGCGCGCGATCGAGCTGCTCGGGACGGAGGTCGCGCCCGCGGTGAGGGCCGCGCTCGGCTGAGCGTGGTGCCGCCTCGCCCTGCGGGCCGGCGTCCCGCACGCCGGTCACAGCGCGAGGCGGCGCTCTGAGGTATCCGCTTCGTGGCGGACGAAACTAGGCGATCAGGCGTCGATCGGGATGTGGCCGGGCTCGGCGGCGACCCGGTCGAGCCAGCGGCGGATCGCCGGGTAGCGCTCGAGGTCGAAGCCGCCCTCGTCGGCGACGTGCGTGTAGGCGTAGAGCGAGATGTCGGCGAGCGTCATCGCGTCGCCGACGAGCCATTCTCGGTCGGCGAGGTGCCGTTCGAGCACGTCGAGGGCGCGGTAGCCGGCCCTCCGGCGCTCCTCGATCCGGTCGGCGTACTGCTCGGCCTGCCCCGAGTACGCGAGCAGGAAGCGGGCGACGGCGATGGCGGGCTCGTGCTCGTACTGCTCGAAGAACAGCCACTGCAGCACCTGCGCCTCGAGGTAGCGGTCGGCGGGCAGGAAGCGGCTGCCCTCGGCGAGGTACCAGGCGATCGCGTTCGACTCGGCGAGCGGGCGGCCGTCGTCGAGGACGAGCGTCGGCACGCGCAGCGCCGGGTTGAGCCCGCCGAGGAGTTGCGGCCGGTCGGAGCGGTCGAGGACGTCGACGGTGCGGCGCTCGAGCGGGATCCCGAGATGCGCCGCGAGCAGCCGCACCTTGTAGCAGTTGCCCGAGATCGGGCTGTCGTAGAGGAGCATGGCGAGACGCTACCGGCCGCGGCCGGCTCCGAGGGTGGCATGCTGCGACGCGTGTCCGTCGAGTTGCCGGAGCTGGTGGTGCCGGACGTTTCCGCCTGGCGGAAATGGCTCGCCGAGCATCACGCCGAGTCGCCCGGCGTCTGGCTGGTGCTCGCGAAGAAGGGCACGTCCCTGCCGACCAGCCTCACCTACGAGCAGGCGCTCGAGGAGGCGCTGTGCCACGGCTGGATCGACGGCCAGGTCGGGCGTCGCGACGAGGCGACCTACCGGCAACGCTTCACGTCGCGGCGGCGGCGCAGCGTCTGGTCGAAGCGGAATACGGCGATCGTCGAACGACTGCTCGCCGAAGGCCGGATGCACGCGGCGGGGATCGAGGAGGTGGAGCGGGCGAAGGCCGACGGCCGCTGGCAGACCGCGTATGCGGGCTCGGCCGACAGCGACGTCCCGCCCGACCTCGTACGAGCACTCGCCGCCGAGCCGAAGGCCGAGGCGATGTTCGAGCGCCTGAGCCGCCGGAACCGGTACGCGATCCTCTACCGGATCGCGACCGCGAAGCGCCCGGAGACGCGAGCTCGGCGGATCCAGCAGCTCGTCGAGATGCTCTCGCGCGGAGAGACGATCCACCCGCAGAGCCCGTAGCGCCGCCGGCTCGCAGCGAGCGGGAGGAAAGCGAGGCGAAGCGGTCGAGCGGGAAACATGGACCCAACTTGGCGTTGTACAAACCATCTGCTCCGGGTCGGGAAGCTGCGCGTGCAGTGAGCCGCTCGCCGGCGCGACCGACATGTGCGGGAGCGCTCACTGCCGCTCGCCGTCAGCAGGCGAGCCGGCGGAGCCGGCTCGCACGCGAGCGAGAGGAAAGCGAGAGCCGACGGCCTTGCGCGCGAAGCGCGCACGGCCGAAGCGAAGCGGTCTCGCGGGAAACATGGGCCGGGCAGGGATCGAACCTGCGACCTTGGGATTAAAAGTCCCCTGCTCTACCAGCTGAGCTACCGGCCCGCGGAGCGAGCGTACCGCCGCCGCGGCCGACCTGCGCGGACGCGGCCCGTGAGGCTCGCTTCCGCACGCGAGCCGGTCGGCTCGCCCCTCGAGCGAGCGGAAAGCGGAGCGGGCGACGCGGGATACACAGTCCCCTGCTCTACCAACTGAGCTACCGGCCCGCGGAGCGAGCGTAGCGCCCGTGACGAAGCCGTGACGCGTGCGTCAGAAAGGTGCCGGGCACCTTGTCGACGGAAGCGTCACGGATGTGTGGCGCCCGTAGGATGCGGGCGTGCCGTACGACTACGCGACCGGGTTCCCCGCGCTCGAGTTCGACCGGCCGGCGGAGGGGATCCTGCGGCTGACGCTGCGGGCGCCGGGACGGCTGAACGCGGTCTCCGAGTCGATGCACGGGCAGCTCGCCGCGGTCTGGCAGGCGATCGGACGCGACGAGGAGACGCGCGCGGTCGTCGTCCGCGGCGCAGACGGGGCGTTCAGCTCCGGCGGCGACCTCGACCTCGTGCTCGCGATCGCCGACGACGCGGAGACGCGCCGCCGCGTCTTCCACGAGGCGCGCGACCTCGTCTACAACCTGCTCGCCTGCCCGACGCCGATCGTCTCCGCGATCACCGGCCCCGCGGTCGGCGCCGGCCTCGTCGTCGGCCTGCTCGCCGACGTCTCGATCGCGACCCCGAACGCACGAATCGTCGACGGGCACACGAAGCTCGGCGTCGCCGCCGGCGACCACGCGGCGATCGTCTGGCCGCTCCTCTGCGGGATGGCGAAGGCGAAGTACCACCTGCTCCTCTGCGAGCCGGTGGACGGCGTCGAGGCGGAACGGATCGGGCTCGTCTCGCTCTGCGTCCCCGAGGACGAGCTCGAGGCGCGCGCACTCGAGGTCGCGCAACGGCTCGCGTCGGGAGCCCAGGCGGCGATCCGGCACACGAAGCTCGCGCTGAACGACTGGCTCCGGAACGCCGGCCCGATCTTCGACGCCTCGCTCGCGCTCGAGTTCATGG
The DNA here is from genome assembly GCA_035688025.1 of Gaiellaceae bacterium. Taxonomy (GTDB): domain Bacteria; phylum Actinomycetota; class Thermoleophilia; order Gaiellales; family Gaiellaceae; genus Palsa-739. Next base: position 2,954 of record DASSNM010000017.1, on the reverse strand, counting down.
ACATGACCGGCCCCGACGTCCGCGAGGGCGTCGCCGCGATCCGCGAGAAGCGGCCGCCGAGGTTCGCGTGAACGAGGCGCAGCTGCGCGAGACGATCGGCGGCGGGCCGACCGAGGTCGTGCTCTCGAAGATCGCCGACCGCCTCAACGCGCTGACGCGGCGGTTCGTCGAGCGCTCGCCGTTCGTCGTCGTCGCGACGAGCCACCCGGACGGCGGGCTCGACGTCTCGCCGCGCGGCGACCCGGCCGGCTTCGTGCGCATCCTCGACGAGCGGACGCTGCTCGTCCCGGACCGCCCGGGCAACCGGATCGCGGACACGCTTACGAACCTGCTCGCGGACGACCGGATCGCGCTCCTCTTCCTGATCCCCGGCGTCGGCGACACGTTCCGCGTCAACGGGCGCGCGCGGCTCGTGGACGACCCGGAGCTGCTCGCGGCGAGCGCGGTCGAGGGCAAGACGCCGCGGCTCGGGATCCTCGTCGAGGTCGAGGAGGCGTACACGCAGTGCCCGAAGGCGCTGATCCGGTCCGACCTCTGGAATCCGGAGCGCCACGTCTCGCGCGACGAGCTGCCGAGCTCCGGCGAGATCCTCCGCTCCCTGAACGACCCCGGCTTCGACGCCGAGGAGTACGACCGAGAGCGCGCCGAGCGGTACGCCCGCCGCGAGGGTCTCTACTAGCGGCTTCCGCGCTCCCAGGCGTCGAGCAGCTGCTCGACGTTCCGGCGCTGCGCGTCGCTGAAGTCGAAGGTCGCGAGCAGCCGGCGCGCCTCCGCGACGTCGTCGTTCTCGACCGCGGCCTCGAGGTGCTCGCGCATCGGGATCGGCTGGCGCAGCTGCCGCCGCAGCCAGCGGAGAAGGCTCACCTGCGCCGCTTCCACGGGGTCAGTCTCGCACGCACCGGGACATGGCCGGATCGGCCATGTCCCGGTGTCAGACACGGATACGAGAGCGTCACGGCTTCGTGACGGCGAAATCGCAGTAGTCTCCCGGCGGTGGAGCCGGAGCACGACGTCGTCGTCGTGGGCGCGCGCGTCGCCGGCGCGAGCCTCGCGATCCTGCTCGCCCGCCAGGGCCGGCGCGTGCTCCTGCTCGACCGCGACGCGTTCCCGAGCGACACGCTCTCCACCCACTACGTCGCGCCCGACGTCGTGGCGCGGCTCGACGCGCTCGGCGTGCTCGACGGCCTGCTCGAGGCGGGGTTCAGGCGGGTCACGCGCCACCGCACCGTGATCGAGGACTGCGTCTTCGAGGGGCCGGCCGCTCCGGGCGACGCGTTCTCGCTCGCGCCGCGCCGGAACGTCCTCGACTCGCTCCTGCAGGAGCGCGCGGTCGCCGAGGGCGCCGAGCTCCGCACGCGCACCGCCGTCGAGCGCCTGCTCGTCGAGGACGGCGCCGTCGTCGGCGTCGTCGCGGCCGGGGAGGAGATCCGCGCGCGCGTCGTCGTCGGCGCCGACGGCAAGGCGTCCAAGGTCGCGGAATGGGTCGGCGCGGAGTCGTATCGCGAGGTGCCCGCCCAGCGGCCCGGCTACTTCGGCTACTTCCACGGGGTCGCGCCGCAGCCGGAGCCGACGCTCGAGCTGCACTTCGGCGGCGACACGATCGGCTTCCTCTTCCCGATGCGCCCGGGCGAGGACTGCCTGGCGCTCGAGGTGCAGCCGGAGGACTTCGACACCTTCCGCGCCGACCCGCTCGCGACCTTCCTCGAGCGGTACTCGCGCCTGCACGGGATGGAGGCCCGGCTCCGCGGCGCGACCCTCGAGGGGAAGCTGAAGGGCGTCAAGGGCGTCGCCAACTACTTCCGCGTCCCCTACGGCCCCGGCTGGGCGCTCACCGGCGACGCCGGCTACCTGAAGGACTTCGCGACCGGTCTCGGCATCGGCGACGCGGTCGGCCAGGCGTTCTGGCTCGCCGACGCGCTCGGCGAGTGGCTCGACGGCGCCGACTGGGACGCGACGATGCACGCGTTCCACGAGCGCCGCGACGCGACGCTGCTGCCGGCGTACGAGGCGACGCTGGCGTTCGTCCGCGCGCAGGATCCGCCGTCGGAGCGCGTGGACGTGCTGCGCGCGCTCCTCGGCGCGCCCTCCCTGGCGCGGACGCTCGGCTCCGCGCTCCCGGAGAGCCTCGCCTCCGTCCTGCCGGGGCCGCGCGCAGCGATGGCCGAGGCGTACGCGGCCGACTTCCGCGCCGCCCGCGAGCGGCGGCGGGCCCGCGCGTGAACGTCGAGGCGAACGGGCTCCGCTTCCACGTCGAGGACGCGGGCGAGGGGACGCCGGTCCTGCTGCTCCACGGCTTCCCGGACACGGGCGAGGTCTGGCGGAACCAGGCGCCCGCGCTCACGGCGGCGGGCTTCCGCGCGATCGTCCCCGACCTGCGCGGCCGCGGCCGCAGCGAGCGGCCCGAGGGCGTCGAGGCGTACGCGATGGAGCGGCTCGTCGCCGACGCGGTCGCCCTGCTCGACGCGCTCGGGGTCGAGCGTGCGCACGTCGTCGGTCACGACTGGGGCGCGCCGATCGCGTGGGCGCTCGCCGCGTTCGCGCCGCAGCGCGTCGACCGGCTCGTGGCCATGTCCGTCGGCTTCCCGGGCGCGGTGCGACCCGACCGCCGCGCGCTCGAGCAGTCCTGGTACCGGCTCCTGTTCCTCGCCCCCGACGCGGAGGACGCGCTCCGGCGCGACGACTGGTTCCTGCTGCGGATCCTGTTCGAGGACGCGCCCGACGCCGAGCGCTACCTCGCCGACCTCGCCGACCCGGCGGCGCTGACCGCCGGACTCAACTGGTACCGGGCGAACCTGCCGGTCGCGACGCTGGCCGGCACCGACAGCCCCCGCCTGCCGCGGATCCAGGCGCCCACGCTCGGGATCTACGGCGACGGCGACCGCTACCTGACCGAGCGCGCGCTGGTCGCCTCGGCGCGCTTCGTCGACGGGCCGTGGCGCTACGAGCGCGTCGAC
>DASSNM010000015.1:0-19654 GCA_035688025.1 Gaiellaceae bacterium | reverse complement strand
AGCTTCGAGAACTTCGCCTTCACGATCAACGACGCTCTGGACATCAGGCCGGCCATCGGTCCTCCTCGCTGGGATCGCTACCCGACTAGCCTACCGCCATGCTCGTCGAGCGGAGCATGCACCCCGAGTGGCTGTCGAACGCCTACGCGATCGCGGACGGCGAGGGCGGGACGGCCGTCTTCGTCGACTCCGGCGCCGACCCGGCGCCGCTCGTCGCCGCCGTCGCGGAGTGGGGCGCGACCCCGGTCGCGCTGCTGCGCACGCACGCGCACCACGACCACGTCGAGCACGAGCGCGAGCTCGCCGACCGCTTCGGGATCCCCGTGATCGCCGAGCCGGGCGCGTGGGACTGGGGCGAGCTGCGGATCCTCGGCAGCGCGACGCCCGGCCACTCCGACGACATGGTCGCGTTCGTCGTCGAGGGCAGGGCCGTCCTCACCGGCGACACCCTGTTCAAGGACGCGGTCGGCGGCGGCGACTTCGCGGCGATCCGGAACGCCGTCATGGACACGTTCATGGCGCTGCCCGACGAGATGCGCGTCCTTCCCGGCCACACCGACGAGACGACGATCGGCCGCGAGCGCCAGCACAACCCGTTCGTCCGCGTCTGGAGCGGCGTCGAGCCGGAAGGGACGGAGCGCGTCCGCGTCGCCGGCCGCGACGCGACGCTCGTCGTCTGGTCGCCCGACTACGACGGCAAGGGCAAGGCGTGGGTCCGCTTCGACGACGGCGCCGACGCGATCGTCGGCGGCTCGCGCGTCGAGCGCGGCTAGGCGCGCCGCCGCTGCGCGTCCTCGCGCTGCTCGAACTCGACGACGCTCCGGCGCAGGCGGGCCTCGAGCAGGTCGAGCGCGTCGGCGGTGGAGGCCGCCTCGGCGTGCGCGCGGGCGGTGTGCGCGCCGAGGTCGAGGCTCGCCCGGACGACGACCGGACGCGCCGAGGCCGGGTCGGCGAGACGCTCGATCGTCGCCCGCGCCCGCACGAGCGGCCGCGGCGTGAACCGCAGCGTCTCGCGCAGCCGTCGCTCGAGCTCCTCGCGCGCGTCCGCGGGCAGGTCGCCCCGCAGCTGCACGCTCACGACCGGCTCGCCGCCGCCGGGCCAGCGGACGGACGCGCCCTGCGCGGCGGGCAGGGGCATACCGCGCGCCGGCGCGGCCGGGGGCGCCGACCGGTCGTGCAGGTGCTCGCGCCACGAGTGGCGCGTCGCGTCCTCGAGCGGCACCGCCCCGAGCACGTGCTCGAAGCGGACCTCCAGCTCCCGCATGTGCGCGCCGAGCCGCCGCCGCGTCCGGCTTCCGCGCCGGGCGCGGCGGTGCTCCTCTCGCGCGTGGCGATACTCGTGGACCAGGCCTTCCAGCTCCTCGCGGGCGAGCGACTCGGTCATCGGATCTCCTCTCTCGGCTTCAGTCGCCGGGCGGCCTGACGAGCAGCGTGTGCTCGCCGACGTCGAGCGGCGCGAACGGCAGCTCGTGGTCGTGCAGCCACTCGTCGAGGGCCAGCTCCAGCTCGTGCATGACCGCCGCCTCCGCGACGGGGTCGCACTCGACGTCGATGCCCGCCGCCGCGAGCCGCGCGCCGGCGACGTGGCCGGACACGGTCGGGAAGGCGCTCTCGGCGTCGTGCTCCCGCACGAAGCGGACGTGGATCTCCGTCGTCATCGCGTCACCTCCATCAGCCGCACCACCTCGCCGTCGCCGAGCCGCGGGAAGTCGCCGAACCAGACGGCGCGCGAGCCGATCACCTCGAACTCGTAGAGGCAGATCACCCGGTCGGCGAGCGCGCGGACGAGCCGCAGCCCCGCCGACGCTCCCACCGGCACGGCGGCGACGACCAGCCCCGCGTCGACGCCGCGCGCCCAGGCGACGGCGGCGGCCATCGTCGCGCCGGTCGTGATCGCCTCGTCGACGAGGACGACGTCGCGCCCTCCGACCGCGACGCGCCGGACGTGCTCGTGCAGCAGCGCGTCGTCGTGCGCCGCGGCGTGCCGCGCGCGCGCGACCGCGACGACCGCCTGCGCCGGGCTCAGCCCGTGCGGCTCGCGCAGGTAGACCGCCTCGCCGGGGGCTGCGGCGCCGACCGCGTACTCGTGTTCCGGCGAGCGGCGCACCGGCGCGACGACGACCGCGTCGAGCGGCGCGTGCAGGGTGGCCGCGACCTCGGCGCCGATCTCGACCCCGCCGCGCGTCGTGCCGAAGACGACCGGCCGGTCGAGGTCGTCAGGCAGGGCATGGGCGAGCCTCCGGCCCGCGTCGGCGCGGTCGTCGAAGAGAACGGTCTCCGCCAGGTGCGCCGGCAGGAAGCCGGTCACCTCGGGGCCAAACGTCTCCATCTCATCCTCCCTCGAGGGACTGGTGGATCGAGCTCGCGGCGCGGCGTCCCGCGCCCATCGCGAGGATCACGGTCGCGGCGCCGGTGGCGATGTCGCCGCCGGCCCAGACGCCCGGTCTGCTCGTCGCTCCCGTCTCGGGGTCGACGACGACGCAGCCGTGGCCGTCGACGTCGAGCCCGGGCGTGGTCTGCGGCACGAGCGGGTTCGGGTTCGTGCCGAGCGCGATCACGACGAGGTTCGCCTCGAGCTCGAAGTCGGACCCCGGGACCTCGACCGGCCGTGCGCGACCGGACTCGTCGGGCTCGCCGAGCTCCATCCGCCGGCAGACGAGCGCGCGGACGCGGCCGTCGCCGTCGCCGAGGAGCTCGACCGGCAGCGTCAGCCAGTCGAAGATCGCGCCCTCCTCGACCGCGCGCGCGAAGTCCTCGCGCCGCGCGCCCATCTCCGCCTGGCTGCGCCGGTAGACGACGTGCGCCTCCTCCGCGCCGAGCCGGATCGAGACACGCGCGGCGTCCATCGCCGTGTCGCCGGCGCCGATCACGGCGGCGCGGGTCGGCCGCTTGACGGGCGTGTCGTAGCCCGGGAAGTCGTAGGCGCGCATCAGGTTCACGCGGGTCAGGTACTCGTTCGCCGAGTAGACGCCCTTCAGGTTCTCGCCGGGGACGCCCATGAACTTCGGCGAGCCGGCGCCCGTGCCGACGAACACCGCCGAGTAGCCGAGCTCGCCGAGCAGCTCGTCGATCGTCACCGTCTTGCCGACGACGACGTCGGTGCGGAACTCGACGCCGAGCTCGCGCAACCGCTCCACGTCCTCGTCCACGATCGCCTTCGGCAGCCGGAACTCCGGGATGCCGTAGCGGAGCACGCCGCCGATCGCGTGCAGCGCCTCGAAGACCGTGACTCCGTAACCCAGCCTGGCGAGGTCACTCGCCGCCGTCAGTCCTGCCGGGCCGGAGCCGACGATCGCGACGTTCTCGAGGCGCTGCACGGGCTTGCGCGGCGCTCCGTCCCGCGGACGGGAGCGCTCCCAGTCGGCGACGAAGCGCTCGAGCCGGCCGATGCCGACGGGCTCGAGCTTCGCGTTCGTCGCGCACACGGCTTCGCACTGGTGCTCGACCGGGCAGACGCGGCCGCAGATCGCGGGGAGGACGTTCTTCGTCCGGATCAGCTCGGCGGCGCCCGCGAAGTCGCCGAGCTGGACGCGGCGCACGAAGTCGCGGATCGGGACGCCGACCGGGCAGCCCTCCTCGCACACCGGCTCCTGGCACTGGACGCAGCGGCGCGACTCCGCGAGCGCGCGCTCGACCGTGTAGCCGACCGCGACCTCGTCCCAGAGCCTGCGCCGCGCGACCGGGTCGAGCGCGGGCATCTCGGTCTTCGTCGGGTGGATCAGCGTCACAGCGCGACCTCCGCCGCGACGCGCTCCTCGTCGACGTACATCTTCGAGCGCACGACCGCCTCGTCGAAGTCGACGGCGTGCGCGTCGAAGAAGGGCCCGTCGACGCACGCGAACTTCGTCTCGCCGCCGATCGAGATCCGGCAGGCGCCGCACATGCCGGTGCCGTCGACCATGATCGGGTCGAGCGAGACCCAGGTCTGCAGCCCGTGCGGCCGCGTCGTCTCGGCGACGGCGCGCATCATCGGCATCGGCCCGACCGCGTAGACGCAGGTGAAGCCGGCGCCGGCCTCGATCAGCTCGCCGAGCCGGGCGGCGGTGAAGCCGTGGTAGCCGAGCGAGCCGTCGTCGGTGCACGGCTCGTACGCGTCGCTCGCCGGCTCGAGCAGCTCGCGCAGGATCAGCAGCTCCGCCGTGCGCGCGCCGACGATCGACGTCACGCGGACGCCGCGGCGGCGCAGCTCGCGCGCGAGCGGGAAGACCGCGCCCGCTCCGAAGCCGCCGCCGACGAGCGCGGCGTGGCCGGACGCCGGCAGCGGGGCCGGCAGGCCGAGCGGCCCGACGAGGTCGAGCAGCTCGTCGCCCGGCTCGAGCGCGCAGAGCAGGCCGCTCGTGTGCCCGACCTCCTGGACGACGAGCGTCACCGTCCCGGCCTCGAGGTCGAAGTCGGTGATCGAGATCGGGACGCGCTCGCCGTGCTCGGCGACGCGGACGATCACGAACTGTCCGGGCTGCGCGTGCCGCGCGACGAGCGGCGCGTCGACGACGAAGAGCCGCGTCACCGGCGTCAGCTCGCGCTTGTCGAGGATCCTCGCCATCAGAGCTCCGGGTGCTCGGACATCGCCTTCAGCCGCCGCCAGCGCCGGTCGACCTCGGCCTCGATCTCGGCCAGCTCCGCCTCGAACCCGGGCCGCGTCAGGTGCCGCGTCTTGCCCAGCGCCTTCAGCCAGTCCGCGACCGGCACGCGCCGCCCGAGCGGCTCCGGGTCGTAGGTGAGGGCCGTCCGGTGACGCTCGATCTCGTAGAGCGGGAAGAAGCAGGAGTCGACCGCGAGCCGCACGACGTCCGCGCCCGCCCGGTCCTCGGTCAGCCAGTTCAGCGGGCACGAGATCAGGAGCTTCCCGTACGCCATGCCCTCGTTCCGCGCGTACCACTGCGCCTTCGCGCCCTTCGCGAGCAGGTCGTCCGGGAAGCCCTCGACGCCCGTGAAGACGTACGGGATGTTCGTCGCGGCCATGATCTGCGGCGTGTCGCGGTGGTGGAAGCCCTTGCCGTGCTCGGCGGGGCCGACGTGGCTCGTCGAGGTGCGGTGGCCGAGCGGCGTCGAGTACGAGAGCTGCGCGCCCGTGTTCATGTAGCCCTGGTTGTCGTACTCGACGACGATCAGGCGGTGGTTGCGGAGCGCCGTCCCGATCGCGGCGCCGGTGCCGATGTCCATACCGCCGTCGCCCGTGACCATGACGAACGTGAGCTCCTCGCCGGCCGGCAGCTCGCCGCGCCGCTGCCGCTCGTGGAACATCTCGACGAGTCCGGCGAGCGTCGCGGCGCCGTTCTGGAACAGGTTGTGGACGTACGTGACCCGGTGCGAGGTGTACGGGTAGCCGGTCGAGACGACCATCGCGCAGCCGGTCTGGTAGAGGACGACGACGTCGCCTTCGATCCCGCGCAGGAACTGGTCGAGCGCGGGGAACACGCCGCAGCCGGGGCAGGCGCCGTGGCCCGGCGCGACGCGCTTCGGCTTCGCCGCGAGCTGCCATGCGGGCGGCGCCTCGACGGCGAGGCTGCCGTTCGTCTCGCGCACCCGGATCAGCCCCGAGGTCTGCTCCTCGCGCGTCAGCGCCGGCAGGCCGGGCCGCCGCGGCGGATTCGCCGGGTCGCCCGCGTGGACGCCGTGGTAGTCGAACGCGGGCGCGGCCTCGTCGAAGGCGAGCCCGAACAGCTGCTCGGCGTCCTCGAGGTGGAAGTCGCGGCCGCCGAGCCCGTAGATCCGCGTCAGGCAGCGCGTCCGGTTCTCGGGGTCGTCCTTCAGCGCCGACTTGACCTCGTGCGAGACGGGGCCGCCGCCGGAGCCGTACGAGTCGCCGCGCTCCCCGATCACGAGCGTCCGCACCCCGCGCAGCGCCTCGCGCAGGATCGCCGCCGGGAACGGCCGCAGCACGTTCGGGCTGACGACGCCGGCGCGGATCCCCGCCTCGCGCAGCCGGTCGGCGGCGTCCTTCGCGGTCTCGGCGGCGGAGTTGAGCAGGAGCAGCGCGACCTCGGCGTCCTCCATCCGGTAGAGGTCGACGACGTCGTAGCGGCGGCCGGACAGCGCTTCGTACTCGGCGAAGACCTCCGGCAGCACCCGCCCGGCGGCCGCCATCGCGAGGTTGAGCTGGAACTTGTTGTTGATCAGGTCGGGGTCGTTCATGTACGGCCCGACGGTGACCGGGCGCCGCGGGTCGAGCGCCTCGACCGCGACCTCGAACGGCCCGAGGAATGCCTGCACGTCGGCCGCGTCCTCGAACAGCTCGACGCGGCGCTTCTGGTGCGAGGTGAAGAAGCCGTCGAAGGCGACGATCGCCGGCAGCCGCACGTCCGCGTGCTCGGCGACCCGGAGCGCGCAGACGTTCAGGTCGTAGACCGCCTGCGGGTCGCGCGCGAGCAGGACGAGCCAGCCGGTGTCCAGCGCGTAGTAGACGTCCGAGTGGTCGCCGCGGATGTCGAGCGGGCCGCTGACCGTGCGCGTCGCGAGGTCGAGCAGCATCGGGTAGCGCGTCCCGGCCTGCACCGGGTACTGCTCGAGCCCGTAGAGCAGCCCCTGCGCGCTCGTCGCGTTGAAGACGCGTCCGCCGCCGACCGCCGCGCCGTAGCAGAGCCCGGCCGCGCCGTGCTCGCCGTCGGCGGGGATCATCACCGTCCGGTGCGCGCCCTCCGCGCGCAGCTCGTCGAGGAGCTCGGCGATCTCGGTCGACGGCGTGATCGGGTAGTAGCCCATCAGGTGGAAGTCGATCGCCTGCGCCGAGAGGGCGGCCATCTCGTTGCCGGAGCGGAACTCGGTGCGCTGCGCGGCGCGGGTGCGGGTCGCGACGGCCGTCACGCCACCTCCGCGAACAGCGGCGTCCGGTTCGCGTCCGCCCAGCCGGGCTCCTCGCGGCGCTCGCGGATCGCGCCGGTCGGGCACGCGTCGACGCACTTGAGGCAGCCCTTGCAGTAGCGGTAGTCGATCCCGCGCAGCCGGACGCCGTCCGGGATCGGCTCCCAGACGAGGCAGAGGTCGGGGCAGACGACGTCGCAGAGCCCGCAGTGGACGCAGTCGTCGAGCACGAGCTCCGGCAGGAAGCCCTCGCGCGAGGTGCTCATGTCCTTCGCGACCGAGTTGCCGGGCTCGAGGAGGACGCCGCCGAGCGGCGCGTCGAGGTAGCCGAACGCGGGCGCGGCGCGGGCGACGGGGCGGCCGGGCGCGCCGGCGGGGGCGGCGACCGTGTCGGTGCGGAGCTCCTCGTAGCCGCGGTCGAAGGTGCGGACGTTCGCGTCGACGACTTCCGGGTGGCGGCGGGAGAAGGTGGCGCGGATCGTCTCGCGGACGGCGTCCGGGTCGAGCACCGGGCAGGCGCGCGCGACCGCGCCCATGAGCGCCGTGTTCACGCGCGTCTTCTCCTCGATCGCGATCTGCTGCGCGTCGAGCGCGCCCACGGTCCCGGTCGCGAGCCCGAGCCGCGCGCGCAGCTCCGCGGGCGCGGCGGCGGTCGCGACGATCGCCGTGCCGTCCGAGGGCAGGCCGGCGAGGACGTCGCCGGCGTCGACGAGCGCCTCGTGGAAGACGGCGACGACCTGCGGCTCCTCGACCGGGCTCGAGGTCCGGATCGGCCCGCCGTCCGGCGCGATCCGCACGAACGACTTCACCGGCGTCCCCTTCTTCTCCGAGCCGTACGAGGAGAAGTGCGTCGCGTTCAGCCCCTGCCGCAGGACGATCGCCTCCGCGAGCATCTGCCCGGCGAGGTGCGCGCCGAGCCCGCCGATGGACTCGAGCCGGATGCCGAAGAAGCCGTCCTGTCTGGGCACGCCCGTCGCGGGCATGGCGAACGCTCCTTTCACTCCGAGACTGCGCCCGCCCGGACCGTCCTCCATCGGGGCAAGCCCCGACGGCGCTCGGGGTTTTCGCGGCTAGGCGCTCGTCCCCGAGCCGGCGAGCAGCGGCGCCCGCTCGTCGGCGAGCCAGTCGTAGGCGTCCGCCCACGCGTACGGGTCGAACTCCGGCTCGTCCCCCTCGACGGCCGGCGGCTCGTCGTCGGCATCCGGGGCGACGGCGAAGCGCGCGAGCAGGTCGGGGTCGGTCACGCGGTGATCGTCCGCCGCCGGGACGCGAGGAGCATCCGGGCGAACCACGGATCCCGACCGGACATGTCCGGACGGGACAGTAGGTTCCTCCCGTGCGCCTGCTGGTCGCCCGCTGCGAGGTCCGCTACTCGGGCCGGGTGAACGCCGTCCTCCCGGAGGCGGTGCGGCTGCTGATCCTGAAGGCGGACGGCTCGGTGCTCGTCCACGACGACGCGGGCGGCTACAAGCCGCTGAACTGGATGACGGCGCCGACCTTCGTCGCCGACGAGGGCGAGCGGCTCGTCGTGACGAAGCCGAAGACGGAGGACGCGCTCGAGATCCGGCTCGTCGAGGTGCTCTCCGACGTCACCCACGACATGGGCGAGTCGGCGGCGCTGCAGAAGGACGGCGTCGAGCGCGACCTGCAGGAGGCGCTCGCGGCCGCGCCGGACGCGCTCGGCGAGGAGCTCGTGCTCGTGAAGCGCGAGTGGCAGACCGAGGTCGGGCCGGTCGACCTGATGTGCAAGGACGCGGCGGGGGAGTGGGTGGCGGTCGAGATCAAGCGCGTCGGCACGATCGAGGCGGTCGAGCAGCTGACCCGCTACCTCGGCTTCATCCGCGAGGACCCGGCGAAGGCGGCCTGCCGCGGCATCCTCGCCGCGCAGTCGCTGAAGCCGCAGGCGGTCGCGCTCGCCGAGTCGCGCGGCTATCGCGCGGTCGAGGTCGACCTCGCCGTCCTCCGCGGCGAGCGCGAGCCGGACCTGACGCTCTTCGCGGCGTAGTCCTTTCCGGACACGTCCGGTATCAGATACCGGACGTGTCCGCAGGGGACACTGCCGCGACCGCGGCCGCGACGCCGGCGGCGAGGCCGTCCGGATGCGCGTACGCGGCGGAGCCGAGCAGGAGCATCACGCCCTCGCGCGTGCCCGCGCGCTCGAGCTGCTCGACCGCGTTCTCGGCGCCGACGCCGCCGCCGATCACCGCCGTCGCCGGCCGCGCCGCCGCGATCTGCTCGCGCACCTCGTCGTCGCTGTCGAACGTCCGCGGCGAGAACGACCCGACCTGCACGTAGTCGGCGCCGAGCAGCCGGGTGAGCTCCGCGAGCACGCGCGCCGAGACCGAGACCGCGTCGCTGCGGCGCAGGAACGACGAGCCGACGCGGTGGACGAAGATCGGCAGCCCGTACTCGCGCAGCCGCGAGATCGACCCGAGCCCGGCGATGAACGCGTTGACCATGAGCGCGTCCGCGCCGGCCGCGACGATCGCGTCGGCGTCCGCGCCGGTCACGTTCGCGGCGTAGAGGACGTCCTCCGGGATCGCGCCGCCGATCGCGCGAACCCGCTCCGGCGAGGAGCGCTGCAGCTCGTCGTCCTTGACCAGGACCGCGCCGCCGGCGGCGAGCTCCCCGGCGACCGCGGCCGCCTCGGCGGGCTCCAGCCCGAGCGCCGGCTTGACGATCGCCCCGACCGTGACGCCCGGCGCGGCGGCGAACCGCGGGCCCGGAAGCTCCTCCGGCCACTCGACCTCGACCAGCCGGCAGGAGCGCATGTCGCCGCGGTCGGCCCACTCGCCCGAGACGCACGCTGCGAGCAGCTGCTCCGCGCTCGTCTCCCCGTCGAGCGCCGGGAAGTCGAGCGTCACCCGCGTCCCCGCGACGTCGACGACGCGCGCCCGCACGCGCGAGTGCACGTCCGCCAGCGAGACGGACTGGAGGACTGCGAGCGTCTCCCCCCAGGAGGGCGGATCGATCTCGTAGACCGCGCGCATCGCCCGGTACACTAGGGGGCCGCGGGGCTATAGCTCAGCTGGGAGAGCGCCTGGATCGCACCCAGGAGGTCGTCGGTTCGAGTCCGACTAGCTCCATCCCGCAGCGTCGCGTCCGTGCTCAGCCCGGACGCGGGCGGAGGCGGCGGTCGGCCGCTCCCCACGACGGGTGCCGCTCGAGCCACGCCAGCAGCGCCGACAGGCTCGCGGTCGCGACGCACACCGTGGTGTCCGCGGCGCCGTAGTAGACGAGGAGCGTGTCGCCGTCGTCCGCGAGCGTCCACCCGCACGGGAACACGACCCCGGCGACGTCGCCCGACCGCTCGTACTCGGCCTCCGGCCCGAAGATCCACTCGCTCGAGCGGGCGAGCACCTGCTCCGGATGCTCGCGGTCGAGCAGCGCGAGCCCGAGCCGGTAGATCGACCCCGACGCCGTCGTGCGGACGCCGTGGTAGAGGAGGAGCCAGCCGCGATCGGTCAGGAGCGGTGGCGGGCAGAGCCCGACCTTGTGCGCGTCCCACCAGCCGCCCTCGCGCGCCGGCAGCAGGATCGTGTGGTCGCCCCAGTGATGCAGGTCGGGGCTCCACGAGAGCCAGAGGTGCGCGGCGTGCCGCGGCGCCGTCGAGACAGGCCGGTGCACGAGCGCCCAGCGGCCGCCGAGCCGCTGCGGGAAGAGGGCCGCGTCCTTGTCCTCCGGCGGCATGATCGTGCCGAGACGCTCGAAGTGCTCGAAGTCGCGCGTCGAGGCGAGGCAGACGAGCGGCCCGGCGCTCGAGTAGCCGGTGTAGACGACCATGAAGTCCTCGCCGCACTGCGTGATCCGCGGGTCCTCGATCCCGAAGCGCTCGGCGTCCCAGCCGAGCATCGGCTCGAGCGCCGGCTCGGAGGCGACTCGCCAGCCGGTGAGGCCGTCCCGGCTGCGGGCGACGCAGAGGTGCGAGAGCCCCGTCCGGTCCTCGACCCGGACGAGCAGCACCGTCTCGCCGTCGAGCCGCGCCGCGCCGGGGTTGAAGACCGCGTTGACCGTCGACGGCCAGTCGGCCGCCGAGAGGATCGGGTTGCCGTCGTACCGGTGCAGGAGCCCGGAATCGCTCATTCCGACCTCATCCGCTTCGACGATCGTTTTCCGTCCCCACCGTCCGATCCTGAGGCTAGAGCTAGCGCATGCATCGTCCCGTCTCCGATCTCGCCGCCCGCCGGCTGGCCGAACGGCCGCTTCTCGGGCCGGGCTCCGCGCCCGGCTACGGGCCGGTGTTCAACGCGGGCGTGATCCGGGAGGACGGCGTCTTCCATCTCTTCGCCCGCGGCGTCCGCGACGGGTACGCGCCCAACCGGGGGCCGGGGCCGCGCTTCCGCGACTACGTCTCCGACGTGCTCGTCTTCACCTCCGCCGACGGGCTCCGCTACGAGTTCCAGCAGGTGCTCGCGACCGCCGAGGAGGAGGGCGCGTACGGGATCGAGGACCCGCGCGTGCAGCGCGTCTGGAGCGGCGGCGCCGAGCACGTGCTCATGACCTACACGCACCTGCCGCCGCCCGAGAGCGGCCTCCCCTGGCGCGTGGGCATCCACCGGCTCGTCCACGAGGACGGCCGCTTCCGGCTCAACCGCACCTCCGGCCGGGTCGTCGGGCCGGAGGGACGCGAGGACAAGGACGCGGTCGTCTTCAACCTGCGGGACGGGCGCGTCGCGCTCCTGCACCGGATCCACCCGGACGTCCAGCTCGCGGTCTTCGACTCGCTCGACGAGCTCGCCGCCCCGGACGCCGGCTACTGGGACGAGCACCTCCGCGACCTCGACGGACACACGGTGATCCGGCCGGCCCCGGGCGCGCTCGGCGTCGGCGCCGGAGCGCCGCCGGTCACCACCGAGGCGGGGCTGCTGCTCTTCTACCACGAGCGGGACGCCTCCTCCGAGTACACGCTGAAGGCGGCGCTCCTCGACGACGCGACGGGACGGACGAAGGCGGTGCTGGACGAGCCGCTGCTCCGCCCGGAGCTCGACTGGGAGCGCGAGGGCGACGTCGACGCCGTCGTCTTCGTCCAGGGCGCGGTTCCGCTTCCCGACGGCACGATCTACCTCACGTACGGCGCCGCCGACCGGTTCGTCGGCGCCGCCTCGGTCGAGGTGCGGCCGCTCGTGGACGCGCTGCTCGCGGCCGCCTGAAGCCGCCGCGCCTGCTGCAGGGCGGCGATCAGCGCGATCGTCGACTCGGCCCCTTCGTTCGCGTTGACCCCGGTGGCCGTGAGCCCGTCGCGGCA
Organism: Gaiellaceae bacterium; assembly: GCA_035688025.1. Classification (GTDB taxonomy): domain Bacteria; phylum Actinomycetota; class Thermoleophilia; order Gaiellales; family Gaiellaceae; genus Palsa-739. The sequence continues at coordinate 7,608 of DASSNM010000015.1, read as the reverse complement.
GCCTCCGCTCTCGCGGTCGTAGAGCGGGACGCGGCCGTCGTTCGCGCCGAGGAACCAGCGGGCGGCGGCGAGCGCCCGCTCCGCCCAGACGTCCTCGCCCGTGACGTCGAAGGCGCGCGCGCACGCGTCGGCCATCGCGCCCGCCTCGATCGGCTGCTGGTCGAAGCCGGGCCGTCGCTCGCCGCGGGCCCAGCCGCCGACCGGCGCGAAGCTGAAGTGGCGGCCGTCGAGCTCGACCGCGACCAGCCACTCGAGCAGCATCAGCCCCGACGCCAGGAGACCCTCGTCGCCGAGCGCCGCGCCGGCCGCGATCCGCGCCTCCGGCAGGAGCGCGTTCGCGTAGGCGAGCCGCGGCTCCGGCCACGGCCAGTCGGGATCGGGCCGCACCCGCCCGAGCACCGGGACGAGCCGCGCGCAGAGCTCGAGGCCGGCGCCGGACGCGACCTCCACGGCTCCGAGGAGCGCGTACGCGGCGGCGCGCGGATGAGGCGTCGAGAAGCCGGCGCCGAGCTCGAGCACGCGCAGCGCCCGCGCCCGTTCCGCCTCGCCGGTCGCCGCCGCGGCCGCCGTGCCGGCGGCCCAGAGCGCCCGCCCGGCCGCGTCGTCCGAGCCGGCGCGGGCGTCCCAGACGCCGTCGACCGAGAGCCGGTCGCGGAAGCCGCCGTCGGGACGCTGCGCGCGCTCGAGGAAGCGGAGGCAGGTCGCAGCCAGCCGCTCGAGCTGCGGTGTCCGGCTCGGCTCCCGCAGCACGGCGACGAGCGCGCGGGCGCAGTCGTCGAGGCAGTAGCCGAGCTCGCGCCGCGGCTCGGTTCCCCGGGCGTGCTCGAACACGCCCTCCGTGGTCGCGAGCCGGAGCAGGTGCGCGAACGGCGGCGCGGGGAGCGGCGCCTCCTCGGCGCGCCGGCGCGGCGCCCGGCGGCCCTGCGCGAGCAGTCCCGCGAGCTCGTAGTAGCGCGCGCCGACGCGGTCCCACGCCAGCCCGCGCGCCTGCGTCCGCGCGATCGCGGTGGCGCGGAGCGCGAGCGTGCGGTCGCCGAGCAGCCGGCGGAGCGCGTCCGCGATCGCGCCGGCGTCCTCGTGCGGGACGAGCAGTCCGGAGCCGGCCCCGAGGAGCTCCTCCGCGTGCGGGAAGCGGGTGGCGACGACCGGCTTCCCGGAGGCGATCGCCTCGACGAGCACGCCGGAGACGACCTGCTCGCGCGAGCGATACGGGAGCAGGACGACGTCGGCATCCCGGACGCGGGCGAGCAGCGCCCGCGTGTCGGCGTAGACGTTCTCGAACTGGACGCGCTCGCCGACCCCGAGCGACTCGGCGAGGGCGCGGAGCGAGTCCCGGTACTCCTCGCCCGCCGTCTCGAGGACGCGCGGGTGCGTCTGGCCGGCGATCACGTAGCGCGGCGCGGGGCGGAGGTCGCTCAGCGCGGCGAGCGCGCGGATCCCCCACTCGATCCCCTTGTCGCGGCCGAGCAGGCCCCAGCTGAGGACGACCGGGGCGTGCGCGAAGCGCGGGGCGTCGACCGGGGTCAGGTTGAGCGTGGCGCCGTGCGGGATCGTCGCCACCCGCCCGCCGTCGACGGCGTACTGCTCGAGCAGCCGCGCGCGGGCCGCGTCGCTCTGCACGACGGTCGCGGACGCGAGCCGCACGACCTCCTCGAGGATCGCCTGCTGCCGGGCGGTCGGCCGGCGCGGCACGGTGTGCAGGACGGCGACGCTCGGGACGGCGAGCCCGCGCAGCAGCGGCAGCACCTCGACGCCATCCTCGCCGCCGTAGATCCCGAACTCGTGCTGGAGGACGGCGACGTCGAAGCCGGAGAGCGCCGCCAGCGCGCGCGACCGCGACTCCGGGGAGCCCGGCAGCAGCGTCGCGACGACCTCGGGCGGATGCTCGACGCGGTCGGTCGGGTCGGCGCAGGCGACGACGCCGACGCGGCACGCGGACTCGTTCGCCAGCAGCGCCCGGGCGAGCGACTCGGTGAACGTCGCGATCCCGCACCGCGTCGGCGGATACGTCCCGACGAGTCCGATCGAACGCGGTACCGGCACTGCCCGCCTCCTGACCCAGCGTCTCGCGAGGGAGGCGACTCCGCCCCCGACTATACGCCGTCTCGCGCGCCCGGTGGTGCGCGTGGCAAGGTTGGCCTCGATGTCGCAGGAAGCCAGGGCCGAGGCCTTCGCCGCGCTGCACCGGGGCGAGCCGTTCGTGATCCCGAACCCGTGGGACGCCGGCTCGGCGCGCGTGCTCGAGGCGCTCGGCTTCCGCGCGCTCGCGACGACGAGCTCCGGCTTCGCGTTCACGCTCGGGCGTCTCGACGGCGGCGCAACGCTCGACGAGGTGTGCGCGCACGTGGCGGCGCTGGCGGCGGCGACCTCGCTCCCCGTGTCCGCCGACCTCGAGAACGGCTACGGGCCTGAGCCGGAGGACGCCGCCGAGGCGATCCGCCGCGTCGCCGCCGCGGGCGCGGTCGGCGGCTCGATCGAGGACTGGGACCCGGCGGACGGCGGGCGCCTCTACGACCCGGCGCACGCGGCCGAGCGGGTCGCGGCGGCGGCCGACGCCGCCCGCGCGCTCGCCTTCCCGTTCCAGCTCGTCGGCAGGGCGGAGAACCACATCCGCGGCAACCCCGACCTCGAGGACACGATCGCGCGCCTGCAGGCGTACGAGCGCGCGGGCGCGGACGTCCTCTACGCGCCCGGCCTGCGCACGGTCGAGGAGATCCGCGCCGTCTGCGCGGCGGTCGCGAAGCCGGTGAACGTGCTCGCGACCCCTGGGCTGAGCGCGGCGGAGATCTTCGCCGCGGGCGCGCAGCGGATCAGCGTCGGCGGCGCGCTCGCGTGGGTCGCGGCGAAGGCGCTCGCAGACGCGGCGACCGCGATCCGCGACGGCGGGGACCTCTCAGTGCTCGGCGCCCGGCTGCCGCTCGGCGAATGGTTGCGCTCCTCGTAGCCGCCGCCCTCGCGGCCGGCTCGCCGTCCGTCCACCGGACGCACCTGCTCGGGCGCTCGTGGCAGGGCCGGCCGATCCGCGCGGTCGAGGTCGGCGACCCGAACGGCGTCCGCGTGGTCGTCGTCGGCTCGATCCACGGCGACGAGACGGCCGGGATCGCGGTCGCCCGCGCGCTCGAGCGCCGCAGGCCCCGCGGCCTCGACCTCTGGATCGTGCCGGCGCTGAACCCGGACGGCGTCGCGCTCGGGACGCGGCAGAACGCGCACGGCGTCGACCTGAACCGCAACTTCCCGATCCGCTGGAGGCCGATGGGCGGCGTCTACGAGTCTGGTCCGCACGCGCTCTCGGAGCGCGAGTCGCGGATCGCGTACCGCCTGATCCGGCGCCTGCGGCCGCACGTGACGATCTGGTTCCACCAGCACATGGACCTCGTCTGGGCCTCCGGCGGCCGCCGCCGGATCGAGAAGGCGTTCGCGCGCGTCTCCGGACTCCCGTACCACCCGCTGCCGCAGCTCGCGGGCAGCGCCGTCACCTGGCAGAACAACGCCCTGAAGGGAACGACCGCCTTCGCCGCCGAGCTGCCCGCGGGGCAGCCGGGCGCGGCCTCGGTGCGCCGCTACGTCGCGGCCGTGCTGGCCGCCGCGCGCACGCCGTAACTCGCCTGCAGGTTTCCTCGTTCACCCCGGTCTTCCCGTCCGATGGCGAGACCGGCGACACGCCTGCTCCTCCTGGCCGTGCTGGCGGCAGCGGTGCTCGCGCCGCGCGCGACCACGCAGGCCGCGCCGGCGCCGAAGCACTTCCTCTGGGCGCTCGGCGCGTCGCCCGTCGACCCGGACCGGGGCGAGAACCTGGAGTGGCGCGGCGGCGCGGCCGGCGAGGGCGCGATCGGCGTCGAGCGGACACCGGCGGTCTACGTCGTCTTCTGGGGGAGGCGGTGGGCGCACGGCTTCCGGATCCCGGACGGCGAGCGGACGTATTCGAGCGCGGCGCTGCAGCGCTACGTGCGTGCGTTCCTCGGCGCCGTCGGCGGCAGCGCCTGGGCGGGGATCCAGACGCAGTACTGCGCGCAGACCCGCCCCGGCTCGACGAGCTGCGCCGGCGGCTCCGGCTTCGTCACGAATCCGCCGCACCAGCTGAAGGGCGTCTGGACGGATCCGCGGCCGGTGCCGGCGAACGTGCTCGCGCTCGGGCTCGCGCCGCACGTCGCGAACGACCCGATCGCGGCCGAGGCGCGCCGCGCCGCCGCCCACTTCGGCCACGACCCGCAGGCGACCTACCTCCTGCTGGCGCCGCCCGGCGCGCGCCCGCCCCGCGGCCCCGTCTGGTGCGGCTACCACTCGCAGGCCGACGCGGGCGACGGGACGCGCGTCCAGTACGCCTTCGTCCCGTGGCTGAACCAGGACTGGCCCGGGCTCGGCCGCAAGGGCTGCGGCGCGCACACGGTCGACCGCGCGAGCGACGCGTTCGGACACGGCGTCTTCGACGGCTACAGCATCGTCCTCGGCCACGAGTACGCCGAGGCGGTCGTCGACCCGGACAACTTCGACAACGTCCAGGACGGCTGGAACGACGGCACGTCGACCGAGAACGGCGACAAGTGCGCCTGGCACGGCCTCCGCGCCGTCCGGTTCGGCGGCCGCCGCTTCGCCGTCCAGCCGCTCTGGAGCAACGAGGCCTACGACGCGACCGGCAACGGCTGCGTCTTCTCCCGCTGAGCTGCAGGTTTTGCCGCGCCGGGCGGTCTTCCCGTCCGACCCTCCCGAAGGAGAGACACCATGAGAACCGCACGCATCCTGCTCACCCTCACCGCCGCGCTCGTCGTCGCCGCGATCGGCGCGTCCTCGGCGTCGTCCGACACGGCGCCGCTCAACCCGAAGACGTTCTTCTGGGCGCCCGGCCAGGACCCGGCCGGCACGGTCGCCGACTCGACCGGGAACGACCTGATCTACCACGGCGGCAACGCCGGCGACGGCGCCATCGGCGTCCAGCAGAACCCGGCCGTCTACCTCGTCTGGTGGGGCCCCGAGTGGCAGACCGGCTTCCAGACCGCCGACACCGACGGGACGCTCTACTCGAGCAGGACGCTGCAGAACTACCTCCAGTCGTTCTTCGCGCACGTCGGCGGCAGCGGCTGGGCGAACATCCAGACGCAGTACTGCAACGCCGTCCTGCCCGGCTCGACGAGCTGCGTCGGCGGCTCGGGCTTCGTCACGAACCCGAAGCACCAGCTGAAGGGCGTCTGGGTCGACCCGACGCCGGTCCCGAACGACATCGTCGGGCTCGGCCTGGCCGAGAACCTCGTCGACGACCCGATCGCGATGGAGGCGCAGCGCGCCGCCGCGCACTTCGGCTACGACCCGCAGGCGACGTACATCGTCCTCACTCCGCCGCAGACGATCGCGACCGGCCAGCCCGTCTACTGCGGCTACCACACGCAGACGACGAGCGTCGACGGGCTCGGGAACCCGTTCCGTCTCCAGTACGCCTTCATCCCGTGGCTGAACGAGAACTGGCCCGGCATCGGCGCCGGCGGGTGCGGCATGCACAACGTCAACGCGACGAGCGACAGCTTCGGCAACGGCGTCTTCGACGGCTACAGCATCGTCACCGGCCACGAGTACGCCGAGGCGGTCACCGACCCGGACAACATCGCCAGCTGGCAGGACGGCTGGCTCGACGCGCAGGGCTCGGAGAACGGCGACAAGTGCGCCTGGCTCGACACGCAGAACGTCACGCTCGGCGGGCACGCGTTCGCCGTCCAGCCGCTCTGGAGCAACGAGGCCTTCGACGCGACCGGGAACGGCTGCGTCGTGTCGCGCTGAGGCAGACGGGGTATCGGGAGGCCGGCCGCGCGCCGGCCTCCGTCCCTCCGCCGCGCGCGCGACCTCCGCGTCACTACGATTGCCGCGGATCGCCGGATGACAGCGACGGAGAGGAGCCTCGTTTGACGACCACCGACCTGCCGGGAAGCCTCGGCGACCACGGGATCCAGCCGCGGGGCCGGATCCACCGGAACCCGACGACGGCGCAGCTGTACACGCACGCGCTGCTGCGGAACGAGGCCGTGATCGCCGAGGGCGGGCCGCTCGTCGTCGACACGGGCCGCTTCACGGGCCGTTCGCCCAAGGACAAGTTCGTCGTCCAGGAGCCCGGCTCCGAGGACCGCATCTGGTGGGGCGACGTCAACCAGCCGCTCTCGGAGGAGCACTTCGACGGCCTGCGCGCGAAGCTCGTCGCGCAGCTCGAGTCGGGCGACGTCTACGTCGTCGACGCCTTCGCGGGCGCCGACCCGGCGCACCGGATCGCGGTCCGGGTCGTGACCACCCACCCGTACCACGCGCTGTTCGCGAAGACGATGTTCATCGACCCGGCCGGCGACGAGCTCGCCGCGTTCTCGCCGGACGTGCTCGTCGTGCACGCGCCCGAGGTCGAGTCCGACCCGGAGACGGACGGCACCCGCACGGGCACGTTCATCGCGCTCCACCCGACACGCGGCGAGGTGCTGATCGGCGGCACCTTCTACGGCGGCGAGATCAAGAAGTCGATCTTCACGGTCATGAACGACCGCCTGCCGCTGGAGGGCGTGATGCCGATGCACTGCTCGGCGAACGTCTCGCAGGACGGCTCGAACGTCGCGATCTTCTTCGGCCTCTCGGGCACCGGCAAGACGACCCTCTCGGCCGACCCGGAGCGGATGCTGATCGGCGACGACGAGCACGGCTGGGGCGACGAGGGGATCTTCAACTTCGAGGGCGGCTGCTACGCGAAGACGATCCGCCTCTCGTCGGAGGCCGAGCCGGAGATCTGGCAGGCCGCCCACAGCTTCGGGACGATCCTCGAGAACGTGGTCGCCGACGAGCGCGGCGTCCTCGACCTCGACGACGACTCGAAGACCGAGAACACGCGGGCCGCCTACAAGCTCGAGCTGATCGCGAACGCGCTGCCCACGAAGCGGGCCGGCCATCCGCAGTCGGTCGTCTTCCTGGCCGCGGACGCGTTCGGCGTCCTGCCGCCGATCGCGCGCCTCGACCGCGAGCAGGCGCTCTTCTACTTCCTCTCCGGCTACACGTCGAAGCTCGCGGGCACGGAGATCGGCGTCAGCGAGCCGCAGCCGACCTTCTCCACCTGCTTCGGCGCCCCGTTCCTGCCGCAGCCGCCGACGGTGTACGCCGACCTGCTCGGCCGGAAGCTCGACGAGCACGGCAGCGCCGTCTGGCTGATCAACACCGGCTGGACGGGCGGGCCGTTCGGCGAGGGCAGCCGGATGCCGATCCAGGTGACGCGGGCGCTGCTGCACGCCGTGCTCTCCGGGACGCTCGAGGACGTCGAGTTCCGCGAGGACCCGATCTTCGGCTTCCGCGTGCCGTTGCACGCGCCGGGAGTCCACGACGAGTCGGTGCTCGACCCGCGCTCGACCTGGGCCGACCCCGAGGCCTACGACCGCAAGGCGCGCCAGCTCGCGGAGATGTTCCGCGACAACTTCCGCAAGCACGCGGACGCGCCCGAGGCGGTCGTCACCGCGGGGCCGCGCGTCTAGCTGTACTGCCCACGGACGTTGTGAATGCGACTGATCGGTGGCCGGTCGCCGATTGAGCTGTGTGGTCGTCTGCGGTTGTAGTAGCGGACGTAGCTTAGGAGGCTGCGGGCTCGGCGGTGTGAGTCGG
>DASSNM010000007.1:0-40559 GCA_035688025.1 Gaiellaceae bacterium | reverse complement strand
CTGCAACGTGATGCGCGAGGTGTTCGGCGAGTACAAGCCACCGGTGTGATGGACGTCAAGCTCTATTCCATTCCCGGCTCGCACCCCGCGGCGGCGGCGCGGGCGATGCTCGAGCTGAAGGGCATCGATTACAAGCGCGTCGATCTCCCACCCGTTGTGAGCCGGGCGGTGATGCGCCTGCGCTTTCCGGGCAACCGCGTGCCCGCCTTGATGGTGGACGGACGGAAGATCCAGGGCTCGCGCAACATCTCGCGCGAGCTCGATGTCATTCAGGCCGAGCCGGCACTGTTCCCGTCCGACCCGGAGCGGCGGGCGGCCAGACGAAGAACACGGCGCAGGCGACGAGCCACGCCGCCACGAGGACGACGAGAACGAGCTCGAGGCGGCGCAGCACGTGCCCGAGTCAAGCACAGGCCGCTACCCTCCCGGGTCGTGAGCGGCGTCCTCTTCACCTGCGCCGGACAGCGCGTGGACATCGTCGTCGCGTTCCGCCGCGCCGGCGCCCGGACGGTCGCCGCCGACGTGAACCCGCTCGCGCCCGCGCTCTACCACGCGGACGCGCACGCGTTCGTGCCGCGCGTCGACGATCCCGGCTACGTGCCGGCGCTGCGCGAGCTCGTCGAGCGCCACGAGCTCGACCTCGTCGTGCCGCTCACCGACCTCGACCACGGCGTCCTCGCCCGCGCCCGCGACGAGCTCGGCGGCGCGCTCGTGCTCCTCCCCGCGCCCGAGATCGTCGACGCGCTCGAGGACAAGTGGCTCGCGCACCGGCTCTTCGTCGAGCGCGGCATCGGCTCGCCCCGGACCTGGCTGCCGGACGACCTGCCGGCCGAGCTGTCGTTCCCGGTGCTCGTGAAGGCGCGGCACGGCTTCGGCTCGCGCGGGATCTACCGCTGCGCCGACCGCCGCGAGCTCGAGTTCTTCCTCGACTACACCGACCAGGACTCGATGGTGCAGGCGTGCTGCGCGGGCGAGGAGTTCTCGATCGACGTCTTCTGCGACCTCGACGGCCGCTGCCTGAACGCGGTGCCGCGGACGATGATCGAGTCGAAGGGCGGCGAGTCGATCAAGGGGATGACGATCGCCGACGAGCGGCTGATCGAGGTCGGCCGCCACGTCTCGGAGACGCTCGGGCTCGTCGGCCCGGCGAACATCCAGTGCTTCCGCGAGCCGGAGGGACACCTCGTCACCGACATCAACCCGCGCTTCGGCGGCGCCTTCCCGCTGCCGACCGCCGCCGGGAGCGGCTACCCGCAGCTCGCGCTCGCGCTCGCCGCCGGCGAGCGGCCCGAACCGCGGCTCGGCGACTTCCGGGCGGGCCTCGTGATGACCCGATTCTTCTCGGAAATCGTATTGACCGCCGACGAAAGCGGTAATCTGAGGCCGTTCGCGGAAGAGCTCCCCGACCCGGTCGTCCCGGAGCGAGCGGAGCCCTGAGGGCGGCGCTCCGGTTGGGCGCCCTGCTTGCGGTTGCAGGGCAGGCGGCGGCATGCGGTTCGGCGCAGGTCGCGACGCACGCCGCGACCGTGCGCCACGACGCCGTCGCGGCCCGGCGCCTCACGGCGCGCCCGGCGGCGGCCGGCAAGAAGCCCGTCGTCGTGGTCACCGTCCTCGACGGCGACCGCCGCGTCCGCGTCCGGCGCGCCACGGTGCGGGTCGGCGGCCACGCGAAGCGCACGAACGCGGACGGGCAGGCCTACATCCGCGTCGCCCGCCGCGGCGTCCTGCCGGTGACGATCTCGGCGAAGGGCTTCTCGACCCGGATCCTCAGCGTCGACTTCCGGCCGAGCCCGCACCAGACGCTCCGGATCTACCGGCCGTCGCTGCAGTGGCCGCTCTACGGCGTCACGCAGACGCGCACGCAGGCGCAGAACGACATCCGGCTGCGGCCGCCGTTCCGCACCGTCTGGAGCCTGCCGATGGGCGGACTGATCGAGTTCCCGGCGGTCGTCGACGACGGCGTCGCGTACATCGGCAACGCGCACGGGACGATCCGGGCGATCTCGATGCGCTTCGGCAAGGTGATGTGGCGCCACGACACCTCGCGCACGCGGATGGCCTCGTCGCCCGCGGTCTTCGGAAACCAGCTCGTCTACCACACGATGGACGGCCACGTGACCGTGCTGAGCCGCGCGAACGGGCACCAGGTGTGGCGGTACGCCGTCGGCTCGCCGATCGAGTCGTCGCCGGTCGTCCGCCACGGCGTCGACTACTTCGGCGCCTGGAACGGTCGCGTCTACGCGCTCGACCTGAAGCGGCACCGGCTGCGCTGGTCGCGCTCGCTCGGCGCGAAGATCACCTCGAGCGCCGCCATCGCCGGCGGGACGCTCTACATCGGCGACTACGGCGGCCGGCTCTGGGCGCTCCGCACCGGCAGCGGCTCGACCCGCTGGCTCCGCACCGTCAACGGCCGCATCTACGGCACGCCCGCGGTGGCCGGCGGCCGGATCTTCGTCCCCTCGTCGACCGGCAACTCGCTGACCGCGTTCTCGACGACCGGGCGCTCGCTCTGGCGCGTCTACGCGGGCGGCTACGTCTACTCGTCGCCCGCGACCGCGAAGGGACGGGTCTTCTTCGGCTCCTACGACGGCCGCTTCTACGGCGTCTCCGCCTCGAGCGGGCGCGTGCTCTGGCGCGTCTACGCGGGCGGGCCGATCTCGGGCGCGGCCGTCGTCGTCAACGGGATCGCGTACGCCGGCAGCTTCGCCCACAAGATCGTCGGCGTGAACGCGTCGAGCGGCCGTCAGGTCGTCAGCTTCGACCACGGCTACTACGTCCCGGTCTCCGGAAACGGGATGCGCTTACTTTTCCACGGCTATTCGCGTCTCTATGCAGTGGAGCCGAAAGTCCTCCGCAAGCACCGCGCCGTGACGCGAACGAAGACTGCACCCCACCCCGCGCGGCGCCCCGGCACGTGACGCCGGTGCGGCGCCTCGGCGTCGCCGCCGCCGTCCTCGCCGCGGCGCTCGCCTTCCCGCTCGCCGCCTCGGCGCGGACGACGCACACCGCGACCCTCGCCCGGCGCGGGATCGCGCACGCGCACGGCATGGGCTGGATCAAGTCCGGCGAGGCGTCCCGCTACCGCGCCGACGTCTACCTCGCGCTCCGCGGCCAGCGCTTCCTGCCGCGGTTGCGCGGCGAGGTGCTGAGCTCGCAGCTCGCGCAGGTGGCGACGCTCTGGAGCAGCTACATCAACCCGAGGGCGCTCGCGCTCTTCACGCAGCTGCGCGAGAACGTCGAGTACCTCCAGCGGCACCGGATCCCGGCGGACGGCACCGACGTCGTCGCGGACGACGGCGTCGTGTACCGCTGGTTCGCCGGCAAGGGGCTCGAGTTCCATCCGCTCGCGAACTTCGCGCGGCTGAACGACCTGCTCGCCCGCAAGAAGCTCGACCAGGCGCAGCAGCTCGCGGACGCGCTCGTCGCCCGCGCGATCCCGCGGACGGGGCGGCTGCTCTGGGAGTACGCGTTCCCCTACGGCGCCGGCCGGCCGCCGTGGGCGTCCGGGCTCGCGCAGGCGGTCGCGGCGCAGTCGCTCGCACGCGCGTCGGCGGCGCTCGGCGACCCGTCGCTCCTCGCCGCCGCCCGCAAGGCGTATCTCGCGCTCCCCGGCGGGCTCGTCATGCAGCTCTCCTCCGGGCCGTGGGTCCGGCTGTACGGCTTCGACCGGGAGGTCGTCCTGAACGCGCAGCTCCAGGCGATCCTCTCCGTGCAGGAGTACGCGCAGACGGCGGCCGACCCGGACGCGGCGGCGCTCGCGGAGCGGATGCTCGCCGCCGCGCGGGGGCTCCTGCCGCGGTTCGACACCGGCGACTGGTCGCGCTACGAGCTCGGCGGCGGCTACGCGAAGCAGGGCTACCAGGAGTTCGTCACGAACCTGCTCGGGAAGCTCGCCGGCACGACCGAGGACCCGTTCTGGCAGGAGGCGGCGACGCGCTTCGTCAACTACACGTACGAGGCGCCGCAGGTGGAGCAGACCGGCCCGGTGAGCCCGCCGGTCGCGTACCCGCAGCCGCTCGACGACTGGCTCGACAGCGTGCAGATCCCGGTCACCCTGTCGAAGCGCGCCTCGCTCACGCTCGTCGTGGCCGGGCACGTGGTCACCTGGTCGAACCAGTCTCGCGGCTCGCACGTGCTCGTCTGGAAGCCCGGGCCGGACGTCGCGCCGGGCACGTACCAGGCGACGATCCGGGCGGTCGACTTCACGGGGCGGGCGGCGTCGTACCCGCTCTCGCCCGTCACCGTCGCGTGGGACACGGCGCCGCCGCCGTTCACCGCGCAGGTCGACCCGGCGACGAACACGCTCACCTGGTCGTGCGACGAGCCCGGCACGCCGTGGCTCGACCTGAAGCTCCAGCTGAGCGACCCGTCGTTCGCGACGCCGCAGCAGACGATCGACCTCGGGCAGCAGCCGACGAGCGGGACGCTCCAGCTCGCCGTCCCGGCCGGCACCTGGCACGCCGCCGTCGACGCGACGAACTCGGCGGGGCAGACGACGCGCGCGTTCCTCCCGGACCTGACGGGCGCCGCGCCGCCGGCGCAGCCGAGCCCGTAGCCCCGCCCGTCCCTTCCGGCCATGTCCCCGGACCTGGTCCCGGGACATGTCCCGCAGGGACGTGTCCGCTTCGCCGCGCGACGCCGTGAGCAGGGAAAACGTCCGCTCCGGCCATGTCCCCGGACCTGGTCCCGGGACATGGCGCAAAGGGACACGCCGCGGCCGCGACTACCCTTCGCGCCCGTGCGCAGGTGGCTGATCGCCGGCGGAGTCGTCGCCCTGCTCGTGGCGGCCGGCGTCGCGGCGTACGTCGTCCACCGGGAGCGCCAGCTCGGCGACGTGCGCGGCTCCGCGACCGTCGAGTACAGCACCGGCACCGGCACGACCGTCGGCGTCGTCCCCGGCGTGCAGTGGCCGATGTACGGCTTCGGCGCCGCACGCACCCGCGCGGTGCGCTCGCCGCTGCGGCCGCCGTTCCGGAAGGTCTGGACGTACCACGCGGGCAGCCTCGTCGAGTTCCCGCCCGGGATCGGCTACGGCCGCCTCTACCTGGCCACGAACTCCGGCAAGGTCGCCGCCGTCAACGTGAAGACCGGCAAGCGCGCGTGGAAATGGCTCTCGCACCGCTGCGTCGCCGCCTCGCCCGCGGTGGGCGCCTTCGGCTCCCTGTTCATGAGCTTCCTGAACAAGCCGCCCTGCAACCGCAAGCAGGGCGCGAAGGGGATCGACGGCGAGGTGATCCGCTTCGCCGTCGGCCTCGGCCACCGGATCTGGACGCGGAGGATCGGCCCGAGCGAGAGCTCGCCGCTGCTCGTGAAGGGGAAGGTCTACGTCGGCGACTGGAACGGCGACGTCTGGGACCTCGAGGGCCACGACGGCCACGTCGTCTGGAAGCGCCACGTCGGCGGCGCCGTCAAGGGCGGGATCGCCTACGCGAAGGGCCGCCTCTACTTCGGCTCCTACGACGGCCACGTCTACTGCCTCTCGGCGTCCACCGGCCGCCTGATCTGGCGCGCGTCGGCGCAGGGGACGCTCCTCCACGGCGGCCGCTTCTACGCGACGCCGGCGGTCGCGCACGGACGCGTCTACGTCGGCGCGACCGACGGCAGGCTCTACTCGTTCGGCGCGCGCACCGGGAAGCTCCGCTGGTCGCACGGCACCGGCGGCTACGTCTACTCGTCGGCCGCGGTCTGGCGGAACCTCGTCTTCGTCGGCTCCTACTCGCACCGCTTCTTCGCCTTCGACGCCGCCACCGGCGAGCGGCGCTGGAGCTTCAAGGCGAACGGCCCCATCTCCGGCTCGCCGACCGTCGTCGGGGACGTCGTCTACTTCGCGACGCTGAAGCAGCGCACGTACGCGCTCGCCGCGCGCACCGGCAGGAAGCTCTGGACGTTCCCGGACGGCAAGTACTCTCCGGTCGTGGCGGCCGGCGGCAGGCTCTTCCTCGTCGGCTACGGGCTCGTCTACGGGATGGCGCCCAGGCGGTGAGCCGCTATCTCGTCACCGGCGCCGCCGGCTTCGTCGGCTCCCACCTCGCCGAGGCGCTCCTCGCCGCCGGCCACGACGTCGTCGGCGTCGACTCCTTCAACGACTACTACGACCCGGCGGAGAAGGAGCGGAACGCGGCCGGGCTCCCCGAGCTCCGCCGGCTCGATCTCGCGCGCGACCCGATCGAGCTCGACGGCGTCGACGGCGTCTTCCACCTCGCCGGCCAGCCGGGCGTGCGGAGCTTCGGCGACGCGTTCCCGCTCTACCTCGAGCGGAACCTGCTCGCGACGCAGCGCGTCTTCGAGGCGGCCGCGCAGGCGGGAGTCCGTGTCGTCTTCGCCTCGTCCTCCTCGATCTACGGCGAGGCGGAGACCTATCCGACCCCGGAGGAGACGACGCCGCACCCGATCTCGCCGTACGGCCTGACGAAGCTCGCCTGCGAGCATCTCGCCCGCACCTACGCGACCGCGTACGGGCTCGCCGCGGTCGTCGTCCGCTACTTCACCGTCTACGGGCCGCGCCAGCGCCCGGACATGTTCATGCGCCGCGTCTGCGACCGGCTCCTCGACGGCGGCGCCTTCGAGCTCTACGGGAGCGGCGAGCAGTCGCGCAGCTTCACCTACGTCGGCGACGCCGTCGACGCGACGATCCGCGCCCTCGGCGCCCCGCCCGGCAGCGTCTACAACGTCGGCGGCGGCGACGAGGCGACCGTGAACGAGGCGATCGCCGCCCTCGAGCGCGTCTCCGGCCGCCGCCTCGACGTGCGCCGGATCGACGCGGCGCGCGGCGACGTCTCCCGGACGAAGGCGGACGTCGCGCGGATCGCCGCCGACCTCGGCTGGGCGCCCGCGACCCGCCTCGAGGACGGCTTGGCGGCGATGTGGGCCTGGGCGTCGGGTACAGTCGCCGCGGCATGACGACCGGGTCGTTCGATCCCGAAGCCGAGCAGGAGGTCGACTTCTCGCGCTACGCGCGCCTGCTCGCGGTGCGCTGGTGGCTCCTCGGCCTCGGCCTCGTCGTCGGCGCCGTGATCGGCTACGGCATCTCGCTCGGCGGCTCCCAGGTCTACAAGGCGAGCGCGACCCTCTACCTCGGCCAGCCGTACTCGGCGAGCGGGAACATCGCGCTGCAGACGCTGCAGACGAACCCGGCGACGGTCTCCGCGGTCGTCCACTCCGAGCTCGTCGACCGCACGGTCGCGAAGTCCTGCGCCGCGAAGGTCGGCGAGTTCCGCGGCGGCATCTCCGTCCAGTCGGTCCCGGGGAACCTCGTCAAGAACGGCCAGAACCCGGTGGTCAAGATCACCGTCCAGGCGAAGAAGGCGAAGGTCGCCTCGTGCGCGGCGAATGGGCTCGCCCACAAGGTCCTCGACAAGATCTCCGGCTACGCGAACCGCAAGGTCGGGAACCTGCGCCGCCAGATCGTCGACGACGAGAAGGCGATCAACACGATCAAGACCGGGGTCGCGTCCTCCCAGGTCTCGACGACCGACAAGCTCCTCTTCCAGCTCCAGCTGCGGACGCTGCAGGACGACCTGATCGCGGCCGACCAGCTGCTCGTGCAGGCCGGCCAGGTCGAGGTGCCGCAGCTGCTGACCGGCGCCGCCTCCCAGAAGGTGACCGCGCGCAGCCGCCGCAACACGGTCGTCGTCGCCGCGCTGATCGGGCTCCTGCTCGGCGCGCTCACGGCGCTGCTCTGGGACGGGGTCGCCGCCCGGCTCGCCTCCCGCAACGGGGAGTAGTCCCGTGTTCGAAGGGAAGCGCGTCGCCGTGGTCGTGCCGGCGCACGACGAGGAGCACCTGATCGCGACGACGATCGCCGGCATCCCGGCCGTCGCCGACCGGATCCTCGTCGTCGACGACGGCTCCGTCGACGCGACCGCCGCCGCCGCGCGCGTCGTCGGCGACCCGCGCGTCGAGGTGCTCGCGCACGACCGCAACCGCGGCGTCGGCGCGGCCACCGTCACCGGCTACCGCCGCGCCCTCGACGAGGGCTACGACGTCGTCGCGGTGATGAACGCCGACAACCAGATGGATCCGGCCGACCTGGAGACGCTCGTCGCCCCGGTCGCGCGCGGCGAGCTCGACTACGCGAAGGCGAACCGGCTCTTCACCGGCCAGGCGTGGCAGCTGATCCCGAAGACGCGCTATCTCGGCAACGCGATCCTCTCGATGCTGACGAAGATCGCGTCCGGGTACTGGCACGTCGCCGACTCGCAGACGGGCTACACGGCGATCGCGCGGCCGATGCTCGCCCAGCTCGACCTCGACCACGTCTACACGCGCTACGGCTTCCCGAACGACATGCTCGTCCACCTCAACGTCTGGAACGCGCGCGTCCGCGACTTCCCGTCGCGGCCGGTGTACGGGGTCGGCGAGCGCTCCGGGATCCGCTACCGGCACGTCGTGCCGCGGATCTCCTGGCTCCTGCTGAAGCGCTTCTTCTGGCGGCTCTGGCAGAAGTACGTGATCCGCGACTTCCACCCGCTCGTCTTCTTCTACCTGATCGGCTTCCTCGCCACGTTCGCCGGGATCGTGCTCGGGCTGATCGTCGTCGGCTTCCGGCTCGCGGGCGACCAGTTCACGGTCGGGACGGTCGTCCTGATCGCGCTGCTCGTGCTCTCGGGCTCGCAGTTCACGCTCTTCGCCATGTGGTTCGACATGGAGTCGAACAAGGATCTGAAGTGACCCGGGCGTGGTGGGGGGTGCTCGGCGCGCTCGCGGCGGTGCGGGTCGCGGTGCCGCTCGCGGCGCTCGCCGACTCCGGCCACGGCCTCCCCGGGCTGCCGCGCTACGTCTACGGCTACCGCGGCGACGCGTCCGGCTACTACTCGACGGCGCGCGCCATCCTCAGCGGCGTCCCCGCGCTCGGCCTCTGGCTCGCCCCGCTCCTGCTCCTGCTCGCCGCCGCCCTCTGGCTCGCGCTCCGCGCCTGGCGGCGCGGGCGCCGCGCGACGGGGCTCGTGCTCGCCGCGCTCGCGCTCTCGGTCGTCGCGGCCGCCGTGATCCTCGCGGGCGACCGGGGCGCGGTCGGCGCGGTCGGCTGGCCGCTGCTCTGGGCGGTGCCGATGGCGCCGCTCCGCGTGCTCGGCGTCATCTCGATGCGGAACGCGTTCGGCTTCGGGCTCGCGCTCTCGCTCGCCGCGAACGTGGTCACGCTGGTCGCCGCCGCGTACGCGGGCCTGTGGGCGACCCGCCGCCGCGGGGCGGGGCTGCTCGCGGCCGCGCTCTGGGCTCTCTGGCCGCTGTACATCGGGCTCGTCGCCGGCCACGGCGCCTGGGCGAAGGGCGCCTGGGAGGTGGACACCGGCCTCTCGATGAACACGGAGCCGCTCTCCACGGCGTGCTGCACGGCGACGCTCGCCCTGCTCCTGCGCCCCCGGCAGAGCGCGGCGACCGCGACCCTCGCCGGGATCGCCGCCGGCTACGCGACCCTCGCCCGCCCCTCGAACGGCCTGCTCGCGCTGCTCGCCGTCGCCGTCGTCCTCGTCCGGCGCGGGCTGCGCGGCGCGACGCCGGTCGTCGCCGGAGGGCTGACGGCGGTGCCGGTCTATCTCGCCTTCCTGCCGAAGCGCTACGGGTACGGTTTCTCCACCGGCAAGGGAGGCGCGTTCGTGGGGATGTCGCCCCACAACATCGCGAAGACGTTCACCGAGTCCCCGCTCTGGGGCGGGCGGACGCTCGGGGCGCTCGTGCCGCCCGCGCTCGTGGGGCTCGCCGCGGTCGGCCGGGACGCGGCCGTGCTGCTCGGCGGCTGGGTGCTCCTGAACACCGGCTTCTACGCGCTGGCGCCGAACACGTCGTGGCAGCCGCGCTACCTGTTCGCCGCGCTGCCGGCGCTGCTCGTGCTCTGGGCGGCCGGCGCGTGGACGGTCGGCGAGGCGGTCGCGGCGCGGAGGGCGAGAGCGTGAGAGTCGGCCGCGTCCTGGCCGCGCTCGTCGCCGGCGCGGCGCTGCTCGCGGCCGCGGGCTGCGGCGGAGGCGGCGGCTCGACGCAGGAGGATCCCGGCGCGTTCATGACGCGGATCCTCCACGAGGAGCTGGCCGGCCAGTGGGCGGCGCAGTGGGGCGAGCTCCATCCCGGCCACCGGAAGCTGATCACGCGCGCCCAGTACGTCACCTGCTCGGAGGCGATGGGCACGAACGTCGCGACCGGCCGCGAGACGCTCGCGGTGCGCGGCGTCCGGGACGTGGCGATCCACGTCCGCGCCGTCCCCGAGCGGTCGGCGAAGCTCGTGACGATCGTCCTCCGCAGCCGCGCCGGCGCCGAGCCGACGACCTACCACCTGCACGCGGTCCTCGACGGCGGCCACTGGACGTGGATCCTCGGTCCGTCCTTCCTGGACGCGCTCGAGCGCGGCCGCTGCCTCGACGGCAGCCCGCTCGCCGCGGCCCCGTAAAGGCTTCGTAAGGACCGGCACCGTCCGCCGGGGCCCCCGCTAGCATCGGGAAGCCATGCCGACCGCGGTCGTCACAGGAGGCGCAGGCTTCCTCGGCTCGCATCTCTGCGAGCACCTGATCGGCAGGGGCCTCCGCGTCATCTGCGTCGACAACCTCGAGACGGGGTCGCTCCAGAACGTCGAGCACCTGCGCGGCGACGAGTTCACGTTCGTGAACCACGACATGACGCGCCATCTCGCGGTCGACGAGCCCGTCGACTTCGTCTACCACCTCGCGAGCCCGGCGAGCCCGATCGACTACCTGCGGCTGCCGCTGCAGACGCTCAAGGTCGGCTCGTACGGCACGCACAACGCGCTCGGACTCGCGAAGTGGAAGCGCGCCCGCTTCCTGCTCGCGTCGACGAGCGAGGTCTACGGCGATCCCGCGATTCACCCGCAGCCGGAGACGTACTGGGGGAACGTCAACCCGATCGGCCCGCGCGGCGTCTACGACGAGGCGAAGCGCTACGCCGAGGCGCTGACGATGGCGTACCACCGGCAGCAGGGCGTCGACACGGCGATCGTCCGCATCTTCAACACGTACGGGACGCGGATGCGGCCGCACGACGGCCGCGCGATCCCGACCTTCGTCCGCCAGGCGCTCGCGAACGAGCCGCTGACCGTCTTCGGCGACGGCTCGCAGACGCGCAGCTTCACGTACGTCGACGACCTGATCCGCGGCCTCGTCCTGCTCGCCGAGAGCGGCGAGCACCTGCCGGTGAACATCGGCAACCCCCGCGAGATGACGCTGCTCGAGCTGGCGAAGGCCGTGATCGACGCCACCGGCTCGAAGAGCGAGATCGTCTACGAGGCGCTGCCGGTCGACGATCCGCAGGTCCGCCAGCCGGACATCACCAGGGCCCGGCAGCTGCTGGGCTGGGAGCCGCAGGTCTCGCTCGAGGACGGACTGCGGCGCATGCTGCAAACGAACGAACGGGAGTCACTGAGTGTCTAAGCGCATCGCCCTGCTGGCGGCGGCCGGGGTCGCCGCCGTCGGTCTCGCCGTGCCCGCGGCCGGGGCCCAGCCCAAGAAGAAGCACGCCGCCAAGGCCCACCACGTTGCGAAGAAGCCGAGCCGCGCCTACTCGGGGAAGATGCTCGTCGGCATCAACGACGAGGCGGTCACCCTCTACGGCGACCCGGCGCAGGCCTTCCAGGCGATCAAGGCGCTGCGCGCCCAGATCGTGCGCGTCAACCTCTACTGGGGCGGCAACCAGTGGGCGGTCGCGAACAAGAAGCCGCTCGACGCGACCGACCCGGGCGACCACGCCTACCGGTGGGACATCTACGACCGGCTCGCGCGCTACGCGCACACCTACCACGTCCAGCTCATGTTCTCGATCGTCTTCTCGCCGCGCTGGGCGAACGGCGGCAAGGCGGCGACCGTCCCGCCGAAGAGCATGAAGGCGCTGCAGGACTTCGCCGTCGCGGCCGCGACCCGCTACGACGGCGGCTACGTGCCGCCCGCGTGGCAGCAGCAGCCGACGCTCGCCGGCCCGACCGAGCCGCTCCCGGTCGTGAACCTCTGGACGGCGTGGAACGAGCCGAACAACCCCGACTTCCTGACGCCGCAGTACACGAAGAAGAAGGGCAAGTACGTGATCGCGAGCGCGGCCGCCTACGCGAAGATCTGCAACTCGGTCTACGCCGGCATCCACGCGGTCTCGATCGTCCCGGGCGCGATCACCTCCACGACCGGCAAGTACCTGCCGACGCAGGAGATGGTCGCGTGCGGCGTCACCGACCCGCGCGGCAACGACAACCCGCACCGGCGGCCGTCGGTCGACCCGATCAGCTTCCTGACCGCCGCCCACAACGCCGGCATGAAGACGTTCGACGTGTACGCGCACAACCCGTACGCGTCGTCCGGCAAGGAGTCTCCGAAGTACGTGCCGAAGGGCAAGTACGCGCGGCGCATCCAGCTCGGCAACATCAACGTCCTGCTCAACCTGGTCAAGAAGTACTACGGGCCGAAGCACCTCTGGATCACCGAGTACGGCTACCAGACGAACCCGCCCGACAAGACGGTCTTCGGGACGAGCTGGAAGAACCAGGCCGCCTACCTGAAGTCGTCGATCCTGCTCGCGCGCAGGAACCCACGGATCGACATCTTCATCTGGTACCTGATCAAGGACGAGCCGAAGATCTCCGGCTGGCAGTCCGGCCTCGAGACCTTCGGCGGCAAGAAGAAGCCCGCCTGGGCGGCGTTCGTCCACTCGCCCCGCGGGTGACCTCTGCGCCAGCGCCGGAATCCGCTCGCGCGGATTCCGGCGCGCGCGAAGATCCCTGAAGCTCCGCTACTCGGGGCGGGAGGCGCCGCCTCTCGCCCCGAGCAGCGTCCGGTAGAGCCGGTCGATGTCGTCGACGAGCCGGGCGACCGCGTAGCGCTCGAGGACGCGCTCGCGGGCGCTCGCGCCCATCGCGCGACGGCGGTCGGGGTCGGCTGCGAGCTCGGCGAGCCGCTGCGCCATCGCGTCGGCGTCGCCCACCTCGGCGAGGAAGCCGTCGACGCCGTCGCGGACGACGTCCGGCACGCCGCCGACGTTCGTCGCGACGACCGGACAGCCGGCGGCGAGCGACTCGATCGCGCTCACCGGCGTCCCCTCGTTCGCGGACGGCAGCAGCATCGCGTCGAACGCGTCGTAGTAGGGCGCGACGTCCGACTGGTAGCCGACGAACAGGCAGCGGCGGACGACGCCGAGCTCGTGCGCCTTCTGCTCGAGCGGGTCGCGGTCGGGGCCGTCGCCGACGAGGCAGAGGCGCGCGTCGACGCCGAGGTCGACGAGCCGCCGCAGCGTCCGCAGCAGGTCCTCCGTCCGCTTCACCGCCGTCATCCGCCCGACCCAGCCGACGACGAACGCGTCCGGCGGCACCCCCATCAGCCGCCGCGTCTCGAGCCCGGCGCCCTCCTCGTCGCGGACGCGCCGCTCCAGCTCGATCCCGAGCCGCACGACCGTGAACTTCGACGCGGGCGCGACGCCGAGCGCGACGAGGTCGTCCCGCACCTGCGGGCTGACCGCGACGAGCGCGGTCGTCCAGAGCGCGAGCACCCGCTCGAGCAGCCGGAAGCCGTACTCGACCGGGGCCGAGAAGTAGCCGCGCAGCACGTGCCCGTGGAAGGTGTGGACGACGATCGGCGGCCGCGCCGGGCCGGCGAGGAGCGCCGCGAGACGCCCGACCGCGCCCGCCTTCGCCGTGTGCGTGTGCAGGATCTGCGGCCGCTCGCGGCGGATCAGCTTCGCCAGCCGGAAGATCGCGCGGAGGTCCCTGAACGGCGCGATCTCGCGGTGGAGCTCCTCGAGCGTCTCGATCCGGACGCCGCGCTCGGCGGCGACGAACGCCATCGACTCCTCGCCGGGCGCGAGCGAGCCGGCGACGAGCGTCGTCTCGTAGCCGCGGCCGGCGAGCCCCTCCGTCAGGTAGGCGACGTGGAGGGCGGGACCGCCGACGTTCAGCCGCGCGATCACGCGCAGCACCTTGATCGGCGCCGCCTCAGGCACGCAGGAACTCGACCGTGGTGCGCAGCCCCTGCTCGAGGTCGATGCTCGGCCGGTAGCCGAGGATGCGCTCCGCCTCCGAGATGTCGGCCCAGGAGTTGCGGATCTCGCCCGAGCGCGGCTCCGTGTAGCGCTTCTCGACGGGACGCTCGAGGATCCGGCCGATCGTGTCGGCGAGCAGGTTCACGCTCCCGGGCGCGCCGGCGGCGACGTTGAAGATGCGGCCGCTCGCGCCGTCCGCCTCGCCGGCGCGGATCGTCGCGTCGACGACGTTGCCGACGAAGGTGAAGTCGCGCGACTGCTCGCCGTCGCCGTAGATCGTGACCGGCCGCCCCTCCGCGACCGCGGTCACGAACAGCGGCACCACGGCCGCGTACTGCGAGTGCGGGCTCTGGCGCGGCCCGAAGACGTTGAAGTAGCGCAGCACGACCGTCTCGAAGCCGGGGTAGACGCGGCTGAACGAGACGCAGTAGCGCTCCGCTGCGAGCTTCGCGACGCCGTACGGCGAGATCGGGTCGGCCGGGAGCGTCTCGGTCGCGGGCAGCTGGCTCGTGTTGCCGTACACCGACGACGAGGACGAGAAGACGACGCGGCGGATCCCCTCGTCGCGGGCGGCGAGCAGCACGTTCAGCGTCCCCTCGACGTTGACCGCGCTCGAGGTGAGCGGGTCCTGCACCGACCGCGGCACCGAGCCGAGCGCGCCGAGGTGGTAGACGAGCTCGACGCCGCGGACGGCGTTGTGGACGCGCTCGTAGCTGCGCAGCTCGCCCTCGACGATCTCGACGTCGAGCCCCTGCAGGTTGGCGCG
This sequence comes from Gaiellaceae bacterium, assembly GCA_035688025.1. Lineage (GTDB taxonomy): Bacteria > Actinomycetota > Thermoleophilia > Gaiellales > Gaiellaceae > Palsa-739. The sequence continues at coordinate 25,834 of DASSNM010000007.1, read as the reverse complement.
GTTCCCGGTCGAGAAGTTGTCCAGCACGCGCACGGCGTCGCCGCGCTCGAGCAGACCGCGGACGAGGTTCGAGCCGATGAAGCCGGCCCCGCCGGTGACGAGCACCCTGGTCATCGCGCCTCCTGCGTTCGTGTCGCCGCGAGCCCGAACGCGAGCGCGAGCAGCCCGTCGAGCGGGATCCCGGCGAAGAAGCCCTGCGCCGTGAACAGCCAGAGCAGCGCCGCGACGCCGAGCAGTCCGAGCAGCGGCGCCGCGCCGACCCGGCGGACGCCGCCGCGGAGCGCGACCCAGGCGGCGGCCGCGAACGAGCCCGCCCAGAGCAGGAAGCCGACGACGCCGAGGTCGGCGCCGGACTGGATCCACGCGTCCTGCACGCCCCAGGGATGGGCGCGCGACGGGAAGTCGAGCTTCGAGAGGGTCGGGAAGCGCGCGTGCGCGGCGGGCAGGTACGGCTCGAAGCTCGCCGGCTCCGCCGAGCCGAGCCAGCCGACCCCGAGCAGCGGGTGGCCCTTCCAGATCTCCCAGCCGATCCACGCGAGGAGCGTCCGGTGCGAGTACGTCTGCACGTTCGCCTGCTTCTGCTGGCTCGCGCCGAGGAAGCGGGCGAAGGCGCTCAGGTCGCTCGAGCGGATCGCGACCGCGCCGAGCGAGACGACCGCGACGATCGCGGCGCCGGCGGCGACGCGGCGCAGCTCGCCCTCCCGGCCGAGCCGGAGCAGGAGCGCGAGCACGGCGGCCGCGGTGACGAGCCCGAGCACGGCCGCGAGCGCGCCGGAGAGGATCCCGCCGATCCCGCCGGCGAGGATCGCCGCGGAGATCAGCGCGCGGCCGAGGCCGAGCCGGGGCAGCACGAGCCCGGCGAGCCCGACGAGCAGAACGCCGACCGCGAGCGCCGAGTAGTCGTCGTAGCCGATGAACGAGGACGTCCGGCCGCCCGTGAAGTGCTTGAGCAGGATGTCGGCGCCGAGGAACTGCGCGATCCCGGCCGCCGTCGCCGCGCACGTCCAGAGGACGAGACCCCAGAGCAGCGCGAGCAGGTCGTCGCGGGTGCGCACGAGCAGCGCGATCGCCGGCGCGAGCAGCAGGTACTCCGCGAACTTGAGCGCGCTGACGAGATGGCTCGTCGTCGCATAGGAGGCGGAGCGGTGGTGGCCGTAGAGCACCTCGAGCCCGACCCAGACGAGGAACGCCGCGCCGACGAGCCAGAGGACGCGGCCCGGGCGGAGCCCGCTCCAGCCCTCGCGCAGGCCGGCGGCGAGCGCCGCCAGGACGGCCGCGAGCACGGCGAAGTCGGCGAGGTAGGCGGTGACCGTCGTCGCGCCGAGGTGCAGGTCGAGCGCCGGCTGGTAGGCGCGGTGGAGGAAGAGCAGCGGCACCGCGACGGCGAGGAGGAGCGCGCCGGGAGAGGCGTCGCCCAGGGCGGCGATCCCGCGGCCCGCCGGAGCGCTCGCGTGGACGAGTCTGGCCGCCAAACGGCGGCTCACTATACTGGCTGCGCCTGATGAGCCGGCTCCTCGTACGCCGTTCGGCGACGGCCCTCGGGATCTACTCCTCCTTCCTGTTCGGGATCCTCGGGACGATCGCCGCGACGCGCGAGCTGCCCACGAGACACGCCGTCGGCGTCTACACGACCGTCTTCTTCGCGACCGGCTTCCTGCAGTCGTTCTTCGACCTGAGCGCCGAGGAGGCGCTCGTCAAGTACGGCTTCCGCTACGTCACGCGCGAGGAGTGGGGACGGCTCGCCGGCCTGTTCCGGGCGGGGATGCGGGCGAAGCTCGCGGGCTCCGTCCTCGGAGCGGTCGGGCTGCTCGTCTTCGCGGCGTTCGCGCGCCACGAGCTCGTCGTCCCGCTGCTCCTCGCCGCAGGCATCCCGCTCGGCCAGTCGCTCGAGGGGTTCGCGGGGATCCCGCTCTACCTGCACGGCCGCTACGACGTGCGCGCCGCCTTCCAGAGCTGGTCGATGCTGCTGCGGATGACGGGGATCGCGGTCGGCGCCCACTTCGGCGTCGCCGAGGCGATCGCGGGCGTGCTCGCCGCGCAGCTCCTGGCGACCGCGTCGATCGGCGTCGCCGGCCGGCGCGCGTTCCGCCGCTTCCCGGCCGCGGCGCGCGAGCCGCTCGGCGCCGATCGCCGCGAGGTCCTGCGCTTCGTCGGGCAGTCGAGCATCTCGACCGGCGTCCTCTCGCTCCGCGCCTACCTCGCGCCGCTGCTGCTCGTGTCGGTCGCGGGCGGCGTCCAGGGGGCGCTGTTCAAGATCGCGCAGGCGCCGCAGACGTTCTTCGGGACGCTGTCGGCGCCGTTCCGGATGGTGCTGCTGACCGAGCAGACGAGCGACTGGGAGCGCGGCCGCCAGGCGGTCGTGCTGCGCGGCGTCCGCCGCTACACGCTGGCCGCGTTCGCGCTCTCCTGCGCTGCCGTCCCGCCGCTCGAGATCTGGATGCCGGACCTGATCCGCGTCGTCAACGGCGCCCGCTGGGTGGATGCGTCGAGCGCGGCGCGGCTCTTCGTCGGCGCGGCGGCCGTCCAGCTCGTCGTCGGCTGGTCGAAGTCGTTCGCGGTCTCGATCGGCCGGCCCGACCTGCGGGTGCGCACGAACGGCCTCGAGGCGCTCGTCGTGCTCGTGCTCGTCGTCCCGCTCGGCGCGCTGTGGGGCGCGACGGGCGCGGCGGGGGCGATGCTCGCCGGCTCGTGCGTGTACGCCGTCGCCTGGCTCGCGATCGTCGCCCGGATCGTCCCGGAGGACGGAGCGCCCGACCCCGCCGCGGAGGCGGGCGCCGAGGCGGAGATCGAGGCCGAGGTGGGAGTGCTGGCGCGGTGAGGGTCCTCGTCGTCTCCGGGATCTGGCCCCCGGACGTGGGCGGGCCGGCGAGCCACGCGCCCGAGGTGGCGGCGTTCCTGCGCTCGCGCGGGCACGAGGTCGAGGTCGTGACGACGGCCGCGGCGCCGCCCGCGCCGGAGGCGTACCCGGTGCGCTGGGCGTCGCGCTCGCTGCCGAAGGGCGTCGTCCACGTGCGGGCCGGGCTGCTGGTCGCGGAGCGGGCGCGGCGGGCGGACGTCGTCTACACGACCGGGATGTTCGGGCGAAGCGCGGGCGGGGCGCGGCTCGCGCGGCGGCCGTACGTGGTCAAGCTCACCGCCGACCCCGCGTTCGAGCGGGCGCGCCGGCGCGGGGAGGTCGGCGGCGACGTCGACGCGTTCCAGCGGCTCGGCGGCGGCGCGCGGGTGCGGGCGTACCGGCTCGCGCGCGACCTCGAGCTGCGCGGGGCCGCGCACGTCTTCACGCCGAGCGCGTACCTCGCGGAGCTGACCGTCTCGTGGGGCGTGCCGGCGGAGCGCGTGTCGGTGCTGCCGAATCCGGCGCCGGCCGTGCCCGAGCTGCGGCCGCGGGAGGAGCTGCGCGCCGGGCTCGGGATCGACGGGCCGACGCTCGCGTTCGCGGGGCGGCTGACCGCGCAGAAGTCGCTGGAGGTCGCGTTCGAGGCGGTGGCGGCGAACGAGGGCGTGACGCTGCTCGTCGCGGGCGACGGCGGCGAGCGGGAGCGGCTCGAGCGGCTGGCCGGCGAGCGCGTCCGCTTCCTCGGCGCGCAGCCGCGGGAGCGGGTGCTGGAGCTGTTCCGGGCAGCGGACGCGTCGCTGCTGTCGTCGAGCTGGGAGAACTTCCCGCACACGGTCGTGGAGGCGCTCGCGGTCGGGACGCCGGTGCTGGCGACGGCGGTCGGCGGCGTCGCCGAGGTCGTCCGGGACGGCGAGAACGGCCTGCTCGTCCCGTCGGGCGACGCGGCTGCGCTCGGGGAGGCGATCCGCCGCTTCTTCGCGGACGAGGCCCTGCGGGAGCGCCTGCGCACCGCCGCCGCGCCGTCGGTCGCCGACTACGCCGCCGACCGGGTCTTCGCCAGACTCGAGCACGCGCTCGTCCAGGCCGCCTCCGGTCGCTAGTAACAGACTGTTACTAGCTCCGGGCGGGCGCCCCGACCGCAGAGCCATGCGGGTGCACGCGCCGAACGCGACAAGTAACAGTCTGTTACTTGCTGTCCGTAGGCTTCGCGCCGTGACCGGGACGCCTGCTCCGAGGCCGCGGCTGCTGCTGCTCTCGCGGACGCGCTACCGGCTGCCGCTCGACGCCGGCACGGCCGCGAAGTTCGAGGCGCTCGGCGCCGACCTCGAGGTGCACGTGCTCGCCACCGGGACCGGGTCGGCGCGCGGCTTCGAGCTCCATCGCGACTCGCCCGCCTTCTGGGCGCTGCTGCCGTGGCGGGCGGCGCGCGCGCTCCGCCGCGTGCGGCCGGACGCCGTCCTCTGCCAGACCGCGTACGAGGCGGCCGCGGCGCTCGTCGCGCGCCGGCTCGCCGGCGTCCGCTGCCGCGTCGTCGTCGAGGTCCACGGCGACTGGCGCAGCTCGACCCGGCTCTACGGCTCGCCTGCGCGGCGGCTGCTCGCCCCGCTCGGCGACGCGCTCGCGGCCGCGGCGCTCCGCCGCGCCGACGGCGTCCGCACCGTCTCGCCGTTCACCTCCCGCCTCGTGCGCGCGCTCGGCGTCGAGCCCGCGGCGGAGTTCCCGGCCGCGATGGAGCTCGAGCCGTTCCTCGGGCCCCGCGCCCCGCTGCCCGCCGCGCCGACCGCGCTCTTCGTCGGCGCGCTCGAGGAGACGAAGGGCGTGGACGTGCTCGCCGCGGCCTGGCCGCTCGTCGGCGCGGACGCCTCGCTGCGCGTGATCGGCGACGGCTCCCGGTCGGCCGCCGTCGGGGCGCTCGGCGTCCGCTGGGACCGGGCGCGGCTGCCGACGGCCGAGATCGCGGCCGCGCTCGACGAGAGCTGGGCGCTCGTCCTGCCCTCGCGCTCGGAAGGGATGGGGCGCGTGGTCGTGGAGGCCTTCTGCCGCGGCCGCGCCGTCGTCGGGACGCGCGTCGGCGGCATCGCCGACCTCGTCGAGGACGGCGTCTCGGGCCTGCTCGTGCCCGCCGAGGATCCGCGTGCGCTCGCCGAGGCGCTGACGCGCGTCCTCTCCGACCGGGCGCTCGCGGAGCGGCTGGGCGAGGGCGCGGCCGCCGCCGCCGGCCGCTGGCTGCAGACGCCGGAGGAGTACGCGCGGCGCGTGCGGGAGCTGGTCGCGTGAGGCGGGTCGTCTTCGTGACGCAGGTCGCCGACCCGGCGCATCCCGTGCTCGGGGCGACGTCCGCGAAGATCCGCGAGCTCGCGGCGCGCGTCGACGAGCTCGTCGTCCTCGCCGCGCGCGTCGACCGGGCCTCCCTGCCCGCGAACTGCCGTGCGCACGAGTTCGCGGCGCCCTCGCAGGCGCTCCGCGGCGCGCGCTACGTCGCGGCGCTCGCGCCCGAGGTGGCACGCCGGCCGAGCGCCGTGGTCGCGCACATGGCCCCGGTCTTCGCGCTCCTCGCCGCGCCGCTGACCAGGCCGCTGCGGGTGCCGCTCCTGCTCTGGTTCACAGGGCACGCGTCGGCGGGAAGGCTGCTCGACGCCGCCGAGCACGCGGTGGACGCGATCTTCTCGGTGGACGAGCGCAGCCTGCCCCGCTCCTCGCGCAAGCTGCGCGCGATCGGCCACGGGATCGACGTCGCGGCGATCCCGTGCGTCGGCGAGCGGACGCCGCCGCTGCGGCGCCTGCTCGGACTCGGACGCTACGCGCCGGTCAAGGAGTGGCCGACCCTGCTGCGCGCCGCCGCGGAGCTCGACGGCGCGAGCGTCACGATCCACGGCCCCGGCGACCCCGGCGAGCTGCGGCGGCTCGCGGCCGAGCTCGGCGTCGACGCGACACTCGGCGGCGACGTGCCCTACGGGCGGGTTCCGGAGCTGCTCGCGGAGGCGGACGCGGTCGTGAACGCGACCCGGGGCGCGTCCGCGGACAAGGTCGTCTTCGAGGCGGCCGCGGCCTGCTTGCCCGTGTTCGCCGCCTCGCCCGTCTTCGACACGCTCCTGCCCGAGTCGCTGCGCTTCCCGGTCGGCGACCACGCCGCGCTCGCCGCGCGCATCCGCGACTACGCCGGCGGCGCCGGGCCCACCCTGCGCGCACGGGTCGAGGCCGAGCACTCGGCGGCGCACTGGGCCGAGCGGATCCTCGAGGCGGCCCGGTGAGCGCGAAGCCGAAGGTGCTGTTCGTGTCGCGTGAGCGCTTCGCGCTCCCGCTCGCAGGCGCGCAGGCGCGGAAGTGGGGCGCGATCGCCGAGGTCTTCGACCACCGCGTCGTCGCCGCCGCGCGGCCCGGGACGCGCGGCGACGAGCGCTTCCGGCTCGCGCCGCCCGCGCCCGTGCTCGACGGGCCGCTCTACTACCTGCGCCTCCCCGTCCGGATCGCGCGCGAGCTGCGCGCGTTCCGGCCGGACGCGGCGATCGTCCAGGGCGTCCACGAGACGGTCGCGTTCCTCGCGGCGCGCCGGCTCGCACGCGTGCGGACGAAGGCGATCCTCGACGTCCAGGGCGACTGGCGCGTGACGACCCGGCTCTACGGCTCGCCGCTGCGGCGGCTGCTCAACCCGCTGAACGACGCGCTCGCGCCGCTCGCCGTCCGCGGCGCGGACGCGGTCAAGACCGTCTCGACCCAGACGACCGGCCTCGTGCGCGGCCTCGGCGTCGAGCCGGCCGCGACCTTCCCCGCCTACGTCGACGCCGAGGCGTTCCTCGCCCGCCCGCCCGCCCCGCTCCCGGACCGGCCGCGCGCCGTCTTCGTCGGCGTGCTCGAGCGCTACAAGGCCTTCGACACGCTCGCCGAGGCGTGGCGGCGCGCCGCGCCGCGGGTTCCGGGCGCGACCCTGCACCTCGTCGGCGAGGGAACGCTCCGCGCCGAGGCGGAGCGGCTCGTCCGCGACCTGCCGGCGCAGGCCGACTGGACGCCGCGGCTCGACGCGGAGGGCGTCGCCGCGGCGATGGACGCGTCCTGGCTCGTCTGCCTGCCCTCGCGCTCGGAGGGGCTGCCCCGCGTCGCGCTCGAGGCGGTCTGCCGCGGGCGGGCGGTCGTCGGCGGGAACCGGGCCGGGATCCCGGACGTCGTCCGCGACGGCGAGAACGGCTTCCTCGTCGATCCCGACGACCCGGAGGCGCTCGCCGCCGCGCTCGTCCGCGTCCTCTCCGACCGCGCCCTCGCGGAGCGGCTCGGCGCCGCCGCGCGCGCGACCGGCGAGGGGTGGGGCGTGACTCCGGCCGCCTACGGCGAGCGGCTCGCCGCGCTGGTCCGCGACCTGCTCGCGGGCTAACCTGGCTCCGCACGATGCGCGAGCAGCTCAAGCAGACGCTGAAGAACTCCGTCTACCGGACGATCGGCGAGACCGCGAACGCCGTGCGAGCCGTGAACGGCGACGGCCGGACGCTGCGCGTGCTCATGTACCACAAGGTCAACGACCTGGCCGGGAACCGGATGTCGATCCCGACCGGGCTCTTCGACGAGCAGATGGCGCTCCTGAAGGAGCTCGGCTACACGGTCGTCGACCTCGACGCCGTGCTCGCCCACTACCGCGAGCGGGCGCCGCTGCCCGACGGCGCCGTGCTGATCACCTTCGACGACGGCTACCGCGACAACCTCGTCAACGCCGCGCCCGTGCTGCACCGGCACGGCTACGCGGCGGTGCAGTTCGTGCCGATCGCGTTCGTCGGCGACCGGACGCCGCTGCCGCACGAGGTCTACCTCTCGTCCCACGGCGTCCACAACCCGACCGTCGACTGGGACGAGATCCGCGAGCTCGAGTCGTACGGGGTGCGGGTCGAGTCGCACGGGATCAGCCACAAGCCGCTCGCCGAGCTCGAGCTGGACGAGGCGGCGCGCGAGATCGCGATCTCGAAGCTGCGGCTCGAGGAGCGGCTCGGCCGGCCGGTGCGCGCGTTCTCCTACGTGAAGGGCTCCGAGGCCGACTACAAGCCCGTCCACCCGAGCCTCGTGCGGCAGGCCGGCTACGACCTCGCGTTCACCGCCGTCTCGGGCGCGAACGGCCCGGACAGCGACCCGCTCCAGCTCCGCCGCTACAACGTCGAGCCGTACCCGGCGCGGACGTTCGAGCTCGTGCTCGCCGGCGCCTGCGACCTGATCTCGCTCAAGGACACGGTGACCGGGACGCACGCGCGGCGGCTGTTCAACGCGGTGCTCGGCACGTCGTCGCGGTGAAGGTCGAGCGGGCGCGGCGGGAGGACTACCTCGCGCTGCTGCGGGAGTCCTACGGCGACGGCGCGCTGACCGCGGCCGAGCTCGACTGGTGGTTCCGGGCCGAGCCGCACGTCGAGAGCGAGGCGCTCGACGAGGACGGGACGCCGCTCGGCGTGCTCTCGATGACGTGTCTCCCGACGAGCGCGGGGCTCGGCGCGTTCGTCGTCCACGGCGTCACCGCGCCGGCGGCGCGCGGCCGCGGCGTCTACTCGACGCTCGAGGCGGCGAACGAGGAGTGGGCGGCGGCGGCGGGCGCGGCGTGGGCGTTCTGCTTCGCGAACGCGCGCACGATCGAGATCTTCCGGCGGCTCGGCTGGACGGAGCTGCCGCCGCTTCGGCTCTGGGCGCGGCTGCGCCGGCCGACGCGGCGCGGCGTCGGCGGCTTCCGGGTCGAGCCGGTCTGTCCGCCGTTCGAGGCGCGGCACGAGCGGGAGTTCGCGGCGGCGCACGTGCTGCGGGACGCCGCGACGCTGACCTGGCGCTACGCCGACTCGCCGAGGCGCTACCACCGCGTCGAGGCCGGCGGCGGCTGGGCGGTCGTCACGCACCGCGTCTGGCACGGGTTCTCGATCGCGGCCGTCTGCGAGGCGGTCGGGCCCGCCCTGGCCGCGAACGTGCGGCGCGCGGTGCGCGCGGTCGACTCGGAGCTCGCGCTCGCGCTCGTCGACCCGGGCGAGGAGGCGGCCTACCTCGCGGCCGGCTTCCTGCCGACGCCGAAGACGATGCCGCTCGTCGCACGCCGCTTGCGCGACGACGCGCCGCCGCTCCCGGCCGGCCGGCGCGGCTGGCGGTTCACCCTCGGCGACATGGACTTCTTCTAGGTGCGGCGCCTCGTCTTCGTCACCCAGGCGATCGACCCCGCCGACCCGAACCTCGGCGCGACCGTGCCCATGGTCGCCGCGCTCGCGCGGCGGCTCGACGAGGTCGCGGTGATCTGCGACCGCGCCGTCGCGGGCGCGCTCCCCGAGAACTGCCGCGTCCGCACCTTCGGCGCGCCGTCGCGCGCCGAGCGGGCGCGACGCTACCTCGCCGCGCTCCGGGCGGAGCTCGAGCCGCGGCCTCTCGGCGTGCTCGCGCACATGGTCCCGCTCTACGCGGTCGTCGCCGCTCCGCTCGTCCGGCCGCGCGGGATCCCGCTCGCGCTCTGGTACACGCACTGGAAGTCGCACCTGCCGCTGCGCGCCGCCGCCGCGCTCTGCACGCGCCTGCTCACGGCCGAGGAGCGCTCGTTCCCGCTCCGCTCGGGCAAGCTGCGCGCGATCGGCCACGCGATCGACGTCTCGGGGCTCGCGTGCCTCGAGCCGCGCGGGGAGGGGCCGTTCGTCGTCGCGGCGCTCGGCCGCTACTCGCCGGCGAAGCGCCTCGACGAGCTGGCCGAGGGCGTCCGGATCGCGCGCGGGCGCGGCCTCGACGCGCGGCTCGCGCTGCACGGGACGACCGGCACCGCCGAGGAGGAGGCGTGCAAGCGGTCGCTCGAGGCGCGGCTCGCGGGCGAGGAGTGGGCCTCGGTCGGCGGCCCGGTGCCGCGCACCGAGCTCTCCTCGGCGCTCGCCGGGGCGGACGTCGTCGCGGCGAACTTCACCTCCGCGGACAAGATCGTCTTCGAGGCGGGAGCGTCGTGCCGGCCGGTGCTCGCGTCGTACCCGGGCTTCGAGCGGCTCTTCGCCGGGATCGAGCCGCCGCTCGCCTTCGAGCGCGGCCGGCCGGAGAGCCTCGCCGAGCGGCTGCTCGCGCTCGCCGCGCTCCCGGCCGGGGAGCGCGCCGCGATCGGCCGCGAGCTGCGCGGCCGGGTCGAGCGCGAGCACTCCGTCGACTCCTGGGCGGACGCGGTGGTGGAGACTCTCTCCTCGTGAGGAAGCTCGTCCTCCACCTGCAGAAGGTCGCGGGCATCTCCGGCTCGGAGGCGCACCTGCTCTCGCTGCTGCCGCGGCTGCGCGAACGCGGCTGGGACGTGCGGATGCTGATGCTGCACGAGAACGAGGAGGGCGCCTGGGACTTCGCGCAGGCGCTGCAGACGCGCGGCGTGCCGCTCGACGAGATCGCGATCCGCGGCGACGTCGACCCGGTCGCGTTCGTGAAGCTCGCCGCCTACCTCGCGCGGACGCGACCGGCGATCCTGCACACGCACCTCGTCCACGCCGACGCGTACGGGCTGATGGCGGGCGCGCTCGCGCGGGTGCCGGTGCGCGTCTCGACGAAGCACGGCTTCAACTGGTTCCGCGAGACGCAGTACTTCGGCGTCGCCGACCGCGCGGTCGCGAGCCTCGCGCACGTCCACGTCGCGATCTCGCGCGGCCTCGCGCGGTACCTCGAGGAGGCGGAGGGCTTCGACGGCGAGAGCTTCCAGATCGTCCACTACGGCATCGAGCCGGACGGGGAGCCCGCCGCGTACGCGGAGCCCGGGCGCCGGCTGCTCTGTGTCGGGCGCCTGATCCCGATCAAGGGCCACATCGTCCTCCTGCGCGCGTTCGCGGAGGCGCGGAAGGAGCTGCCGGACCTCCAGCTCGACGTCGCCGGGCAGGGGCCGCTCGCGCCGGCGCTGAAGGCGCTCGCGCAGGAGCTCGGGGTCGGCGACTCGGTGCGCTTCCTCGGGCAGGTGAGCCCGATCCAGCGCGCGATCGAGCAGGCGGCAGTCGTGGTCGTCCCGTCGATGGGCGAGGGGTTCGGCATGGTCGCGCTCGAGGCGATGGAGCGCGCGCGGCCGGTGATCGCGGCCGAGATCGGCGGTCTCGGCGAGCTCGTCCGCGACGGCGAGACGGGCGTGCTCGTCGCGCCCGGCGACGCGGCCGGGCTGCGGGACGCGATCGTGCGCGTCGCCGGCGACCTCGACCTGGCGCGGGCGATGGGCGAGGCGGGCCGCCGCCGCGCGCTCAGCCGCTTCCTGCAGGAGTTCTGCACCGACCGGACCGAGCTGCTCTACCGGGACGCGCTCGAGCGGCGCTGATCGTCCTTTCCGGACATGTCCTGGTGCCAGGTACCTGGACATGTCCGTAGGGGACAGTCAGAGCGAGCGGTAGAGCTCGGCCGTGCGGTCGGCCATCTTCGCGACCGAGAACTCCGTCCGCGCCCGCTCGCGCGCGGCGGCGCCGAGGCGGTCGCCGTCCTCGAGCGCGCGCGCGACGCCGAGCGCGAGCGCGGAGGCGTCGTCCGGCCGCACGAGCAGCCCCGTCTCGCCGTCGACGACGAGCTCCGGCAGCGACGACACGTTCGACGCGACCACCGGCAGCCCGGCGAGCATCGCCTCCAGCACCGCGAGCCCGAACCCCTCCCAGCGCGCCGGGTGGACGAGCACCGACGCGCGCCGCAGCCACGCCGCCACGTCGGGTTCGCGGCCGCGCAGGTGCAGCCGCCCGGCCACGCCGAGGTCGCGCGCGAGCGCCTCGAGCGTCGCCCGCTCCGGGCCCTCGCCGAGCACGACGAGCGCCGTGTCCTCCGGCAGCGAGGCGAGCGCGCGCACGGCGACGTCGAGCCCCTTCTGCTCGGTCAGGCGCGAGACCGCGAGCAGCACGCGCACGCCGTCCGGCACGCCGTGCGGCGGGTTCTCGCCCCACGCCTCGGGGAGCTCGTCCATCCCGTAGCGGATCGTCGTCACCTTCTCCGCCGGCAGCCCGACCTGCTCGACGGTGAAGCGCCGGAGGGAGTCCGTGATCGTCACGATCCGCCGCGCGAGCGCCGCCAGACCGCGCTCGACGTAGCGGAACGGCCCGAGCCGGAACGGGTCGTCGTTGTGCTTCGTCGAGACGAGCGCCGCGCCGCGCAACGCGGCCGCGACGCCCCCGTAGACGTCCGCGTGGACGAGATGCGTGTGCACGACGTCCGCGCGCAGGTCGCGGACGAGCCGGGCGAGCAGGAGCGGGTCGAGGTCGCGCGGCGCCGCGATCCGCACGGCCGGCACGCCGAGGGCGCGGTAGAACGGCGCCGGGTCGAACGCGGGGTCGTCGAGGCCGACGAACACCGGCTCGAAGCCGCGCTCGGCGAGCGCGGGCAGCAGGGTCAGCAGGTGCCGCTCCGAGCCCGAGATCGCACGCATCCGGTGCACGTGCGCCACTCTCACGCCCCTGGCCGCCTCTCGCTCCCGCCCGGCGGAGCCGGGCTCCGCGAAACGCCGACGACGCTCACGCCGCCTCCACGTGCGTCCGCAGCCAGAGCTCGAGCATGACGAGCGTCCAGAGCCGGTGGCCGTGGTCGGCGCGCTCGTCCGCATGCTCGGCGAGCAGCGTCTCGACCGCGTCGGGTCGGAACCAGCCGCGCACCCGCGCCCGCTCGCCCAGGAGCAGCTCGTGCGCGAGCTCGCGCAGCTCGCCGCGGAACCACCGCGCGAGCGGGACGCCGAAGCCCGTCTTGCCGCGCTCGGCGACCTGCGGCGGCAGCTCCTCCGCGAACGCGCGCCGCAGCGCCTGCTTGCCCTCGCGCCCGCGCAGCTTCAGGCGGTCGGGGAGCGACAGACCGAGCTCGACGACGCGGTGGTCGAGGAGCGGCGAGCGCAGCTCGAGCGAGTGCGCCATCGAGGCGAGGTCCGCCTTCGGCAGCAGATCGCCGGGGAGATACGTCTCGACGTCGAGCAGCTGCAGCCCGGCGATCCCGTGCCCGCTCGGCTGCCCGAGCAGGAGCCCCGGCGAGACGAGCGCGCCGAGCTCCTCCTTCGCCTCGTCCGTCCAGAGGCCGGCCCGCGTCGCGAGCGGGAACACCTCCATCAGCTGCCCGTAGCGCTCCCCGAGCGGCGTCGCCGCCGCCTCGAGCAGCCGCGCCGCCCGGAACGCCGCCGAGCGCCGCTCGCGCCGCCCGCCCGGGAGCGCGCGCAGCAGCCGCGCCCCGGCCGCCGCGGCCGGTCCCGGCACCCGGGCGGCGAGCCCCATCGCCGCGTAGCGCTCGTAGCCGGCGAACGACTCGTCGCCGCCGTCGCCGACCAGGGCGACCGTCACCTCCCGCCGGGCCGCCTCGCAGATCAGGAAGAGCGGCAGCGCCGCCTCGTCGCCGAGCGGCTCGTCGAACGCCTCCGCGAGCAGCGGCAGGGTCGCCGCCGCGTCCGGCTCGAGCACGACCTCCGTGTGCCGGGTCGCGTACCGCTCGGCGACCGCGCGCGCGTACTCGCGCTCGTCGTAGGCGGCGTCCGCGAAGCCGACCGTGAACGTCCGCACCGGCTCGGACGACGCCGCCGCCATCAGCGCCACCACGAGCGCCGAGTCGATCCCGCCGGAGAGCAGCGCGCCGAGCGGCACGTCCGCGACGAGCCGCCTCCGCACCGCCTCGGTCACGGTCCCGCGCACGCGCTCGAGCCACTCCGCGTCGGCGAGCTCCTCGTCCTCGACCTGCGGCCGCCACCAGCGCTCGACGCGCACCGCCTCGCCCTCGGCGACGAGCACGTGCCCGGGTGGAAGCCTGTGGATCCCCTTCAGCCCGGTGCGCTCGCCGGGGACGTACTGGAGCGCGAGATACGCGTCGAGCGCTGCCAGGTCGGGCTCCGCGTGGACGCCCGGGAGCGCGAGCAGCGCCTTCGTCTCGGACGCGAACGCGAGCGAGCCGTCCGCGAGCCGCGTCCAGACGAGCGGCTTCTTCCCGAGCCGGTCGCGCGCGAGCACGAGCCGTCCGCGCGGGGCGTCCCAGAGCGCGAGCGCGAACATGCCCTCCAGCCGCTCGACGAACGCGGCGCCGTGCTCCTCGTACAGGTGCGGCAGGACCGGCGTGTCGCCGGTGCCGCGCACCTCGTGGCCGGCCGCGGCGAGCTCCGCCCGCAGCTCCGGGAAGTTGTAGAGCTCGCCGTTGAAGACGGCGGTTACGTCGCCGGTCTCGTTCGCGACCGGCTGGAAGCCCTGCTCGAGGTCGACGACGCGCAGCCGCTGGTGGCCGAGCACGCAGGCGCCGAGCGCGTCCGTCGAGCCGTCGTCGGGGCCGCGATGGCGGATCCGGGCCCGCATCGCGTCGACCGCCTCCGGAGCGGGCGCTCCGCCGGGCGCGAAGAGGCCGCAGATCCCGCACACGGGCTACCCCGGCTTCCGGGCCGAGAAGACCTGCACGTTCGCGAGCAGGCGCGGGTGGAGCGGCGTGAACCGGCCGACCTCGAAGCGGATCCGGACGTCCTCGAAGCCGGCGAGGAGCGCGCGGAGCTTCGCCGGCGAGAAGAGCTGCAGATGCGTCGGGTCGAGGTCCGGCGCCGTGCCGAGCAGGAAGCGGACCCGGTTCTTGAGCCGGAAGCCGTTCGGCACCGAGCCGACGAAGCGGCCCCCCGGCCGCAGCACCCGCAGGACGTTCGCGACCGCGGCGGCCGGGTCGGCGAGATGCTCGAGCACCTCGCCCATGACGACGACGTCGAACGACGCGTCCGCGAACGGGAGCGAGTCCTCGGCGTCCGCCCACTCGGTCTCGATCCCGAGCCGCTCGCGCGCCCGCTCGAGCGCGTCCCGGTCGACGTCGACGCCGACGACCTCGTTCCCGGTCGCGTAGTACTGGGTCAGCGCGCCGGTGCGGCAGCCGAGGTCGAGGACGCGCAGCCCGGGGCCGCCGACGAGCCCGGCGATCAGCGCGCCGCGCTCGTCGCCGCCGAACACGAACTCCTGCTTGCCGCCGCGGTGATGCTCGCGATACCGCTCGTTCAGCCGGTCGAGTCTCGCCACCGGCCCATCTTGGCGATTCCGGAGGCCGTGTCGCGCCCGGAAGCGAGCGAAACCCGCAGTACAATGCGGAATTCCGTGGCGACCAAGCCCTTTGTCGACACCGGGAAGTCCCCGTCCGGCGTGGCGCCGGAGCAGCGTCCGGGCGGCGGCGAGGGGTCCTCGGCGGGCGCCCTGCCCTCGGGCGGCGAGCTGCGCCGGCTCGGCCGCCGGCTGCTCAGCGTGCTCATCCTGCTCGCGATCGACCTCGGCGGGCTGGCCGGGTCGCTCTACCTCGCCCTGATCCTGCGGGAGCTCTACTACGGGAACGAGCCGATCCTCTGGGGGCTCGCCTGGGACGCCGAGGCGAAGTGGCTGCCCTTCCTGACGCTCGTCACCGCGCTCGTCTTCTGGCGCGCCGGCCTCTACTCCTCGCGGGAGCGCCGGGCCGGCGTCGGCCGCATCGTCTCCTCGCTCCTGCTCGTGACCGTGCTGACGCTCGCGTTCGTCGTCGGCGGCGGCTACCAGCACACCACCTTCGGCCTCTACGCGACGACCTTCGTCCTCGGCGCGATCGTGATCTCGGTGCTGCGCGCGAGCTACGAGCAGGTCAGCGCCGACCTGTGGCGGCACGCGGGCGTCCGCCGGCGCGCCGTCCTCGTCGGCGAGGGCGAGCGGCTGCTCGCGCTCCGGCACGCGCTCGGCCGCGGCCGCGGCGGCATCGACTACGAGTTCGTCGGCGTCCTCTCGCAGGACGGCGCCGAGGCCGGACTGCCGGTCCTCGGCGTCCTCGGCGACCTGCCGCGCGTCCTCCAGGAGCGGCGCGCCGACGAGCTGATCGTCAGCGGCAGCGACCTCGGCGAGGAGGAGCTGCTCGACCTGGTCGAGCTCGCGCACCGCTTCGGGATCAAGGTGCGGATCGCGCCGACGACCGCGGACGTGCTCACGCAGCGGGCCGAATACGTCCCCGGGCAGGGCGTCCCGCTCTTCGAGCTGCGGCCGCCGGTCGTCGTCGGCCTCGACTGGACGCTGAAGCGCGCCTTCGACGTCGTCGTCAGCGCCGGGCTCGTGCTCCTCGCCTCGCCGTTCTGGGCGCTGATCGCGCTCGCGGTCAAGCTCGACTCGCCCGGCCCGGTCTTCTACCGCGACCGCCGCATCGGCCTCGGCGAGCGCGAGTTCGGGATGTTCAAGTTCCGCTCGATGTACGTGGACGCGGCCGACCGCCAGGGCGCGCTCGAGGCCGCGAACGAGGCGTCGGGGCCGCTGTTCAAGATCAAGGACGACCCGCGCGTGACGCGCGTCGGGCGGCTGCTGCGCCGCTACTCGATCGACGAGCTGCCGCAGCTCCTGAACGTCCTCCGCGGCGAGATGTCGCTCGTCGGCCCGCGGCCGCTGCCGCTCCGCGACTACGTCCAGCTCGAGGACTGGCACCGCAAGCGCTACCTCGTCCTCCCGGGCATGACCGGTCTCTGGCAGGTGTCCGGCCGGATCGAGCTCACCTTCGACGACCTCGTCCGCCTCGACTTCTACTACCTCGAGAACTGGTCGATCTGGCTCGACGTCTCGATCCTCGCGAAGACGCTGCCGGCCGTCGCGGCCCGGCGCGGCGCCTACTAGCGGCTCGTCGGCGACGCGGGCTGGACCTGCTCGACCGACGGCTGGACGTGCCAGGTGTCGGGGTAGCCGGCCGCGACCAGCTGCTGCAGGAACGCGTTCGCGTCGGCGGGGTCGTGGAAGGTCGCGATCGCGTCCCAGCCGCCCTTCGGGTTCTCGATCGAGCCGTAGCAGTCGCTCGCGACCATCTGGGAGGCCCGGTTGTTGATCGTGGCCGCGTCCACCTGGTCGGCGGCGTGGCCGACGAGGACGGCCCACGTGCCGTTGCACTTCGACCGCGTGTCGTGCCCCACGTGGGAGAGCCCGGTCGCGACGCCGAGGAGCCCACCGACGAGCACGAGCAGCGAGAGCGCGCGGGCGAGGGTCATCGGGCGGTTGCCACCCACGCTCCGACTGTACCCGCGGCTGCGGCCGCGTCGGGGGCGGGCTGTACCCTCGGCAGCGTGACCGAGCCGGTTGCGACCGACGCTTCGCCGTCCGCCGGGGCGCGGCTGCGCGAGCTGCGCCGGGTCGCGATCGTGCCCGCGCTGAACGAGGAGACGACCGTCGCGCGCGTGATCGAGGAGCTGCGCGCGTTCGACCCCGGGCTCGACGTCGTCGTCGTGGACGACGGGTCGGCCGACGGCACCGCGGACGCGGCCGCCGCGGCCGGCGCGCACGTGCTGCGGCTCCCGTTCAACCTCGGCATCGGCGGCGCCGTCCAGACCGGGTTCCGCTACGCGTTCGAGCGCGGCTACGACCTCGCCGTGCGCGTCGACGGCGACGGCCAGCACGACCCCGCGCAGCTCGGCGCCGTGATCGGGCCGGTCGTCCGCGACGAGGCGGACATCGCGGTCGGCTCGCGCTTCCTCGAGCGCGGCCCCGGCTACCGCTCCTCGGCGCCGCGGCGGGCCGGGATCCGCGTCCTCGCCGCGGTCGTCTCGCGGCTCGCCGGCCGCCGCGTCACCGACCCGACCTCCGGCTTCCAGGCGCTCAACCGCCGCGGCATCGCGCTCTTCGCCCGCGACTATCCGCACGACTACCCGGAGGTCGAGGCGACCGTGATGGTCGCGCGCCACCGCCTGCGGCTCGTCGAGGTGCCCGTCGCGATGCGCGAGCGCGGCGGCGGCCGCTCCTCGATCACGGCGCTCCGCTCGATCTACTACATGGCGAAGGTGCTGCTCGCGCTCTTCGTCGGCCTGTTCCGCCGCACCGTCCTGCCGCAGGAGGAGGAACGCGCGTGACTCCGCTGATCGTCTCGATCCTCGGCTCGCTCGCCTCGTTCGCGCTCGTGCTCGTCGTGCTCGAGCTGATCCGCCGCCGGCGGCTGCGCGAGCGCTACGCGCTGCTCTGGCTCGCGACCGGGCTCGTGCTGACCGCGCTCTCGGCGTGGCGGGAGGGGCTGAACACGATCGCCGGCTGGCTCGGCGTGCGCGGCTACCCGCCGGCGGTGCTGTTCGCGGTCGGCGTCTTCTTCATCCTCGCCGTGCTCCTGCACTACTCGACCGTGATCTCGCGCCTCACCGACCAGAACGTCGTGCTCGCGCAGCGGCTCGCGCTGCTCGAGGAGGAGCTGCGCGCGTCAGCCGCCGACGGTGGCCGGGACGGCTGAGCTCATCACGTACACGTCGCCGAGCGTCGTGTCGTCGAGCCAGTTCGCCGCGATCCCGATCCGGTAGCGCCACGCGCCCGCGGGCGGGTGGTCGACGAACGTCGTCGCCCGGGTCGCGCCGAGGTCGGTCATCCCGACGAGGCAGCGCTGCGCGACCGTGCTCTCGTCGCACGCGTAGTCCGCGTGGTCGGCCGGCCCGCGGAAGACGTGGTAGAAGGACGGCCCGCCGGCGCTTTGGTGCGCGTCCCAGGTGAGCGTGACCGTTCCGCCCGAGACCTGCGCCCGCAGCCCCTCGTCCTCGTCGGCGGCCGCCGGGCCGTTCGAGAAGCCCGCCTCGACCGCGGCCGGGTTCGGCCCCTGCACCGGCTTCGCCGCCGCGATCGCCGCGAACGGGATGACCGCGGTCACGAGCAGCCCCGCCACGAGCAGGACGGTCGCGCGCCGCCCAGCCACGCGCGCCGGCTCCGGCTCGTACCGGGGCAGCCGCCGCGCCAGGCCGGGCCAGAGCAGCGGCAGCGCCGCGATCAGGAGCACGAACGCCGGGAAGGCCGGAATCAGGATCCGCAGCAGGCTGCCCGTCTCGAGCGTCGCGCCGTTCCACGTCCCCTTGACGACGACGAACGACCCGAGCCAGCCGCCCGCGAGCACCGCCGCGCCCGCCGAGCGCCGCCCGAGCGCGAACACGCCCGCGACCGAGCCCCACTCGACGAGCCGCCCGACCGCGAAGTAGCGGCGGAGGTTCGCGAGCTCGTCGCCGAGGTGGCCCCAGTCGAGGTTGAAGTAGCGGTGCAGGTTGAGGCCGAGCGGGAGCGCGGTCGCCCCGGCGGCGACGCGCACCGCCTCGAACGGCGACGACGAGAGCACGGGGATGCCGCCCGAGCTGCGCGCCTTCCAGAGCGCCATCGTGACGACGGCCGGCAGGAGCGCGACGCCGAAGCGGAGCGCCTCCCGCGCCCGCCGCGCGTCGAAGTAGGCGAGCGCCGGGCCGCCGAGGAAGATCGCCGCGGACGGCTTGATCCCGATCGCGGCGCCGGCCGCGAGCCCCGCCGCGAGCGCGTGCGTCGCGCGCGGCCGCTCGTCGAGCACCGTGCGCAGGCAGAAGTAGGAGGAGACGAGGACGGCGACGAGCGCCGGGAAGTCGGCGAGCGCGGTCAGCCCGAGCGCCTGCGGCAGGAACTGCTCGACGTAGCGCTGGTGGTAGCCGGCGTTGACGTAGAGGATCCCGACGAACGGGAGCGCGATCCAGACGGCGCACGTCCAGTAGCCGAAGACGCGGCCGCCGACCCGCCGGCCGATCCCGTACAGCGCGAGCAGCGCGACGGGCAGCAGCACGAGCACGTCGAGCAGGACGATCGCCGGGAAGGCGTCCTGGACGTCCGGGCCGAGCGCGAGCGAGAACGGCGCGAGCAGCGCCGACCAGAGGTAGCCGACGCCCGCGTAGGGGAGGTGCCCGTGCGCGAGCAGCCAGCCGCTCGTGTAGTACCAGAGCTGGTCGCCGCCCTGGTACCACGTCCAGCCGGAGTGGCGGACGGAGAGCGCGAGGCCGAGCACGGCCAGCCACTGCACGACGACGAGCGTCGCGAGGACGGGCGCCTGCCGCGCCCGCTCGAGCCGCCGCACCGCCCGGACCGCGAGCCAAGTTGCACTCTGCAACTTGGCCGGGAGGCGCATCGCCGTCCCGGCGGGCGCGCTCAGCTCCGGACCGCCTCCGCGGGCAGGGTCGAGCGGTACCAGTCGACCGTGCGGGCGAGCCCGTCGCGCAGCGTCGTCCGCGCGCGGAAGCCGAAGAGCTGCTCCGCGCGGGTGACGTCGAGGCAGCGGCGCGGCTGGCCGTTCGGCTTCGACGTGTCCCAGACGATCTCGCCCTCGAAGCCGGTCAGCTCGGCGAGCAGGTCGGCCAGGTCGTGGATCGCGATCTCGTGGCCCGTGCCGACGTTCACCGGCTCGCTCCCGTCGTAGCGCTGCGCGGCGAGCCAGATCGCCTCGGCGCAGTCCTCGACGTAGAGGAACTCGCGCGTCGGCGAGCCGTCGCCCCAGAGGACGATCTCGTCCGCCCCCGTCGCCTGCGCCTCGAACATCTTCCGGATCAGGTCCGGGATGACGTGCGCCGTCGCCGGGTCGAAGTTGTCGTGCGGGCCGTAGAGGTTCACCGGCAGCAGGTGGATCGCGGTCGTCCCGTACTGGTCGCGGTACGCCTGCGCGCCGACGAGCACCGCCTTCTTCGCGATCCCGTACGGCGCGTTCGTCTCCTCCGGGTAGCCGTTCCACAGGTCCTCCTCGTGGAAGGGCACCGGCGTGAACTTCGGGTACTCGCAGATCGTGCCGAGCGTGACCGTCTTCGCGACGCCGTGCAGCCGCCCCTGCTCGAGGACGTGGGCGCCCATCAGCAGGTTCGCGTACCAGTAGCGGCCGGGATTCGCGCGGTTCGCGCCGATGCCGCCGACCTCCGCGGCGAGGTGGACGACGAGCTCCGGGCGGACGTCGTCGAACAGCCGCGCCACGTCGTCCGCGACGGTGAGGTCGTAGTCGGCGCTGCGCACGACGAACGGATCGACCCCGTCCGCGCGCATCCGCTCCACGAGGTGTCTGCCCAGGAATCCGGCGCCTCCGGTGACCAGCACGCGCACGAGCCAAGCGTACCGCTCTGCTTTGATCGTCCGGTGAGCACGGTCTCGGAAGGGCGGTGGCGGCGGCGGAGCGCCCTGCGGAGCGGGTTCCTGACGGGAGTCGCGCAGCTCGTGATCGCGGGCGCCGCGGCCGGCGCGGGGGCGCTGCTCGCGCACAAGTTCGGCCGGAACGCCGAGACGGACGGCTTCCTGGCCGCCTACGGGGTCTACCTCGTGCTCGTGCTGGCGGCGCAGGCGCTGCGGATGATCACCGTCCCGGACCTGACGCGCGCCGCCGCGGACGGACGGCTCGGCGGCGAGACGAGGGCGTACGCGCTCACCGTGCTCGCGGTCGGCGTCCCCGCCTCGATCGTCGTCGTCGCGCTCCGCGGCTCGCTCGGCGAGCTCGTGACCGGCAACCTGCCCGCCAGCTCGGCCCACGTCGCCGCGCGCGCGCTCGCCGTCCTCGTCCCGGCCGCGTTCGTCCAGTTGCTCGCCGCGCTCGCCGCGAGCGCGCTCGCCGCGGGCGACAGCTACGGCACCGCCGCCCTCGGCTTCGCGAGCGGAAGCGTGCTCGGCCTCGCCGTCTTCGTCGGGTACGCCGACTCGGGCGGGATCGTCGCGCTCGCGTGGGGGCTGCTCTGCAACGCGGTCGTCGCGCTCGCGGTGCCGACGTTCGCGCTCTGGCGGCGCGGGGCGCTCGGCGGCGCGTGGCCGGAGCGCCTCGAGGTCGGGCCGAGGCTGTGGCGGCTCGTCCAGGGCGTCGCGATCCCGATCTCGATCCAGGGCAGCTACCTGCTCGGCCTCCGCTTCGCGGCCCACATCGGCGTCGGCCGGGTGACGAGCTTCTCGTACGCGTACCTGATCGCGTCCACGCTCGTGCAGGCGACAGCCTTCTCGCTCGGCGTGATCTCGTCGGCGCCGCTGACACGTCGCGGGCTCGACCCGCAGCGGTCCGCGCGGCACGTCGTCCACGCCGCCTGGGTCAGCCTCTCGCTCGTCGGCGCCGCCGCCGGCGTGTTCGCGCTCGTCGGCGGCCGGATCATGACGTACGTGCTCGGCCACGCCTACGGCGGCGGCGTCGGCCGGGAGCTCGGCCATCTCGTGGTCTACCTCGCGCCCTGGATGCTCGGCTGGGTCGGCTTCGCCGTCGCCTTCCCGCTCGTCTTCGTCGCCGGCCGCCGGCGTCTGCTCGTCCCGGTCGCGCTCGCCGGCTGGGCGCTCTGCTGGCCGCTCGGCCTCGGGCTGCGCGCCGCGTTCGGGCTCGAGGGGATCGCGGTCGCGATCGGCCTCGCGACGCTCGCGATCGCGGCGGGCCTGCTCTGGATGCTCTCGCCGCAGACGCTCGCGATCGCCGCGGTCGGGCTCGGACGCCTCGCGCTCGCGCTCGGCGCAGCGACGGCGCTCGCGTTCGGCGCGCTCTCGCTCGCGCTGCCGGCGATCGGCGCGGCGGCGCTCGGGGTGCTGGTCTACGCTGCGGTCGTGTTCGCCTTGCGCTCCCTCGGGCTGAGCGAGGCGTGGGCGTACGTGCGGGGCCTGCAGTGAGGGTCCTGATCACCGGCATCGCGGGCCAGGACGGCTCGTACCTCGCGGAGACCCTGCTCGCGCGCGGCGACGAGGTCGCCGGGATCGTCCGCGGCGACCCCGGCGACGACTACCCGAACCTCGCCGCCGTCCGCGACCGGGTCGAGCTGCGACGCGCCGACCTGCTCGACGAGGCCGCGCTCGCGGACCTCCTCCGCGAGCTGCGTCCCGAGCGCGTCTTCAACTACGCCTCGCCGTCGTTCGTGCCGCGCTCCTGGGAGCGTCCGGTCGAGACGGCGCAGTTCGCCGCGGTCGGCGTCACCTCGCTGCTCGAGGCGGTGCGGGCGGTCGACCCGACGATCCGCGTCTACCAGGCGTCGTCGAGCGAGATCTTCGGCGAGCCGGTCGAGAGCCCGCAGAGCGAGGGGACGCCGCTCGCGCCCGTCACGCCGTACGGGGTCGCGAAGGCGTACGGCCACTTCATCGCCCACTCGTACCGGCGCCGCTACGGCCTCCACGTCAGCTGCGGCGTCCTCTACAACCACGAGTCGCCGCGCCGGCCGACGAGCTTCCTGCCGAGCAAGGTCGCGCACGGCGCCGCCGCCGCCGCGAACGGCTCGCGGGAGCCGCTCGCGCTCGGCGACCTCGACGCGGAGCGGGACTGGGGCTACGCCGGCGACTACGTCGAGGCGACCCGGCTGATGCTCGAGCAGGAGGAGCCCGGCGACTACGTCGTCGCGAGCGGGCGGCTCCACACCGTCCGCGAGCTGGTCGAGCTCGCGTACGCGCACGTCGGCCTGGAGTGGCGCGAGCACGTCCGCCACGACCCTGCGCTCGACCGCGGCCGCGCCGAGCTGCACCGGCTCGTCGGCGACGCGTCGAAGGCGCGGGCGCGGCTCGGCTGGGAGCCGCGGGTCGGCTTCGAGGAGCTCGTGCGGATGCTGGTCGACGCGGCCCGCGAATCGCTCACGGCTCCGTAACACCGCGTTCTTAGACTTCCCGAGCATGTCCGACGTCGACGTCGACGAGGTCTACGAGCAGCTGCGGGCGGCGGTCGACCGCGGCTCCCGCGACCTCGCCGCCACGCGCGGCCTCGCCGAGCGCTTCTGGGCCGTCAGCGCCGACGTGCCGCTGCAGCGGCGGCCGGGGCCGAAGGGGTGGCTCGCGTTCCAGGTCAAGCGCGTCCTGAGGAAGGCGATGCGCTGGTACGTCGAGCCGGCCCTCGCCGAGCAGCGGATGGTCAACGACGCGCTGCTGCGGCTCGTGGACGACCTCGCACGCCGCGTCGACGAGCTCGAGAGCCGGAGCTGAGGGTGCGCGTAGCCGTGTGTATCCCGCAGGTGCCGTTCGAGCGGGGCGGGGCGGAGATCTTCGCCGACGACCTCGTCGCGCAGCTGCGCGAGCGCGGGCACGAGGCCGACCTCGTCTCGGTGCCGTTCAAGTGGTACCCGGCCGAGCGTGTGCTGACCCAGGCGTTCCTCTGGCGGCTGCTCGACCTCGAGGAGGCGAACGGCCGGCCGGTGGACGCCGTCGTCGCGACGAAGTTCCCGTCCTACGTCGTCCGCCACCCGCGCAAGGTCGTCTGGCTGCTGCACCAGTTCCGGCAGGCGTGGGACTTCGACCGCACCGAGTTCGGGCAGTTCTCGGAGTCGGCGGAGGACCGCGCGCTGCGGCGGCGCGTGCTCGAGCTGGAGCGGCGCTCGCTCGCGGAGGCGCGGAAGCTGTTCGCGACCTCGGGCAACGTCGCGCGGCGCCTGCGCGACTCGACCGGGCTCGAGGCGGAGGTGATGCCGCACCCGCCGGCGCCGCTCGCCTACCGCTGCGAGGAGCCGGGCGACTACGTCTTCACGATGAACCGGCTCGCGCCCGAGAAGCGGGTCGACCTGCTGCTCGAGGCGGCCGCGGCGGAGCCGTCGCTGCGGGTCGTCGTCGCGGGCGACGGGCCGGATCGCGAGCGGCTGGAGCGGCTCGCCGCCGAGCGGGGGCTGAACGGCCGCGCCGAGTTCCTCGGCCGCGTCTCGGACGAGCGGGCGGCCGAGCTCTACGCGCGCAGCGCCGCGGTCTACTACGCGCCGGTCGACGAGGACTTCGGGATGGTGCCCTACGAGGCGTTCCTCTCCGGCAAGCCGGTCCTGACGACGACCGACGCGGGCGGGCCGCTCGACGTCGTCCGCGACGGCGAGACCGGGCTCGTGGTCGCGCCGGAGCCGGCGGCGGTCGCGCACGGGCTCGCCTGGCTGCGCGAGCACGCGGTCGAGGCGCGCGCGTACGGCGAGCGCGGGCGCGAGCTCGCGTCGCGCGTGACCTGGGACGACTGCATCGAGCGGCTGCTCGCGGCGGCAGCGTGAGCGCGCTCGCGTTCCTGGGGCGGCGCTGGCGTCGCGATCCATCGTCCGGCGGGCCGAGGACAGTACATCTGGGTACGGACTCGGGCCGCCGGACCTCCGAGCGTGGCGCGAGCGTCGTCAGCCTTTCGCGGAGCCCGGCTCCGCCGAGCGGGAGCGAGAGGCGGCCAGGGACGTGAGGGTCGCGTACTTCTCGCCGCTGCCGCCGGACACGTCGGGGATCGCCGACTACTCGGCGCTCCTCCTGCCCGCGCTCGAGCGGCTCGTCGAGGTCGAGGTCGTGCGCCCGGGACGGACGCGCCCGCTCGCCGGCACGGACGTCGCGCTCTACCACGTCGGCAACGACCCGGACGCGCACGGCTGGATCGTCGACGCGCTGCGGCGGCGGCCGGGCGTCGTCGTCCTGCACGACTTCGTGATCCACCACCTCGTCGCCGGGCTGACGATCGGCCGCAAGGACGGGCACGCCTACCTCGCCGCGATGGAGCGCGAGGCGGGCGTGCCGGGGCGGCTGCTCGGCTGGGGCGTGATCGAGGGTCGCGTGCCGCCGCTCTGGGAGGTGCGGCCGCAGGAGTTCCCGCTCGCCGGCGAGGTGCTCGACCTCGCGACCGGCGCGATCGTGCACTCGCGCTACGTCGAGGCCCGCGTGCGCGAGCACGGCTACGACGGGCCGCTCTGGCGGATCCCTCACCCCGCCTGGCCGGTCGGCGAGGTCGAGCCGGCGGCGGTCTCCGGCGGGCCGCTGATCGGCTGCTTCGGCCACCTGAACGAGAGCAAGCGGATCCCGCAGCTCCTGCGCGCGTTCGCCGAGCTGCGGCGCACGCATCCGGGCGCGCGGCTGCTGCTCGTCGGCGCCGAGACGCCCGGCTTCTCGATCCGCGAGGAGCTGACCGAGGGCGTGATCCGCGAGCCGTACGTCGAGGAGGCGCGGCTCTGGTCGCTCATGGCGGCCTGCGACGCGATCGCGCTCCTGCGCTCGCCGACGATGGGGGAGACGTCGGGGAGCGCGATCCGGGCCCTCTCGCTCGGGAAGCCGCTCGTCGTCTCGGATCTCGGCTGGTTCGCGGAGCTGCCGGACGCGGTCGCGCTGAAGGTCGCGCCGGGCGGCGACGACGAGGTGCCGGCGCTCGCGGCGGCGCTCGCGCGGCTCGCCGAGAACGCCGCCTTCCGCGAGCAGACCGCTGCGGCCGCGGTGGCCGCGGCGCGGGAGCAGAGCTTCGCCGCCGTCGCCGCCGAGCACGACGAGCTCTACACGCGCCTCGCGCGCCGCCGCCGGCCTCCGCGCGAGGCCGAGCCGCTCCGCGACCGCGAGTGGATCCTCTGCGACCTGCACATGCACACGAGCTGGTCGCACGACTGCGCCGTCGCGCCGGCCGACCTCGTCGAGCACGCCGAGGCGGAGGGGCTCGGCGCGATCGCGGTCA
>DASSNM010000003.1:0-102663 GCA_035688025.1 Gaiellaceae bacterium | reverse complement strand
CGATCGAGGCGCACGAGCACGAGCTCGCCGCGTACGCGCTCGGCCGGCTCGCGGAGGTGCCCGGGATGCAGCTGTACGGCCCGCCCGCCGACCGCCGCGCCGGGATCGTCTCGTTCAACCTCGAGGAGATCCATCCGCACGACGTCGCGCAGATCCTCGACCGCCAGGGCGTCGCGATCCGCGCCGGCCACCACTGCTGCCAGCCGCTGATGCACAAGCTCGGCGTCGCGGCGACGAACCGGGCGAGCTTCTACCTGTACACGATCCCCGAGGAGATCGACCAGCTCGTCGAGGGACTCCACACCGTGCGAAAGGTGTTCGCGTGAGCGACCCGGCGTTCGACGACCTCTATCGCGAGCTCATCCTCGACCACTACAAGAACCCG
Source organism: Gaiellaceae bacterium (assembly GCA_035688025.1). Classification (GTDB taxonomy): domain Bacteria; phylum Actinomycetota; class Thermoleophilia; order Gaiellales; family Gaiellaceae; genus Palsa-739. The sequence goes on along the minus strand of DASSNM010000003.1, from coordinate 102,278 downwards.
CGCGGCCACGGCACGATCGAGCACGCCGACGCGGAGGCGGACGGCCAGAACCCGCTCTGCGGGGACGAGGTCTCGATCACGGTCGCCTTCGGCGAGGACGGCGAGACGATCGACGACGTCAGGTTCTCCGGCCGCGGCTGCGCGATCTCGCAGGCGGCGACCTCGATGCTGATGGAGATGACGAAGGGCCGCGCCGCGACGGAGGTGGCGACGATGGACAAGGAGGAGCTGCTCGCCGAGATCGGCGTGCCGCTCACCCCGGTGCGCCTCAAGTGCGCGATGCTCGGCCTGACGACGCTCAAGGTCGCGCTGCACAAGGCGAAGGGGACGCCGCTCCCCGAGGGCCTCGCCGGCTTCGACGACCTCGAGCTCTCGTAGTGCCGGAGATCGAGGTCGCCCCCGAGGACGCGTTCCCGCCCGGCTCGGTGAAGCTCGTCACGATCGGGCCCGGCGAGTACGTCGGCGTCTACAACTGCGGCGGCGAGCTGTACGCGATCGAGGACCGCTGCTCCCACGACGACGGCCCGCTCTGCGAGGGCGACTGGGACGAGGAGCTGTGCCGGGTGATCTGCCCGCGCCACGGCTCCGGCTTCGACCTCGCGACCGGGCGGCCGATGACGCTGCCGGCGACCGAGCCGGTGGCGACGTACCCGGTGCGGATCGTGGACGGCGTCGTCCGCGTCGAGATCGGTGACTGACGAGCTCGTCCGCTGCTGGCCGGCGAGCGACCCGCTCTATGCGGCCTACCACGACGAGGAGTGGGGCCGTCCGGTGACGGACGAGACCGGGCTCTACGAGCGCTTCTGCCTCGAGGGCTTCCAGTCGGGGCTCTCGTGGCTGACGATCCTGCGCAAGCGCGAGGGCTTCCGGCGCGCGTTCGCTGGCTTCGACCCGGAACGCGTCGCCCGCTTCGGCGAGCGCGAGGTCGCGCGCCTGCTCGCGGACGCGGGCATCGTCCGGCACCGCGGCAAGATCGAGGCGGCGATCGCGAACGCGCGCGCGACGCTCGCGCTGCGCGAGGCCGGGACGCCGCTGCCGCAGCTCGTCTGGGAGTACCGGGTGGACGGCCCCGCCTCGAGCGAGTGGGTCGCGGAGACGGAGGGCTCGCGAGAGCTGTCGAAGCGCCTGAAGAAGGCCGGCTTCCGCTTCGTCGGCCCGACCACGGTCTACTCGTCGCTGCAGGCGTGCGGCGTGGTGAACGACCACCGCGCCGACTGCTGGGTGCGCGAGGCGGTCGAGGCGGAACGAACCCGCCTGCCCGCGTAGCGTCCTGTCCATCCGGGACATGTCCCGGTGTCAGACACACGAACGAAAGCGTCACGACTTCGTGACGGCGCCCCGCACGGCCGGCCGCCCCGGGCTCGCTGCATCCTCGAGCCGTCGGAATCCGGTCTCCCGCCTCTTCGGACATGTCCCGGTGTCTGACACCGGGCGGCGAGGAGCTACGTCTCGAGCAGGCCCTTCAGCCGCTCGAAGTCCTTGCGGAACTGCTTCTCGGCGCGGCGCGCCATCAGGCCCGCGGCGAAGCCGGGCAGGAGCCCCGCCTCCCCCTCGCCGACGACCGTCAGCCGCGTCCCCGCGCCGGCGGGTTCGAGCTCGTGCCGCACCGTGAACGGCACCGGGCTGTCGAGCGCCCGCAGGACGAACAGCCGCGGCGGCGCGTACTCCGCGATCTCGAGCGTCGTGTGCAGCTCGCGGCCGAGCAGATGCCGCGACTCCGCGATCCGCGCGCCCGCCTGCGGCTCGCCGCCGCCGACGATCTCGGCGGCGTGCACGCCCGACTGCCACGCGGTCAGGTTCGAGACGTCCGTCAGGTACGCGAACACCTCCTCGGGCGTCCGCTCGATCTCGATCGTCAGCTCGGCGCGCACGGCGGGACCATATGCCCCTACGCCGTTCCGGGGACACCGCCGTCCGCGCCCGCCCGGATGGGAGGACGGCGCCGCGGCGCGAGGCTGCGCGCGAGATGGCGGCGCTTGCGCACGCGCGCGGAGATCTGCGCGAGAGCGGCATCGGCGTGCTCGGCCCGGTGCCGTGGAGCTCGCACTTCGTCCAGTTCTACGAGACGACCGACGACCTGCTCGACGTGCTCGTCCCGTACTTCGCGGCCGGCCTCGCGGCCGGCGAGGCGTCGGCGTGGGTCACCGCCCCGCCGCTCGACCCGGAGGCGGCCGCCGCGGCGCTGAGCCCGCGCGTCCCCGACCTCGACGAGCACCTCGCCTCCGGCGCCATGTCGATCGTCCCCTACACGGAGGTCTACGTCCCGGACGGCGTCTTCAACGCCGGGAACGTCCTCGCGGGCTGGGTGCGGCGGCTCGAGGACGCGCTCGCCGCCGGCTTCTCCGGGCTCCGCGTCTCCGGCGACACGTTCTGGCTGCCGCCGGAGCTGTGGAACGAGTTCTCGGGCTACGAGTGCCAGATCGAGGCGGCGATCGAGGGGCGCCCGCTGATCGTGCTCTGCACGTACTCGCTGCCGCGCTGCGACGGCCGACAGGTGCTCGACGTCGTCCGGACGCACCAGTACGCGCTCGTGAAGAACGAGGGCCGCTGGCAGCAGATCGAGTCGAGCGACCGCAAGCGCGCGATCGCCGAGGTCGAGCGCCTGAACGCGGAGCTGACCTTGCGGGGCGCCGAGCTCGCGAGCGCGAACGAGGAGCTGCGCACGTTCGCCTACACCGCCTCGCACGACCTGCGCGCGCCGCTGCGAGCGATCTCCGGCTTCGCCGCCGCGCTCGAGGAGGACGCCGGCGCAGCGGTCGACGGACGCCTGCACCCGCACGTCGAGCGCATCGTCGCCGCGGCCGCCCGCATGGACGAGCTGCTCGACGGCCTGCTCCAGCTCTCCCGCGTCCTCGACCGGCCGCTCGAGACGGAGCCCGTCGACCTGGCCGCGGTCGCGCGTTCCCTGCTCGTCGACCTGGAGCGGCGCGATCCCGCGCGACGCGTCGAGGCGACCGTGCCGACGTCGCTCCTCGCCGACGGGGACCCGTCCCTCGTCCGCGACCTGCTGCAGAACCTGCTCGAGAACGCGTGGAAGTACACGGCCGCGGAGCCCGTCGCCCGCATCGAGCTCGGCGCCGTCGAGGACGGCGGCGAGACCGTCTTCTTCGTCCGCGACAACGGCGTCGGCTTCGACCCTCGGCGCGCCCCGGAGCTGTTCCGCCCGTTCGTCCGCCTCCACGCCGGCTACCCGGGCAGCGGCATCGGCCTCGCCACCGTCTCGCGGATCGCCGCGCGCCACGGCGGCCGCGTCTGGGCCGACGGCGCCGTGGACGAGGGAGCGACCGTCTGGTTCACCCTCGCGCCCGCGCCCGCCGCCTGACCCCGGTTAGGCTCACGGGGTGCTCGACGACCGCATCCGCGCGGTGCTCGCGCGCCTCGAGGCGGAGGACGCCGAGGAGCGCGCGCAGGGGCTGCCGCAGGCGGTGCGCGCCCGGGCCGTCGCGCCGACGACGGGCCGGTTCCTCTTCTCGCTCGTCGCGCCGCAGACCGACTGCGAGGTGCTCGAGCTCGGCGGCTCGCGCGGCTACTCGACGATCTGGCTCGCCGCCGGCGTCCGCCACCTCGGCGGCCGCGTCCTCTCGCTCGAGCAGGATCCGGCGAAGATCGACGCCTGGCGCGCGAACGTCGAGGAGGCCGGACTCTCCGACTGGGCCGAGCTGCTGGAGGGCGACGCGCTCGAGACGCTCCCGGCCGTGGACGACGTGTTCGACGTCGTCTTCATCGACGCCGAGAAGGAGGACTACGAGCGGCTCTTCCAGATCGCGCGCGGGAAGGTCGAGCCAGGGGCGCTCGTCGTCGCCGACAACGTCCTCTCGCACCCGGACCCGCTCGCCTTCTACTCGGCCGCCCGCCAGGCCGACCCGACGCTCGAGAGCGTCACCGTTCCGCTCGACCGCGGCCTCGAGCTGTCGGTCGTCTTGCGCTAGCGGACCTCTTCGCTATCGTGGAGCTACCGCGGAAAGGAGGTGGTCCGGCAGTGATTTCATCAAGTACGGGCAGTGGAGGTACCAGCCGGTAGAGGCGCTGTCCCCGGGACCTACGGGGAACCGCCTAGCCAGCGTGGGGGACGACGCGTTCCGCGCCGCCCGACTCACAAGTCGGAGCAGGAAAGCGTCTCTACCGAGAACGGGCTGGTAGCCGAGACGTGAGGGCCGCCTTCGGGCGGCCCTCAGTCGTTCTCAGGCCGCCCGCTCGAGCGGCGCCGCCGCCTCGGCGAGCGTCTCGAGGTGGAGCCGCAGCTGCTCGCGGAGCTCCGCGTCGAGCAGCCGCCCGCCCGCGTCGAAGCGCTCGTGCGCGCGGCCGACCAGGATCTCCGTGCCGACGACGCGCGCGCCGGCGACGCCGAGGACCTTCTTCAGGTCCTGCTGCGCCCAGAGGGCGCCGAACTGGCCGGTGCTCGCCCCGACGACCGCGACCGTCTTGTTGGTCAGCGCCGCCCGGAGCTTCGGCCGCGACGCCCAGTCGATCGCGTTCTTCAGGCCGCCCGGGATCGAGCCGTTGTACTCCGGCGTCGCGAACAGGATCGCGTCGGCCGCCGACCACGCCTCGCGCAGCCGGCGGACCGACGCCGGGGTCTCGCCGTCCTCGAGATCCTGGTCGTAGACCGGCAGCTCGCCGAGTCCCTCCCAGAGCTCGAGCTCGACGCCCTCGGGCGCCACCTCGGCCGCGGCCCGCAGCAGGCTCGTGTTGTACGAGTCGCCGCGCAGGCTGCCGGAGACGGCGAGGATCCGCATCGCCGTTACGCCTCCCTCACGAAGGTCAGCTCGGCGTGGAGCGTCACGTCGTCGCCGAGGTAGTTGCCGCCGCTCTGGTTCGGCGCGTTCCAGCTGACGCCGAAGTCGGTGCGGTCGACCGTGGTCTCGAGCGAGAGGCCGATCCGCTCGCGGCCGAACGGGTCGGTCGCCGGGTCGGAGCTGCGGCCGGTCAGCGTCACCGGGCGGGTGACGCCCTTGATCGTCAGCTCGCCGGTCGCCTCGACCGAGCCGTCCTCGCCGCGCCGCAGCTCCTGGGAGCGGAACGACAGCTCCGGGTGGCGCTCGGCGTCGAAGAAGTCCGGCGTCTGCAGGTGGGCGTTCAGCTGCTCGTCCTTCACGTCGACGCTCGCGACCTTCGCGCTGCCGGCGAGGGTCGAGCCCTCGAGCCGCGCGGTGAAGTCGCGGAAGCTGCCGCGGAAGACGCTCGAGCCCGCGTAGACGACCTCGAACGAGACGTGCGAGTGGACGGGGTCGGCGTTCCAGGTGCCCGCCGGAGCGATTGTCTCGACTGCTGCCATTGCGATACTTGCCTCCTCGGAAAGAGTCGATATACTTGCGATGTCAAGCATCCTAGCGAGAGAAACATGAGTAGTCAAGTATTGAGCGCACAACTGTCCACGGAGCCCGGTCTCGAGGCCTGGATCCGCTTCCTGCGCGCGCACGCGGCGATCACGCGCGAGCTCTCGGCGCGGCTGGAGGCGCAGCACGGGCTGACGCTGAGCGACTACGACGTGCTCGTGCAGCTCTACTACGCCCCGGGCCGGCGGATGCGCCGCGTCGACATCGCCCGCACCGTCCTCCTCACCGCCTCCGGCGTGACGCGGCTCCTCGACGGGCTCGAGCGCTGCGGGCTCGTCTGCAAGGAGCGCTGCGACTCGGACGCGCGCGTGACCTACGCGGCGCTGACGAAGACCGGCGTCGCGCGCTTCGAGGCCGCGCAGGAGACGCACCACGCCGACATCGAGGAGCTGTTCGGCTCGAACTTCAGCCGCGCCGAGCGCGAGAGCCTGCGCGAGCTGCTCGGCCGCCTGCCGCTCCAGACCACGTCCCCGGCCTGCGAAACGGAGGAAGGGCAATGAGCTACGCGTTCTCGTCGCTCGACGAGCTGGGCGACGGCCCCGGCTTCCGCAAGATCCGCCCCGCGCTCGGCGTGACGGCGTTCGGGATCAACGGCATCGTCTACCCGCCCGGCCACGACGGCTTCCTCCACTACCACGACACGCAGGACGAGCTCTACTTCGTCCACCGCGGCCGCGTCGTCGTCGAGGTCGAGGGCGAGACGCGCGAGCTCGGCGAGGGCGGCCTCTTCCACGTCGAGTCGACGACGCCCCGGAAGATCTCGAACCCGTTCGACGAGGACGCCGTCCTGATCGCCGTCGGCGGCAAGGGCGGCTACGTCGAGCGCGACGGGCACATGGTGGACGACGAGGACGTCGCCCGCCGCGCCGGCTTCGGCAAGGGTTAGGCGGGCTCGCGCGCGGGCGGCGCGTCGGGGCCGCCCTCGACGCGCATGCGCGGCAGCCACGCGAGCCGGCGCGGCAGGTACCAGTTCGCGTCGCCGAGGAGCGTCATCAGGCTCGGCAGCAGGATCGAGCGCACGATCGTCGCGTCGATCAGCAGCGAGACGGCGATCCCGAAGCCCATCTGCTGGAACATGACGAGGTCGCCCGCGGCGAAGCCGGAGAAGACGGCCACGATGATCAGCGCCGCGCCGGTGATGATCCGCGCGGTCGTCGCGACGCCGCCGGTGACCGCGTCGCGGGTCGTCTCGCCGAGGTCGTAGCGCTCCCGGATCCGGCTGAGCAGGAACACCTGGTAGTCCATCGAGAGCCCGAACAGGACCGAGAAGAGGAAGAGCGGCACCCACGCGTCGATCACGGCGACGTGCTGGAAGCCGAGCAGACCGGCGCCCCAGCCGTGCTGGAAGACGAGCACGAGCAGGCCGAGCGCCGCGCCGACCGAGAGCACGTTCAGCAGGATCGCGGTCAGGGCGACGACGACCGAGCCGAAGCCGACGGTCAGGAGCACGAAGCTGAGCAGGAGCACGAAGCCGACGACGAGCGGCGCCGGCCGCGAGACCGCGTCGTAGTAGTCGACCTGCTCCGCCGTCTTGCCGCCGACGAGCGGCCGGACGCCCGCGCCGGCGAACGCAGCGGGGACGACCGCGCTGCGCAGCCGCCGCACGGCCGCGCTCGCCGCCGAGCCGACGGCGTCGCCGCGCACGGGGAAGGCGACACGCGCGACGCCGCCGCTGCGAGCGACCGTCGGAGGCCCGAACGACGGGTCGGCGGCGACCGCCGAGACGAGCCGACGGACGCCGGCGGCCACGGCGGGTCGGCCGGCGTCCGGCACGGCCACCTCGACCGGGTCGACCTGCTGGCCCGGGAAGCTCCGCTGCAGCGCGAGGTAGCCCTGCTTCGACTCGAGCCTGTCGGGGAGCGTGCTGACGCCGTTCTGGCCGATGTGCAGGCCGAAGAACGGCAGCCCGAGCGCGACGAGGAGCGCGGCCGCGCCCGCGAAGCTCGCCGCCGGCCGCCGCAGGACGAGCCGGACGACCGCGCCCCAGAAGCGCCCCTCGGGGTTCCGGTCCTCGAGCCGGCGCGAGCCGACCAGCGGGATCCGCAGCGAGTCGACCCGGTCGCCGACGAGCGCGAGCAGGGCCGGCAGCAGCGTGAGCGCGGCCGCGACGGAGACGATCCCGACGAGGATCGCGCCGGCGGCGAGGCTGCGCATGATCGTCGTCGGCACGATCAGCATCCCGAGCAGGGCGACGACGAAGGTCGAGCCGCTGAACAGGACGGCGCGGCTCGCGGTCGCGCCCGCCCGGACGATCGCCTCCTCCTTCGGCCGCCCGAGCAGCCGCTCCTCGCGGTAGCGGGAGACGACGAAGAGCGAGTAGTCGACCCCGAGCGCGAGGCCCATCCCCGTGAGCATGTTGACGATGAAGGTCGAGAGCTGGAACGCCTGCGCGAGCGCGGCGACGAGCCCGAGCGCGACGACGATCGAGAGGATCGCCATCAGCAGCGGCACGAGCCCGGCGACGACCGCGCCGAACACGAGGACGAGCACGATCAGCGCCGCCGGCAGCCCGTAGCGGAGCTCGCCGTTCGCGAGGTCGTGCTGCGAGAGCGAGCCGAAGTCGTTGTTCGCGACGTGGTCGCCGGTCATCGCGACGTCGAAGCTCGGGCTCGCGTCCGCCGTGCGCGCGATCGCGACGAGCGGCTTCACCGCGTCGTTCCCCGGCACGAGCAGCAGGATCTGGGTCGCGTGCCGGTCGGCCGAGACGAGCGACGGATCCGGGTCGCTCAGGTAGACGCGCGCGTTGGCGACGTCGTTCGTCGCCACGCCTTCGCCGACCAGCTCGCGCACGAACGCCCGGAACCGGGGCGCGTCGACCGTGTAGCGCTCCGAGCGCACGACGACGACGTCGCTCACGGCCTTCTTCGGGTCGAACGGGAACGCGCCGGCGAGCAGGCGCTCGGCGCGGGTCGACTCGGGCGACCCGGTGACGTGGGAGTCGGTGGTCAGGCCGGAGAGCCCGACGGCCGCGCCCGCGAGCGCGAGCAGCACGGCCACGCCCCAGGCGGCGAGCGTCCGCCGTGGGCGACGCGCACAGGCGCGCGCGATCCTCCCGGTCACCCCCACCGCGAAAGCGTAGACGCGAGGATCAGGCGAGCAGCGCGACGGCGCGGATCTCGCCGTCGCGGCCGATCCGCTCGAGCCGGTCGGGCACCTCGTCGAGCCCGATCGTGCTCGTGACGAAGCGGCCGAGGTCGAGGCGGCCCTCGAGCGCGGCCTGCGCGAGGAACGGGAAGTCCTCCTGCGGCAGCGTGTCGCCGCCGTGGCTGACGGCGAGCGAGACCTTCGGCTGGAAGAGCTCGTCGTGCAGGTCGACGCCGAGCCGCAGTCCCGGGCCGGGGACGCCGACGAGGGTCGCGGTGCCCGCGAACGCGCACATCCGCACCGCCTGGTCGAGCCCGGCCGCGGCGCCGATCGCCGAGAACGCGTACTCGACGCCGAGCCCGCCCGTCAGCTCGCGCACCTGCTCGACCGGGTCGCCGGCGGAGGCGTCGACGACGTCGGTGGCGCCGAGCGCGCGGGCGGCGCCGAGCTTCTCTGCGGCGACGTCGACGGCGACGATCCGCTCCGCGCCCGCGAGCTTCGCTCCCTGGACGACGGCGAGGCCGACCCCGCCGCAGCCGATCACCGCGACCGAGGCGCCCTCGCGCACCGGCGTCGTCCAGAGCGCCGCGCCGGCGCCGGTCGAGAACCCGCAGCCGATCAGGCACGCCTGCTCGACCGGCAGCTCCTCGGGCATCCGCACCGCGCACGCCTCGTGGACGACGGTGCGGTCGGCGAAGCAGCCGGCGCGCAGCACCGGGCTGAGGAGGGCGCCGTCCGCGGCGCGGTGCACCCGCCGCTTCGCGCGCGGCCAGGAGGAGCAGCGGCGCGGGTCGCCGCGCCGGCACTGCGGGCACTCGCCGCACGGGGCGCGCCACGCGACGACGACGCGGTCGCCCGGCGCGACCGTGGTCACGCCCTCGCCGACCTCCTCGACGACGCCCGCGCCCTCGTGCCCGAGCAGGATCGGGAAGCGCAGCCCCCAGCCCTCGGTCTCGACGACGTGCAGGTCGGAGTGGCAGAGCCCGCAGGCCTCGATGCGCACCAACACCTCGTGCGGCCCGGGCGGGTCGACGGTCACCTCCTCGACCGCCGGCTTGGCGCCCGGCTCGGCGTAGACGACGCCGCGGTTCATACGGCCCGGCGGAGCTGCTCGTCGAGCGCGACGAGCGGGATCCGGAACGTCTCGACGGCGGCCGTGTCCGTGACGACGTTGTCGCCGAGCGCGAGCATCGTCAGCTGGTCGCGCGTCACCGGCGCGCCCGGCAGCCGCTCGGTCAGGGCCGCCTGCAGCCGCATCGCGCCGAACGGGACGTGGACGGACGGACGGCGCGCGCCGAGGACGCGCTTCAGCCGCGACCAGAACTCGTCCCAGGTGACCGCGTCCGGGCCGCCGAGCTCGAAGGTGCGGTTCGCCGCGGCGGGCTCGGCCACCGCGCGCGCGTAGTACTCGGCGAGGTCCTCGACCCAGATCGGCTGCAGCCTCTGCGTCCCGGGCCCGACGATCGGCGTCACCGGGGCGAAGCGGGCGAGGCGCACGAAGGTCGGCAGCACGCCGCCGTCACGTCCGAAGACGAAGCTCGGCCGGAAGACCACGTGCTCGAGGCCGGACTCCTTCACGGCGCGCTCCATCTCCCACTTCGCCGCGTAGTACGGCACCGCGTCCTTCGTCCGCTCGTCGAGGCCGAGCGCGCTCGCGAGCACGAAGCGACGGACGCCCGCGGCCTGCGCGGCGGCGACGACGTTGCGCGTCCCCTGCGCCATGACCCGCTCGAAGTCCGCCCGTGAGCCGCGGATGATCGCGACGAGATGGACGACCGTGTCGACGCCCTCGCAGGCGGCCGCGAGCGAGGCGGGGTCGGTCACGTCGCCTCGGACCGGCTCGACGCCCCACGCGACGAGCCGCGTCGCGCGCGACGGGTCGCGCACGAGCGCCCGCACCGGCAGGTCGCGCGCCCGCAGCGCGTGCGCGACGTGCGGCCCGATGAACCCGGTCGCGCCGGTGACGAGCACGGTCATTCGAAGTTCTTCCAGTAGCGGCTCGCGGTCGGGCCGCGCTGGCCCTTGTACTTCGAGCCGAGCGAGGAGGCGCCGTACGGCGTCGCGGCGGGCTCGGTCATCTGCATGAAGGAGATCTGCCCGATCTTCATGCCGGGGTAGATCGTGATCGGCAGGTTGGCGACGTTCGAGAGCTCGAGCGTGACGTGGCCGTCCCAGCCCGGGTCGATGAAGCCGGCGGTCGAGTGGATCAGCAGGCCGAGCCTCCCGAGCGAGCTCTTCCCCTCCAGGCGGGCGACGAGGTCGTCCGGGAGCCGCACCCGCTCGAGCGTCGAGCCGAGCACGAACTCGCCGGGGTGGAGGACGAACGGGTGCTCGTCGTCGACCTCGACCAGCTCGGTCAGCTCCGCCTGCTCCACCTTGACGTCGATGTACGGGTAGCGGTTGTTGTGGAAGACGCGGAAGAAGCGGTCGACGCGGACGTCGACGCTCGACGGCTGCAGCAGCGCCTCGTCGTAGGGGTCGATCTCGATCCGCCCCTCGGCGAGGAGGCGCGCGATCGTCGCGTCGGAGAGCACCATTTGCGGCGATTCTACGGGGCGCGGGGCTCCGGATCGTGCCTCCAGCAACTACCATGGCAGGCCCGATGGCCACCGTGACGTCCATCGAGCTCGACGCGCGCCAGGACGAGCTCCGCGAGCTGCGCCGCCGGCTCCGGCGCCAGCAGGTGCTGCGCCGCCGACTCGCGGCCCTCGGGATCGTCGCGGCGCTGATCGCGCTCGGCATCGGGATCGGGCGCGTCCTCGGCAACGTCGGCGTCGGCAGCGTCTCGCTCTCGCCTGCGGCGGTCGCGCTGCCGGCGAGCCCGTACCACGCGCGGCTGCCGGTCGAGATGCGCGGCGTCCACGTGACGATGAACCTCGCCTCGCTCCCCGGGAAGCTCGCCGACTACGTCGCGCTCCGCAAGCAGGGGCTGAACACGCTCGAGCTCGACGTCAAGGACGAGAACGGCCACGTCGGCTTCACCGGCGGCGTGCCCGAGATCGCGCGCGCCGACGGCGCGGCGGCGCCGTACTACGACCCGGCGAAGGTCGTCCGCCAGGCGCACGCGGCCGGGCTCTACCTGATCGGGCGCGTCGTCACCTTCGAGGACCCGACCACGGCGGCCGCGCACCCGGAGCTGGCGATCCACATGGCCGACGGCTCGCTCTGGCACACCGCGGGCGGGCTCGCCTGGCTCAACCCGTACTCGCGCAAGGCGTGGGCCTACGACGTCGGCGTCGCGGTGGCGGCCGCGAAGGCCGGCTTCGACGAGATCCAGTTCGACTACGTCCGCTTCCCGAGCGACGGCGACCTCTCGCTGATCCGCTACCCGGGCGCGCACCCGCAGCCGATGCGGGAGACGATCGCCGCCTTCCTGCGCTACGCCGCGTCGCGGCTGCACCCGCTCGGCGTGCGCGTCTCCGCCGACGTGTTCGGGCTCTCGGCGACGCGCGACCTCGGCATCGGCCAGTACCCGGGCCAGATCGGCCAGGTCGTGGACGCGATCTACCCGATGACCTACCCGTCGCACTACACGGCGGGCGAGTTCGACCTGCCCGACCCGAACGCGGCGCCCGGCAAGACGGTCGCCTTCTCGCTCCGCGACTTCCGCTCGAAGCTCGCGGGCTCGAACGCACGCCTCGTCCCGTGGCTGCAGGACTTCTCGCTCTACGGGCGGCCGTACACCGCGGCCGACGTCGCCGCCCAGGTCGCGGCCGCGCGGCGCTACCAGGCGAGCGGCTTCATGCTCTGGAACGCGGCCGGCCTCTACACGGCCGGAGCGCTCGCGCCGGGGCCGCCGCCCGACCTGCCGGACCTCGCCCGGCCGGGCCTCTAGCCCCGGCTTTTGTACTGACGCCCACGCCCGGCGGCGGCGCTAGTGTGGCCGTATGGCCACGACACGCGCGATCCAGATTCGGACGGAGATCCCGGGGCCGCGCTCCCGGTCGATCGTGGAGCGGAAGGAGCGCGTGGTCGCCGACCCGCTCTCGCTCTACCTCCCCGTCGTCGCAGCCGAAGGACGCGGCGCGACCCTCACCGACGTCGACGGCAACACGTTCGTCGACTTCGCCGGCGGCGTCGGCTGCCTCGCCGTCGGCCACGCGCACCCGAAGGTGGTCGAGGCGGTCGCCGAGCAGGCGGCGAAGTTCCTCCACACCGACTTCACGATCGTCCCCTACGAGGTCTACGTCACGCTGGCGGAGCGGCTGCTCGCGGTCGCACCGTTCTCCGGCCCGGCGAAGGCGGCGTTCTTCAACGCCGGCACCGAGGCCGTCGAGAACGCGGTCAAGTTCGCGCGCGCCTACACCGGCCGCCAGGCCGTGATCGGCTTCGAGGGCGCGTTCCACGGGCGGACGCTGCTCTCGCTGACGCTGACCTCGAAGACGCACCCGTACAAGGCGGGGCTGGGGCCGTTCGCGCCCGAGGTCTACCGCGCGCCGTTCCCGAACGAGTACCGCGGCATCTCGGCCGCCGACGCGCTCGCCGCGCTCGAGCGGATGTTCGCGACCACGGTCGCGGTCGAGTCGGTCGCCGCGATCGTGCTCGAGCCGCAGCAGGGCGAGGGCGGGTTCATCCCGGCGCCGCCCGAGTTCGTCCGCGGCGTCCGCGAGCTCTGCGACCGGCACGGCATCGTCTTCGTCGTCGACGAGGTGCAGACCGGCTTCGGCCGCACCGGGACGATGTTCGCGATCGAGCACTTCGGCGTCGAGCCCGACCTGATGACCGTGGCGAAGTCGATCGCCGCCGGCCTGCCGCTCTCGGGCGTGCTCGGCAAGGCGGAGATCATGGACGCGCCCGGCGACTCCGCGGTCGGCGGCACCTACGTCGGCAACCCGGTCGCCCAGGCCGCCGCGCTCGCGGTGCTGGACGTGTTCGAGGAGGAGGGGCTCGTCGAGCGCGCGCAGCAGATCGGCGAGACGATCCGCGCCCGGATGCTCGGCTGGCAGGAGCGCTTCGCCGCGATCGGCGACGTCCGCGGCCTCGGGGCGATGCTCGCGATCGAGTACGTCGAGGACCGCGAGACGAAGAAGCCGGCGCCGCAGCTCGCGACCCGGGTCGCCGAGGAGGCGGCCGCGCGCGGGCTGATGCTGCTGAAGGCGGGGACGTACTCGAACTGCAACCGCGTCCTCTGCCCGCTCGTGATCACCGACGCCGAGCTCGAGGAGGCGCTCGGCGCCTGGGAGGAGGCGCTCGAAGCCGTCCTCGCGTAGCCGACGCGGGGCCTCGTGCGTTGTAGGAGTGTGGCGGGACCCACCTCCCCCAGCCGTGCGCTGAGAACGCGCAGCGGAACCGAGCAGGGCGACGTGATCGCAGACCGCTACGAGCTCGAGGAGCTCTGCGGCAGCGGCGGCATGTCCACCGTGTACCGCGCGCACGACACGCTCCTCGACCGCGAGGTGGCGCTGAAGGTCCTGCACGAGCACTTCACCGGCGACGACGAGTACGTCGAGCGCTTCCGGCGCGAGGCGCGCTCGGTCGCGCAGCTCTCCCATCCGAACGTCGTCACGGTGATCGACCGAGGCGAGGACGAGGGCCGCCAGTTCATCGTCTTCGAGTTCGTCGACGGCGAGAACCTGAAGCAGCTCGTGGAGCGCTCCGGCCGGCTGCCGCTGCGGCGCGCGCTCGAGCTGACCGTCGCGACCGCCGACGCGCTCGCCTTCGCGCACGCGAACGGGCTCGTCCACCGCGACGTGAAGCCGCAGAACGTGCTCGTCGACGGCGAGGGCGACGTCAAGGTGACCGACTTCGGGATCGCGCGCTCGTTCGAGGTCGAGGGCGGCGTGACGCAGACCGGCACCGTGATGGGGACGAGCAACTACCTCTCGCCGGAGCAGGCGCGCGGCCAGCGGGTGACGCCCGCCTCGGACGTCTACTCGCTCGGCGTCGTCCTCTGGGAGCTGCTGGCCGGCGAGGTGCCGTTCGCGGGCGACAACTTCGTCGCCGTCGCGCTGCGGCACATCAACGAGCAGCCGCCCGACCTGCGCGAGCTGCGGCCCGACGTCTCGCCGCGGCTCGCGGCGGCGGTCGCGCGCGCGCTCGCGAAGGCGCCGGAGCGCCGCTTCGCGTCGATGGCCGAGTTCGCGCAGGAGCTGCGCGGCTGCCTCGCGGAGCTAGAGAGCGGCGATCCGGAGCAGACGCTCGTCTCGATGCCGGCGGTCGAGCTGCCCCCGGCGCGGCCACGGGGTCGGCGGCGGCCGACGCGGCGCGCGTCCGGCGCGCTCTGGCTCGCGCTCGCCGTGCTCGTCGCGGCGGCGGCTGCGGCGGCCGCGATCTTCGCCTTCGGCGGCTCGGGCGCGGAGCACGGGCGGAACGGCGGCGGCGGGGGCGGCGGCGCCGCGGCGGGGACGAGCGTGACGCTGAACGGCGTCGGCGACTACGACCCGCAGGGCTCCGGCGGCGAGCACGGCGACACGGCCCCGCTCGCGTCCGACGGCGACTCCTCCACCAGCTGGTACACGGAGACCTACCGCAGCCAGGACTTCGGCGGGCTCAAGGACGGTCTCGGCCTCGTCCTCGACGCGGGCGGCAGCGCGAAGCTGACGCAGGTGACCGTGTCGACGCCGACGCCGGGCTTCACGGCGCGGATCGCGACCGGCGACTCGCAGTCCGGCCCGTTCACCACGGACTCCTCCACCCAGACCGTCTCCGGGACGACCACCTTCGACCTGCAGGGCCGGAGCGGCCGCTACTGGGTCGTCTGGATCACGCGGCTGCCGCCGGGCGGCAAGGCCGAGATCTCCGAGGTCTCGGCGAAGGGCTAGAGGCTAGTACTCGAGCCGCGAGCGGCGCTCGTGACGCTCGAGCGCGAGCGCGATCAGCCGGTCGAGCGCGTCCGCGTAGGAGACGCCGGACGCCTCGAAGAGCTTCGCCCAGACGCTCGTCTCGGTGAACCCGGGCATCGTGTTCAGCTCGTTGAGCACGACCTCGCCGTCGCCGTCGCGCACGAAGAAGTCGACGCGGGCGAGCCCCTCGCACTCGCAGGCGACGAACGACTCGACGGCGCGACGCTGCAGCAGCTCGATCGTCTCCTGCGGCAGCTCCGGCGGGACGACGAGCGCCATCCCGCCCTCGTCGTACTTGGACGCGTAGTCGTACCACTCGTGCTCGAGCGTGTCGATGCGGCCGGGGAGCGACGCGACCGGCGGCGGCACGCGGTTCCCCATGACGGCGACCTCGACCTCCATCCCGGCGACGAACTCCTCGACGAGCACCTTCTCGTCGTGCCGGAACGCGAGCTCGACCGCGGGCCCGAGCTCGCCCTCGTCGTGCACCTTCGAGATGCCGACCGACGAGCCGAGCCGCGCTGGCTTGACGAACACCGGGTAGCCGAACGGGTTCTCGACCTCGTCGCCGAGCCGGATCGAGTGGTGGCGCGCGACCGGGACGCCGCTGTCGCGCATCACCTTCTTGAACAGGTCCTTGTCCATCGCGAGCGCCGAGGCGGCGACGCCCGCGCCGACGTACGGCACGCCCGCGAGCTCGAGCAGTCCCTGCACCGTCCCGTCCTCGCCGAACGGCCCGTGCAGGATCGGCAGGACGACGTCGACCGCGCCGAGCGCCGCGAGCGTCCCGCCCTCGGCCGGAACGGGCAATGTCTCCGCGGGACGTGTCCCGGTGCCAGGTACCAGGACATGTCCCGAAGGGTCAGGTCCCGACTCGAGCGCCCAGCGCCCGTCGCGGCCGATCGCGACCTCGAGCACCTCGTAGCGCGCCGGGTCGAGCGCGGCGACGACCGCGCGGCCCGAGGCGCGCGAGACCTCGTGCTCGCTCGAGCGGCCGCCCGCCAGCACGGCGACCCGGACCCGGGTCACGGCGTCGTCGTCGTGGTCGTGCCCTGGGTGGTGAAGTTGCCGACGGTGATCGTCACCGTCGAGCCCTTCGGCTGCTGCGTGTTGCCGGCCGGGCTCTCGTCAAGGACGACGCCGGCCTGCGTCGGGTCGAGCGTGTCCTGCAGCTGCGGGTTCACCTTGAAGCCTGCGTTCTCGAGATCCGAGGTCGCCCGGTCGGCCTGCTCGCCGCGCACGTCCGGGACGGTCGCCGTCGGCGGCCCGTTCGAGACGCTGAGGTCGATCGTCGAGCCCTTCGGGGCCTGGTCGCCCGGCGCCGGGTTCTGGTCGTAGACCGTGTTCGCCGGCTCGGCGTGGTCGCCGAAGGTCGGATTGACCTTGAAGCCGAGCTGCTGCAGGTCGGAGGTCGCCTGCGAGATCGACTCGCCGGTCACCTTCGGCACCGTGACCGGCTTCGGCCCGGTGGCGACGTTGATGCGGACGGTCGAGCCCTTGACGAGCATCTTCCCGGCCTGCGGCTCCGCCGTCACCTCGCCGGCCGTGCCGCCGGGCACGTGGCGCACGTCGGGCTTGAAGCCGGCGTCGGTGAGCGCCTTCGTCGCGTCGTCCTGCGTCTTGCCGGTGACGTCCGGCACCTGGACCTTCGGCTTGCCGGTCGACACCCAGATCGTGACCGTGCTCCCCTTCGGGATCCGCTTACCCGCGTCCGGCGACTGCTTGAAGACGAGCCCCTTCGCGGTCGTGTCGCTCGAGTCGTGCTTGACGCTCGGGACGAGCCCGATCTCGCGGATCTGCCGCTGCGCGCGCGTGCCGCTCTCGTTGACGTACAGCTCGACCGGCACCTTCGGCTTGGACGAGCTGTGCACCTGGTCGTAGACGTACCAGCCCGCGATCGCGGCGAGGAGGACGAAGAGCGCGGCCGCGAACCAGGGCCAGATCGGACGCCGGCGCGCGTGCTCCTCGAAGGCGTAGTACTCCGGCCCGGCGCTCGGCGGCGCCGGCGTGCGCGGCCGCGCGATCGTCGTCGCCGCGGTGGCCGCCGCCGCGGTCGCCGCCGCCGCGGGCGGGATCCGCATCACCTGGGTCGCGCCCTCCTCGGTCACGGCGGAGAGCGGCGCGCCGCGCGTGACGCGCTCGAGGTCGGCCTCCATCTCCTCGGCCGACTGGTAGCGGTCCTCCGGATCCTTGGCGAGCGCGCGCATCACGACCAGGTCGAGCTCGCGCGGCAGGTCGGTGCGGAGCGCGGACGGCGGGTCCGGCACCTGCGAGAGGTGCTTCATCGCGATCTCGACCGGCGTGTCGCCCTCGAACGGCGCGTGCCCGGTCAGCAGCTCGTAGAGGACGACCCCGAGCGAGTAGAGGTCCGAGCGCTGGTCGACCGAGGCGCCGCGCGCCTGCTCCGGCGAGAGGTACTGCGCCGTGCCGACGATCGACCCGGCCTCGGTCATCTGGCTCGCGCCGGCGCGGGCGATCCCGAAGTCCGTCACCTTGACGCGGCCCTCGCCGTCGACGAGGACGTTGTGCGGCTTGATGTCGCGGTGGACGATCCCGTGCCGGTGCGCGAAGCGCAGCGCCGAGAGGATCTGGCGCGCGTACTCGATCGCGACGTTCACCGGCGCCGGCCCGCGCCCGACGATCAGCTCCTTCAGCGAGCGGCCGTCGAGGAACTCCATCGCGATGTAGTACGTCCCCTCCGCCTCGCCGCGGTCGTAGATCGAGACGATGTTCGGGTGCGAGAGCGCGGCGGCGTTCTTCGCCTCCTGGCGGAAGCGGCCGACGAACTGGTCGTCGTTCGCGTGCCGGTCGTTCAGGATCTTGATCGCGACCCGGCGGCCGAGCTCCTGGTCCTCGGCGAGATAGACGTTCGCCATGCCGCCCGCGCCGATCTTGCGGACGATCTTGTAGCGCCCGTCGAAGAGCGTGTCGATGAGAGGGTCGGTCGCTGCCACTGGGTGCCGTAAGGGTACGGGTCAGCCGCCGAGGAGGGCTTCCATGACGTCCTTCGCGATCGGGGCGGCGATCGAGCCGCCGAAGCCGTTCGGCTGCTTCTCGACGACGACCGCGACCGCGACGCGCGGGTTGTCGGCGGGCGCGAAGGCGACGAACCAGGCGTTGTAGACGTGGTTCTGGCTCGTCTCCGCGGTGCCGGTCTTGCCGGCGACCTGGACGCCCGGGATTGCGGCCGCGCCGCCGGTGCCGCCCTGGACGACGGAGACCATCATCTGCGTCTCCTCCTGCGCGGTCTGCTCCTTGATCGCGCGGCCGAGCGTCTGCGGCCGGGTGCTGGAGACGACCGAGCCGTCGGGGCCGACGATCCGCTGGACGAGGTACGGACGCGGCACGACGCCGCCGTTCGCGATCGTCGCCGCCACGAGCAGCATCTGCAGCGGCGTCGCCTCCATCCGCTCCTGCCCGAACGCGAGCCGCCCGGCGTCGACGGCGTTGAAGTCCTTCGGCCAGTACAGCCTCTGCCGGCCGTTGACGTAGGCGTAGAGGCCGCTCGGCCCGCGCTCGCTCGACGGCGTCTCGAGCGGCGGCGTCGAGTAGAAGCCGAACCGCTTCGCGTAGTCGAGGATCGTCTTCGCGCCGAGGTGCATGCCGATCTTGCAGTAGACGGCGTTGATCGAGTGCTGGAGCGCCTGCGAGAGGTTCACGTTGCCGAACGTCTCGTGAGCGCTCGGTGAGTCGGGCGCGCTCGAGTTGTAGACCTTCTTGCCGTATTCGACGCAGTAGCCGGGGTCGTAGAAGCGCGAGTTCGGCGTGTACGTCCCGGTGTCGAGCGCGGCCGCCGTCGTCACGAGCTTGAACGTCGAGCCGGGCGTGTAGAGGCCGGCGGTGGCGTTGTTGACGAGCGCGGACGCGTCGCCGCACTGGCCGCGGATCTTGAGGATCTTCGCGTACCCGTTCGGCTGCGAGATCAGGTTCTGGTCGTAGGTCGGCGACGAGGCCATCACGTAGATCGCGCCCGTCTGCGGGTTCATCGCGACGACCGCGCCGCAGCGGCCCGCGAGGTCGCGGAGGGCGATCCGCTGCGCGACCGGCCGGATCGTCAGGTCGACGCGGTTCCCGTGGACGGTGCCGCCGCCGAGCCGGTCGAGCGTCGACTGGAACGCGTTCGAGAGGTTCGTGTTCGCGCCGGTCAGGTAGTCGTTCAGCGACTGCTCGAGGCCGGTGCGGGTGCCGCCGCTCGTCGAGTAGCCGACGACCTGGGCGAGCAGGCCCGCCTGCGGGTAGCGGCGCGTGTAGAAGGTCTGGCCGGCGACGCGCTTCTTCTTGTTGACCGCGAACTTCGTCGTCCCGTTCGCGCCGACGATCGCCCCGCGCGCGATCGAGAGCTGCGCCACCTGCTGGATCGCGTTGTCCTGGCGGTCGGTCAGCCCCGCGACCGCCCACGACTGCCAGTACGTCGTCGCGACGACGAGCGCGGTGAGCAGCACCATCGACGCGACCGCGAGCCGGACGAGCTGCTTGTTCACGTGGGTTCCCGGTTCGCGCGGTGGGAGACGAGCATCAGCCCGGCGACGACGAGGAAGTTCGAGACGATGCTCGAGCCGCCGTAGGAGACGAACGGCAGCGTGATCCCGGTCAGGGGGATCACCCGCAGGATGCCGCCGACGATCACGAACGTCTGCAGCGCGAAGCCGAAGCTGAGCCCGGCGGCGAGCAACTTCGAGAAGCCGTCGCTGGCGGCGAGCGCGATCCGGAAGCCGCGCAGCGTGAAGCCCATGTAGACGAGCAGCAGCGCGGCGGCGCCGACGAGCCCGAGCTCCTGCGCGAGCGCCGAGTAGATGAAGTCCGTGTTCAGGTCGGGGATCACCTGGTGGCCGGTCGCGGTCGTGAAGGTGCCGCTGCCGAGGCCGGTGCCGCCGAAGCCGCCGTGCGCGATCGAGTAGAGCGACTGCACCTCCTGGTAGCTCTGACAGTCCTGCCGGAACGCGAGCCCGCCGCTCGTCGGGCAGTAGATCTTGTGCGTCGTCCACGGGTGGATCCAGTTGAGGACGCGGTCGCGGACGTGCGGCGTCCCCTGGTAGACGGCGACGGCGCCGACGAGGAAGAGGCCGAGCGCGCCGGCGACGAACGCGAGCCGCGCCGTCGCGACGTACAGCATCCCGAGGAAGATCCCGTAGTAGAGGAGCGCGCTGCCGAGGTCGTCGGTCGCGAAGAGGACGAGCATCGCGCCGCCCCAGATCACGAGCAGCGGCCCCCAGTCCTTCAGCCGCCCCTGCGCCAGCACCTCCCGCTTCTCGCGCAGGTACGCGGCGAGGAAGACGATCAGCGCGATCTTCCCGAGCTCGCCCGGCTGGAACTGGAGCGAGCCGACGTGCACCCAGAGGCGGGCGCCGTTGATCTGCTCGCCGAAGCCGGGCACGAGCGGCAGGAAGAGCAGGACGATCGCGCCGATCCCCCACAGGTACTTGTACGCCTCGAGCGCGCGGTAGTCGCGGCGCAGCGCGAAGAGCGCGACGGCGAAGACGGCGACGCCGATGACGATCCAGAAGCCCTGCCGGAACGCGTCGCGCGGCCCGAGCCGGTAGATCTCGGTCAAACCGACCGCGGTCAGCAGGCCGGCGATCGGCAGCAGGTACGGGTCGGCCTGCGGCACGGCGAAGCGGGCGACGACGTGCGCGACGAGGTAGAGGCCGAAGAAGAAGACCGCATAGCCGAGCGAGCCGGACGAGAGCTGCGCCTTCAGCGACATGTAGACGCTCGCGAAGCCCATCGCGGTCAGCGCGCCGACGGCGACGAGCGCGACCAGCTCCCGGTTGCGGTAGGAGAGCCTCAGCGCAAGAGCCCCCAGACGAGCAGCACGACCGCGACCCCCAGCAGGCCGACCATCGTCAGGGCGAGCCGCAGGCGCGCGGCGGTGTCGACCGGCTCCCGGCCGCGGGCGGCGGCGCGGGCCTCGGGCGATCCGGGCTCGAGCAGCTCCTGCTCGATCCGGTCGGGCGGGATGACCATCGTGTCGACCGCGGGCTCCGGCTCGACCGACTCGACCGTGTCCTCGTCGGGCTCGGCGGCCGGCATCTGGACGGTCTCGTCGTCGCCGCCGGCGGCGACCCGGAAGGCGACCGCGGTGATGTTGTCCTCGCCGCCGCCCCGGTTCGCGGCCGCGACGAGCGACTTGACGGCGCGATCGAGGTCGTCGCGCCAGCGGTCGAGCAGCTCGAGGATGTCCACGTCCTCGACCATGTCGGTGAGGCCGTCGGAGCAGAGCAGGAAGACGTCCCCGTCCTCGGCGTCGATCGTGAACGCGTCCACGTCGACGTCCGGGTCGGTGCCGACGGCGCGGGTGATCACGGAGCGCTGCGGATGGGTCTGCGCCTCCTCGGGCGAGAGCTTGCCGCTCTTCAGCAGCTCGTTGACGAGCGAGTGGTCCTCGGTGAGCTGCTCCATCGCGCCGGCGCGGACGAGGTAGGCGCGCGAGTCGCCGACGTGGCCGATCGCCACCGTCATCCCCTCGACGAGCGCGACCGTCATCGTCGTCCCCATCCCGGAGGCGGTCGGGTCGTTGGAGGCGCGGTCGAAGACGCGGCGGTTCGCCTCGGCGATCAGGGCCGCGACCCGCTCGGTCCCGTGCAGCGGCCGGTCGTCCTCGCTCTCGAGCGTCGAGGCGGCGAGCTTCGACGCGACCTCGCCCGCCTGGGCGCCACCCATCCCGTCGGCGACGGCGAAGAGCGGCGGCGCGACGACGTAGTTGTCCTCGTTGCGGCGGCGCTTCTTGCCGGTGTCCGACGCGACCGCGTACTGGACGATGCTCATTCCGCGAGCCTCAGGTCGGTCTCGCCGACGCGGAGCACGTCGCCGGGGGCGAGCCGGTGCGCGGCGGCGATCCGCTGGCCGTTGACGTAGGTGCCGTTCGTCGAGCCGAGGTCCTGCACCCAGACGCCGTCGCGGCGCGCCTCGATCCGCGCGTGCCGGGCGGAGGCGAACTCGTCGCCGTCGAGGACGAGGTCGTTCTGGCCGCCGCGCCCGATCGTCAGCGGGGCCGAGTCGACGGTGAACTCGTCGCCGGCCTCGAGGCTCGGGCTGCGCTGGACGACGAGCAGCGCGCGCGTGAACGCGGGGGCGGCGCCGGAGCCGAGCCCGACGCTCGCGGCCTGGGCCGGCGACAGGATCATGCTGTCCTGGTGCGGCACGCGCCGCTCGGTCGCGGCGGTGCGGACGATCCGCCAGATGAAGAGGTAGAGCAGGACGAGGAAGGCGATCTTGAGCGCGAGCAGCGCCTCGGCCAGGGTCGTCGACGCGAGCAGGCTCACTCCGCCTCCGTCGTGAACGTGACCGTCGTCTCGCCGATCGTGAAGCTCGCGCCGCTCTGCAGCTGCGCGCGCTGGACGCGCCGGCCGTCCACCTCGGTGCCGTTCGTCGAGCCGAGGTCGACGACCCAGAAGGTCGAGCCCTCCTGGACGATCTCCGCGTGCCGGCGCGACACGTTCGGGTCCTCGATCTGGACGTCGGCGTCGCGCGAGCGGCCGAGGACGGCGCGGCGCTTGTCGAGCACCTTCCGCTGGCCGTTCCAGCTCAGGACGGCGACCGTCCGGTCGACGCCCATCTCCTCGAGCGAGACGGACTCCGTCGGCTGCGTGCGCGGCTTGTAGATCATCGTCATGCCCGCCTGCGCCTCCTCGACGGGCTCGTCGTCGCCGCGGCCGCCGCGCGGCTGCGCCATCCGCGTCGCGATCCCGAACTCGCCGACGCCGAGATCGTCGTCGGTCTCGAAGAGGACCCGCGGCGGCGTCAGGAGCGCGTAGTTCTCGCGCTGCGCGTGCTCGGCGAGGTACTCCTCGAGCTCGGAGACGAGCGAGTTCTCGTAGCCCTCGAACTGCTCGCGGTCGCCGGTCGAGAGGTAGACCGTGTACTCGTTCGGCACGTAGACGCGCGAGACGGAGACCGAGCGGTGCTCGTCCATCTCCTTCGCGAGCTTGCGCGCCAGCTCGACCGGCTGCACGTTCGTCCGGAAGGCGCGCCCGAACACGCCCTCGAAGATCCGCTCCAGCCGCTGCTCGATCGCCCTCAGCACCATCTGACTCGGCGTGAGGGTACCCCTGCGGTCCGCTTTGTGAACCGATCAGGCAACGTCGCGCGCCGGCAGGAGCGCGGCGCAGGCCGCGGTGACCCAGGCGGCGACGACGAGCGGCGGCGCGGCGGCGGCCGGAACGGGCAGCAGCGTCAGGCAGAGCATCGCCGCGCCGAGCGCCGCCGCACCCCAGAGGCCGCGGGCCCGCGCATACGGGAACGCGAGGGCGACGAGCGCGAGCGAGCCGCCCTCGAGCAGGAGCGAGGCGTGCGCGGAGGCGGCGCGGACGAGCGAGCCGGCGACGTCGAGCGGGTCGCCGGCGGCGGCGATCCCGAGCCCGAGCGGGGCGGCGGCGCCGGTGAAGGGGAGCGCGGCGTGCCGGATCCCGGCGGCGAGGATCGCGGCGACGACCGCGAGCACGACGACGACGGCGCGGCGGACGGGCGCGCGGACGGCGAGTGTCGCGAGCGGGACGAGCGCGACGGCGGAGACGGGGGCGAGCAGCGGCCCGAGCGCGACCAGCAGCCCGGCCCGGGGCTCGCGCCAGCAGACGGCGAGCCAGGCGAGCGCGACCGCGCCGTAGAGCACCGCGAGCCCGAGCGAGACGTTCCCGAGCGGCAGCAGCGGCACGGCGAGCGCGACGGCGAGGCCGAGCCGCTCCCGCAGGACGGTGACCGCGGCGGCGCCGAGCGCGAGCCCGAGCGCCCAGCCGTGCGGGTAGAACGGGAGCGCGGTCGCCGTCCAGCCCGCGAAGGCGGCGGCGAGCCCGGCGGAGAGCGCGCGCAGCGGCTCGGCGCGAAGCGACGGCGCCTGCAGCGCCGGCGTGCGCGGCGCCTTGCGCCGGCGGCTGCTGGTCGCCGCGCCGCGGAGCGCGTCGGCGAGCTCGCCGGCGGACGGGCGCCGGGACGGGGCGAGCGAGAGCGAGCGGTCGACGAGCTGGAGCAGCCGCTTCGGCAGATCGGGCCGGAGCTCGGCGAGGGGCGGCGCGCCCTTCTCGATCGCGCGGGCGGTCTCGAGCATCGAGCCCTGCCAGAACGGGTGCCGGCCGGCGAGCGCCTCCCAGAGCATGACCCCGACCGCCCAGACGTCCGCGGCCGCGGTCGCGCCGTCGCCGGCGAGCCGCTCCGGCGAGATGTAGGCGAGCGTCCCGGGCACGTCGCCCTGCTCGGTCAGCGTCTCCGCCCCCGGCAGCCGCGCCAGCCCGAAGTCGAGCAGCCGCGCCGACACGCGATCGCCCTCGGCGAGGAGCACGTTCGACGGCTTCACGTCGCGGTGGAGGATCCCGGAGCGGTGCGCGTGCGCGAGCCCCTCGCAGACCTGGGCGCACGCCTCGATCGCGCGCGCGTCGGTCAGCTCGCCGGCGCGCATCGACTCGCGGAAGGTCATGCCGGGGACGTACTCGTAGGCGATGTAGACGTGGCGCGAGTCGCGGGCGAACGCGTAGGCGCGCAGGCAGGCCGGGTGGCGGAGCTTCGCGGCGGTCGCGGCCTCGCGCTCGGCGCGCGCGGCGGCCTTGCCCTCGCGGGCGATGATCTTGAGCGCGACGTCGAGCCCGGTCTGCTCGTCGCGGGTGAGCCAGACGGATCCGGAGCCGCCGCTGCCGAGCGGCCGCAGCGGCCGGTAGCGGCCGAGCATCAGCTCGCCGGTGGCCGGTGCGAGCGCGGTCCCCATGCGAAACGAAGGTTGGCGGCCGCGTCGGACTTTCCTGCCGTCGGCGGCCTCGCGCAGTAAGGTTGGCGCGGCCCCGGCGGCCCGGGCAGGGCGTATGAGCAACTACGACGACGACGCGATCGAGTTCGACTTCTTCGAGGAGCCGGAGACGCAGGAGGCGCCGCAGCGCCGGCGTCGCGCTCCGCGCCGCGGCGGCGACGGGCCGCGGCGGCCGGTGCAGCCGCCGACGGGCGCGGTCGCGCTCGCGCGGCTCGTCGGCCTCGTCGCGATCGGGATCGTCGTCGTCGTCGCGCTCGTCTTCTGGGTCGGCGCCTGCCAGGGCAAGTCGAAGCACGACGAGTACGCCGGCTACATGAGCCAGGTGCGGACGGTCGCGCAGTCGTCGGCGCGGGTCGGCCGCGAGTTCGCGGCGAAGCTCTCCTCGACCGGGCTGAAGCTCGCCGACCTCGAGACGAGCCTCGAGCAGTGGTCGCAGCAGGAGCAGCAGGCGTACGACCAGGCGCAGCTGATCCGGCCGCCCGGCCCGCTCCGCTACGCGCACCAGCAGGTGCTCGACACGCTGCAGCTGCGCGCGATGGGCCTCGCCGGGCTCGCGAACGCGTTCGCGCAGACGAGCGCGAAGGACGCGACGACGGCCGCGCAGCAGCTCGCGCAGGAGGCGCAGCTGCTGACCGCGAGCGACATCGTCTGGGCCGACCTCTACAAGGGGCCGGCGACGGCGACGCTGAAGTCGCTGGGCGTGACCGGGGTCGTCGTGCCGGCGTCGCAGTTCGTGACGAACCAGGAGGTCGTCTCCCAGCGCGCGTTCGAGATCGTCTACCAGGCGCTCCGCCCGGCCTCCACCGGCGGCACGCCGAGCGGCGTCCACGGGGAGAACCTCGTCGGGACGAAGGCGGTCGGCGGCGGCAAGTCGTCCGACCTCTCGACCGCGAACCCGACGACGATCTACGTCTCCGCCGACCTCGCGATCAAGGTGACGGTCGAGGACTCGGGGAACTTCGAGGAGCTGAACATCCCGGTGACGATGACCGTCAGCGTCGGCGGCAAGACGCTGTTCACGCAGAAGAAGACGATCGCGTCGATCCAGCCGGCGGAGCAGCAGACGCTCAGCTTCACGAACCTGCAGCTGACCCCGGACGCGTTCGGGCACAACGCGTCGATCAGCGTCGACGTCCACGGCGTGCCGGGCGAGACGAAGCTCGACAACAACAAGGCGACCTACCCGGTCTTCTTCAGCCTGAGCCAGCCGTGAACGTGAGCTCGACCGTCGCCGCCTGGATCGCGATCGGCGCCGGCGCCGTCGCGGTCGTCGCGCTCCTGCTCGCAGCGTGGTTCCTCGTCGCGTTGCGGCGGGTGCGGGCCGCGCAGCTCGTCCTGCTCGGCGGCGGCACCGGCGACCTCGTCGACTTCGCCGTCTCGCTGCAGGGCCGGATCGACGACCTGCACCGGGCCGTGGACGAGGTCGCGTCCGGACTTGCGCGGGTCGACCGGCGGATGGACGACGCGGTCGCGAAGACGGCGATCGTCCGCTACGACGCCTACGAGCAGAGCGGCGGCCACCAGTCGGCGTCGGTCGCGCTGCTCGACTCGACCCGGACGGGCGTCGTGCTGAGCGCGATCCAGGGCCGCGACTACGCGCGCATCTACGTGAAGGAGCTCGACCGCGGCCGCGCCTCCGTCGCGCTCTCGCCGGAAGAGCAGGAGGCCGTCGACCGCGCGATGGGCGCCTGAACGCGCCTTCGGCGCGGTCGGGTCTCGCTGGTACCGTTCGGCCAGGTTGCAGCACGTACTCGTCCTGAACGCGAGCTACGAACCGCTGAACGTGTGCACCGTGCGGCGGGCGCACGTGCTCGTCTACAAGGGCAAGGCGGAGGTCGTCGAGCGCCTCGACCAGCCGCTCCGGTCCGCCACCGGCAGCTTCATCTGGCCGCACGTGATCCGGCTGCTGCACTACGTCCGCGTCCCGCGGGCGATCCAACGGAAGATCTCGCGCCGCGCGCTCTTCGCCCGCGACGGCTGGCGCTGCGTCTACTGCGGCACGACGAACGGGCGGCTGACGCTCGACCACGTCGTCCCACGGTCGCGCGGCGGCGAGTCGGTGTGGGAGAACGTCGTCACCGCGTGCGCGCCGTGCAACCTGCGCAAGGGCGACCGGACGCTCGAGCAGGCCGGGATGGTGCTGAGCACGCCGCCGCGCCCGCCCGCGCCGGTGCTCTTCATCAAGCTGGCGGCGCCCCGGATCCCGCAGGGCTGGGCGCAGTACCTGCCCGCGACCGCGTAGGCGCGGATGTGACGACTCGCGCCGCGGTGACGTATCCGCGGCATGAACACGCTCCGGAAGTCACTGCTCCTCGCAGGCGTCGTCCTGCTCGCCGCCGCCGTCGCGGGCGTCGCCCAGCCCAAGCTTCTCTCGCTGGGCGGCGGCGGCTCCGCCGCCGCCGCTCCCGGCGGCAGCTTTGCGCACAGCGCCGCCACCGCGGCGGCCACCCGCACCATCACCGTGAACGGGAGCGGCAGCGTCCTCGCCGTCCCCGACCGCGCCTCGTTCCAGTTCGGCGTCACCACCCAGGCCGCGACCGCGAAGGACGCGCTCGCGCAGAACTCGGCTGCCGCGTCCCAGGTGATCGCCGCCCTGAAGGCGGCCGGCGTCGCGAGCGCCGACCTGCAGACGAGCGGCGTCTCGCTCTCCCCGCAGACGAACTCGGACGGGACGAAGATCGTCGGCTACCAGGCGTTCGACTCGGTCAGCGCCGCGATCGCGCTCGCGAAGGCCGGCGCACTCGTCGACGCGGCGGTCGCCGCGGGCGCCGACTCCGTCTCCGGCCCGAGCCTGACCGTCGCCGACCAGTCCGCCGACTACCGGCAGGCGCTGACGAAGGCGGTCGCCGACGCGAAGGCGAAGGCGAAGACGCTCGCCGACGCGAGCGGGCTGACGCTCGGCGCCGTCCAGTCGGTGCAGGAGGGCAGCGCCTCGACGCCGCTCCCGTTCGGCGCCAAGGCCGCCGCGGGCGACGCGAGCACCCCGATCGAGGCCGGCAGCCAGGAGATCGACGCGACCGTGACGGTGGTGTTCGCCGCGACATAGCGCCTTGACGCTCGTCCGGGCGTGCAGCTATAAAACGCCCAGGCGCCGCCGGCGAAGGCGGCACCGAGGCGATGAGGCCTGAGAGTTTCCCTCCGGGGAGGCTCTCGGGCCTTTTTTGTTGCGGTTTTTCGAGACAGGAGGCACGGCGGTGGCGAAGTACAAGCTCGAATACATCTGGCTCGACGGGTACGAGCCGGTCCCGAACCTCCGCGGCAAGACCCGCGTGGAGGAGTTCGACGGGTTCCCGGCGCTCGAGGAGCTGCCGATGTGGAACTTCGACGGCAGCTCGACCCGGCAGGCGGAGGGCCACGACTCCGACCGCTTCCTCCGGCCGGTCGCGCACTATCCCGACCCGACCTGGGAGAACGCGATCCTCGTCCTCTGCGAGGTGCTGATGCCGGACGGGACGCCGCACGCGTCGAACAGCCGCGCGACGATCCCGGACGACGAGGGCGCCTGGTTCGGGTTCGAGCAGGAGTACTTCCTCTACCAGGACGGCAAGCCGCTCGGCTTCCCGCCGTCGGGCTTCCCCGAGCCGCAGGGCGAGTACTACACGGGCGTCGGGTACAAGAACGTCGGCGACGTCGCCCGCGAGATCGTCTACACGCACCTCGACCTCTGCCTCGCGGCCGGGATCAACCACGAGGGCATCAACGCCGAGGTGGCGAAGGGCCAGTGGGAGTTCCAGGTCTTCGGCAAGGGCTCGAAGAAGGCGGCGGACGACCTCTGGATGGCGCGCTACCTGCTGCTCCGCCTCTGCGAGCGCTACAAGGTCGACGTCAACTTCCACCCGAAGCCGCTCGGGGTCGAGTACGACTGGAACGGCTCCGGGATGCACACGAACTTCTCGACCGCGTACATGCGCGAGGTCGGCGGCGAGGAGTACTTCCAGGCGCTGATGGCGGCGTTCGACGGCGCGAAGGACGAGCACATCGCCGTCTACGGGCCGGACAACCACCTCCGCCTGACCGGCCTGCACGAGACGGCGGCGATCCACGAGTTCACCTTCGGGCTCGCGAACCGCGGCGCCTCGATCCGGATCCCGCACAGCTTCGTCAACGACGGCTATCGGGGCTACCTCGAGGACCGGCGCCCGAACGCGGCCGGCGACCCGTACAAGGTCGCGGGCCGCATCCTGCAGACGATCCTCTCGGTCCCGACCGACGGCTCCTTCGCCTCGGAGCTGCTCGCGGAGGCGGCGGCCTAGCCTCCGGCCCTCGTCTCAGCCTCGCTCGAGCGGGAGGCCGCGCCGCGACCACTCGCTCCACGAGCCCGGAAAGAGCCGGCCCTCGCGGCCGGCGAGCCAGGCGCGGTGGAGCGTGACGCACGCGGTCACCCCGGAACCGCAATACGCCACCAGCTCCCCGGCCGGAAGGTCGGGGAGCTGCTCTTTCCAGGGCGCGTTCAGCGCGCCGGGTATGCGGCCGGGCGGGTCGTCGACCTCGTTCGGCTCGCCGCGCCAGCGGAGGGCGGGACGGGCGTCGGCGAGGACGAGGCTCGGGTCGGCGAGCCGGCGCGCGATCTCCCCTGCGTCGATCGTGTCGTCGGCGCGCTCGCGCGGCACGAACGTCGCGGGTGGGATCTCCTCCTCGCCGGAGCGCAGCTCCCCGCCCCACGCCTCGATCCCGCCGACCATCACGGCGCAGTCGTCGTGGCCGAAGTGGCGGAGCAGCCACCAGAGGCGCTCGGCGCCGCCGAGCGAGCCGTAGGCGAGAACGAAGACGCCGGCGCCGATGCCGGCGCGGGCGGCCGCGGCGGCGAAGCGCTCGGCGGACGGGAGCGGGTGGCGGCCCGCGTCCGGCACCGACAGGTCGGAGAGATCGGTGTCGAGGTCGAGGAAGGACGCGCCCGGCACGTGGCCCGCGAGATGGAGCTCGCGGCCGCGCCCGGGTTCCCCGAGCTGCCAGCGGCAATCCACGATCTGGTAGCGCACCCTTGCATTTTTGTCGCAAAGAGCGGATAGAACTCGGGTGATGCGCAGGAAGCTGCTCGTCGCGCTGGGGTCGGTCGTCGTTCTGCTCGTTGCCGCAGGCAGCGCGGGCGCCGGCTACGCGTGGTACTGGGACCGCAGCCACGCGGACGTGATCGCGGCCGGGGTCACGGTCGCGGGCGTCCCGGTCGGCGGTCTGCACGCGGACGCGGCCGCGGCGGCGGTGCGGCGCCAGGTGGCGGCGCCGCTCGAGCGCCCGCTGCGGCTGGTCGCCGGCGACTGGAGCCTCACGCTCGACCGCCGCACGCTCGGCGTGCGCGTCGACGTCGGCCCGATGGTCGGCGCCGCGGTGACGGCGAGCAGGAGCGGCGGCATCGACGACCGCGTCCTGCGCGCGCTCCAGGGGAGCAGGCTGGTGCTCGACGTGCCGCTGCGGGCGAGCGTGTCGGACGAGGCGGTCGACGGGGTGGTCGCCGCGGTGTCGCACCAGCTGGGGCGGCCCGCGCGCTCCGCGCGCGTCGTGCCGACCGCGACGCGGCTGCGGATCGTGCCCTCGCGGGACGGCCGCGCGGTCGACGCGGACGCGTTCCGGACGGCGCTGCGGGCGGCCCTGCTCGACCCGGAGGCCGCGAGCCTGACCGTGCCGACGCACGTCGTCCGTCCGAAGGTGCCGACCGCCGCGCTCGGCCGGAGGTACCCGTCGTTCCTGCTCGTCGACCGCGAGCACTTCAAGCTGCGCCTCTACCGGCATCTGAAGCTCGTGCGGACGTACTCCGTCGCGGTCGGGATGCAGGGGCTCGAGACGCCGGCCGGGCTCTACCACATCAACGACCGCGAGGTCGACCCGCCCTGGCACGTCCCGCAGAGCGCGTGGGCGGGCAGCCTCGCCGGCCGGACGATCCCGCCCGGGCCGTCCGACCCGATCAAGGCGCGCTGGCTCGGCTTCTACGACGGCGCCGGGATCCACGGCACCGACGAGACGTATTCGATCGGCCACGCCGCCTCGCACGGCTGCGTGCGGATGGCGATCCCGGACGTGATCTCGCTCTATCCGCTCGTCCCGCTCGGGACGCCGATCTACGTCGGCTGACCCCGCCCGCGGTCACGATTCGGACACCCTCTCGTCACGGTGTCTGACCCCGTCACGGAACTGCAACGTCCCCGGGAGGCCGCATTCCTCCTGGGCCGACACCTCGCCGCCTGTCCGAACCGGACGCCACGACCGGGGTCAGACCCGGGTCTGTCCCCGGTCGTTCGCGCTCAGCCGACGGTCGCGCTGCGGCGCTCGAGCAGGAGCACGTCGCGCCAGGCGCCGTGCAGCTCGCCGAGGCGCTCGCGGACGCCCACGAGCCGGAAGCCGCAGCCGAGATGCAGCCGCAGCGACGGCTTGTTCTCCGGGAAGACCCCTGCCTGTAGCGTCCAGATCCCGGCCGCCTCGGTGCGCGCCACGAGCTCGCCGAGCAGCAGCCGGCCGACCCCGCGCCCGCGGGCGCGCGCGGCGACGTAGACGCTCTCCTCGGCGACACCGCGATAGCAGCAGCGGTCCGAGTAGGCGGAGGTCGCCGCCCAGCCCGCGATGCCGGCCGCGTCCTCGACGACCAGCCGGAAGCCGGGATGCGCCGCGTCCCAGACCGCCCAGGCCGGAACCTCCGTCTCGAAGGTGGCGTCGCCGGTCGCGATCCCCTCCGCGTAGATCGCGGCCACCTGCGGCCAGTCCTCGGGGCGCAGCTCGCGGACGATCGGTTCGCTCATGCGTGTTCTCCTCCAAGAACGAGAAAAGCCCCGCGACTCCCGGGGAGTCACGAGGCCGCGTCGCCTTCGCGGCCAGGCTAGCTGCTCGCCCGATGCGGCGTCCAGAGCGCCGCGACGAGACCGAGCCCGAGGAGGACGCTGCCGCCGAACCAGCGCTCGAAGCGGGCGATCCCGCGCGAGCCGCGCAGCCGATCGGCGACGGAGCCCGCGACGAACGCGTACATGCTGTCGCTGAGGAAGCCGAGCGCGGCGAAGCTGAGTCCGAGCACGAGCACCTGCAGCCAGACGTGCCGCGCGTGCGGGTCGACGAACTGCGGCACGAAGGCGAAGATGAAGACGATCGTCTTCGGATTGGTCAGGTTGACCACGATCCCCTGGGTGTAGGCGCGCCGACGCGTCCGCGGCGCCGGCTCCGCGATCTCCTCCTCCGCCTCGCGTGTCAGGAAGCGCCGGATCCCGAGCAGGACGAGGTACGCGGCGCCCGCGTACTTGACCGCGTCGAACGCGACGCGCGAGGCCAGGATCAGCGACGAGAGGCCCGCCGTCGCGAGCGCGATGTGGACGATCGTGCCGGTCGTGATCCCGGCGACCGACGCGATCCCGCCGGCGCGGCCCATCTCGATCGAGCGCGTGACGACGTAGAGCACGGCCGGGCCGGGCGTCAGCAGCAGCACGAGGCCGGTGACGAGGAAGACCGCGTACGTCGAGAGCGACGGCATCAGGCCGGAACGTACAGCGCGGCGGTCTCGCGGGCGGTCCGCGCGACCCGCTCCCGCAGCTCCGGCGGCGCGAGCACCTCCGCGTCGGGGCCGAAGCGGAGCAGCTCCCGCAGCGCCTCGCCGAGGTTCTCGAAGCCGACCGCGACCGAGCCGTCCGGCTCGATCCGCCGGTCGCCCGGCAGGAAGCGCCGCACCTCCTCGGAGACGCGCAGCAGCACCTCGACGCGCGGCCGGTTCTGCTCGAACGCGCGCGACCACTCCTCCCAGAACCGCTCGAGCTCGAAGTCGCCGGGCCGCTCGAACTCCTCCGCGAGCGCCCGCGCGGCGACGACGCGCGAGACGCGGTACACGCGCATCCCCGCCGAACGGCGCGCGACGAGATACCAGGCGCCGCCCTTGAGCACGAGCCCGAGCGGGTCGATCGTCCGCTGCACGACCCTGGCGCCCTCGCGGTAGCGGATGCGCGCGCGCCGGCCGCGCCAGACGGCCGCCGAGAGGACGGGCAGGTGCGGGACGCGGTCGCCGGCGCGGAACCAGCCGCGCGTGTCGAGGTGGAACAGCCGCTGCGCCCGCGTCGCCCGCTCCTGCAGCTCCGCCGGGAGCGCGGCGAGCACCTTCAGGCGGGCCGCCGCGAGCTCGCCGCCGAGGCCGAGCTCGGCCGCGGGGCCGGGCATCCCCGCCGCGAAAAGCGCCTCCGCCTCGTCCGCGGTCAGGCCGGTCAGCCGCGTCCGGTAGCCGCCCGCGAGCCGGTAGCCGCCGGCCGGGCCCCGCAGCGCCTCGACCGGGACGCCCGCGGCGGCGAGTGCCTCGACGTCGCGGTGCACGGTCCGCACCGACACCTCGAGCCGGTCGGCGAGGTCGGCCGCGGTCAGCTGGCCGCGCGTCTGGAGCAGGAGCAGCAGCGAGACGAGCCGTTCCGCGCGCATTCCGTAAACATGACAGAAGATGTCGGGATCGTGTGGTTGAGTCCCGCCATGGACGCGAACGTCTGGAGCGACGACTGGGGCGAGCAGGAGGAGGACTGGTCGGGCGGCGGCGGGCTCGGAAAGCCACTCGTTCCGCGCGGCCCGCTCCTCGGCGCGAGCCTGTACGAGCTGGAGCCGGGCAACTTCGTGATCTACCACGCCCATCACGGCTCGGAGGAGCTGCTGATCATCCTCCGCGGCCGGCCGACGCTGCGGGCGCCCGCCGGCGAGCGGCAGCTGGACGAGGGCGAGGTCGTCCACTTCCCGCCCGGGCCGGACGGAGCGCACGGGCTTCGCAACGACACGGACGAGCCGGTGCGGTTCGTCATGGCAGGCACGCGCGTCTCGCCCGAGGTCGTCGAGTACCCCGACCTCGGCCAGCTCACCGCGCAGTCGCGGCTGCCGTCGACGCGCGGCGGGCAGTTGTTCGTCATCCACACGCTCGAGGAGGAGCGATGAGCGAGAGCGAGCAGGGAGCGACCGTCGTCGAGCTGCTGCTGCGCGAGCCGGAGATCGTCGCCTGGCTCGACGAGCGCCGGCCGACGCCGGTCGACGACGACGACCGCGACGACGACCCGCCGTGGGCGGCCTGACGGACCCGCTGCAAAAACCGCACATTTGACGATCCCCCAGTCGCGACCTACCCTGATGGACGCGATGTTGCTCCGGAACGTGACTGACTGGAACCCGGCGGGCTGCCTCTTCGGCCCGGCCGTGGCGCGCGGCCACCGTTAGGTCCGCGCACCGCCGACCGCGGCGGTCTCCCGTCTTCCGTTCCCTTTCCGTTTTCCAAGGAGCAGCATGTCCACCTTCGCACCACCCACGTCCATCTCCACGCACCGCGTCCGCCGGGACGTCCCCGCGGTCGAGGTTCGCGACCTCCGGAAGACCTTCCGCCGCCGCGACAAGAAGGCCCACCGGTTCGCGCGCAAGAAGCCGTGGCCGGCGCTGCACGACGTCAGCTTCGAGATCGCCCGCGGCGAGTGCGTCGCCATCCTCGGCCAGAACGGCTCCGGGAAGTCGACGCTCGTCCGCCTGCTCTCGACACTGCTGATCGACGACGGCGGCGAGGCGCGGATCTTCGGCCACGACGTCGTCCGCGAGGCGGGGGCGATCCGCCGCCTCGTCAACCGCGTCTCGGTCGAGGCGAGCTTCTTCAAGCGGATGTCGCCGAGCGAGAACCTGTCGTACGCGGCGCGCTTCTACGGGATGACCCCACGGCAGACGCACTCCGCGATCCCGGAGATCCTGGAGAAGGTCGGCTTCCCGGCCGACCGGCGCGGCGAGGCGATGGAGAACCTGTCGCGCGGGATGCAGCAGAAGGTCGCGCTCGCCCGCGCGCTCCTCACCTCGCCGGTGCTGCTCCTGCTCGACGAGCCGACGACCGGGCTCGACCCGCGCTCCAAGCTCGAGGTGCAGGAGTTCATCCGGCAGGTGCGCCGCGAGCACGACGCGACGATCCTGCTCTGCACGCACGACATGAACGAGGCCGAGGTGCTCGCCGACCGGGTCGGGATCCTCGACCGCGGCCGTCTGCTCTTCCTCGAGCCGGTCGCCGACGTGAAGCAGCGCTTCGGCGTCGAGACGCTCGAGGAGGCGTTCTTCGCGGCGACCGGCCGCGAGTTCGTCGAGCACGAGGCGGAGGACGGCGACGGGGCCGACGACGAGTACCGGGAGGTCTTCGGTGGGTGAGTACGCACTTCATGCCCGCAACCAGCTCGTCGGCCTCGCCGGGATCGTCGAGCGCAACGTCTACCTGACCAAGCGCTACATCCTCTGGGACGTCGCGTTCATGGTCTGGACGATCGCGAACACGCTCACGATCGTCTTCATCGCCCGGGCGGCCGGGCTCGACGCCGCGCGGGAGAACGTGCTCGCGACGCAGCTCCTCGTCGGCGCCGTGATCTGGGCGTACCTCGGGATCATCTTCGAGTTCATGACGGAGACGGTCGCGTGGGAGCGCTGGGAGGGGACGATCGAGTACACGTTCATGGCGCCGCTGTCGCGGGTCGTCCACCTGTCCGGCCAGGGCGCGTTCGCGGTGCTCTACGGCCTGATCCGGGCGACGATCCTCTTCTTCGCGGTCGTCGCGTTCATCGGCCTGCACGTCCCGAACGCGAACTTCGGCGCCGCGCTCGGCGTGCTCGCCGTCGGCTCGGTCTCGTTCATCGGCGTCGGGATGATGACGTCGGTGCTGCCGCTGATCTCGCCGGAGAAGGGGGCGCAGCTCGGCTTCGTCGCGCAGGGGATCATGCTCGTCGTCTCGGGGGTCTACTACCCGGTCTCGGTCATGCCGCACTGGATGCAGCTGATCGCGAAGGTGTCGCCGGCGACCTACGTGATCCGCGGCGACCGGGCGGCGATCGTGAACGGAGCCGGGATGGCGTGGGGCGACGTCTGGCCGCTGCTCGTGATCTCGGTCGGGGCGATCCCGCTCGGGCTCGCGATCTTCCGTGCGGGCGAGCGGTACGCGAAGAAGCACGGGAAGCTGAAGCGGTCCGGATGAGCGGCTGGTTCGAGGCGGACGCCGGGGCTCGCTACGACGAGTCGACGGGCCCCGAGTTCGAGCAGGCGACGATCGACGCGACCGTCGACTTCCTGGAGCCGCTCGCCGCGGGCGGCGCGCTCGAGCTGGCGATCGGCACCGGCAGGATCGCGGTGCCGCTCGCCGCTCGCGGCGTCCGCGTCGCCGGGATCGACTACTCGCCGGCGATGGTCGCGCAGCTCCGGGCGAAGTCGGAGGCGATCGAGGTCGCGATCGGCGACTACGCGACGACCCGGGTCGACGACGAGTTCTCGCTCGTCTACCTCGTCTTCAACGGCATCGACAACCTGACGACGCAGGAGGCGCAGGTCGCGGGCTTCGCGAACGCGGCCGCGCACCTCGCGCCGGGCGGCTCCTTCGTCGTCGAGGTCGGCGTCCCGCCCGACCGGCCGTGGACGATGTTCGACCTGAGCGACACCCACGTCGGCATCGACGAGTACGACGCCGACACGCAGCGCCTCGTCTCGCACCACTTCTCGCTGCGCGGTGAGCACTGGACGCGCTCGTCCGGCGAGTTCCGTGCGGTCTCGCCGGCCGAGCTCGACCTGATGGCGCGGCTCGCCGGGATGCGGCTGCGCGAGCGCTGGGCGGGCTGGAGACGGGAGCCGTTCACCGCCGAGAGCGGGTCGCACGTCTCGGTCTGGGAGACACCCTCCTAGCCGGGCCTGCCGCGCGCGACTCGTCCCTTTCGGACATGTCAGGTGTCAGACACCTGACATGTCCGGTCGGGACATGGCTAGCCGAGCCGCTCGAGGCACTCGCACAGCCCGTCGCGCCAGTGCGGCAGGACCGGCGCGTCGGGCCGCTCGCTCGTCAGCACCGAATACGACGGCCGCCGCGCGGCGCGGCCGGACTCGGCGCTCGCGATCCGGCGGACCCGGCAGCGGATCCCGGCCTCCGCGAAGATCGTCTCCGCGAACTCGGCCCACGTGCAGTCGCCGCCGCCGGCGAGATGCCAGATCCCGTACGGCCGCCCGGCGTCCACGAGCTCGCGCGTCGCCGCGGCGAGGTGGCGGACGTACGTGGGCGCGCCCCGCTGGTCGGCGACGACCGCGACCTCGTCCAGCTCGCGGCCGAGCCGCAGCATCGTCCGGACGAAGTTCGTCCCCGTCTCGCCGAAGAGCCAGGACGTCCGCACGACCCAGGCCCGTTCGCCCGCGGCCGCCTCGGCCAGGAGCTTCGTCCGGCCGTAGACCGAGAGCGGCGCCGGCCCGTCCGACTCGACGTACGGCGCGCCCTTCGACCCGTCGAACACGTAGTCGGTCGAGAAGACGACGAGCGGCGCGCCGAGCTCCGCGACGTGCTGGGTGCCGCCGACGTTCGCCGCGGACGCCTCCTGCGGGTCGGCCTCGGCGCCGTCCACGTCGGTCCACCCGGCCGCGTGCAGGACGAGGTCTGGCGCGGCGAGCCCGGCCGGCGGCGGCAGCGTCACGTCCCAGTCGGCGCGGCCGAGCGCGGCCACCTCGTCGCCGGCGAACGCCTCCACGAGCGCCGAGCCGAGCTGGCCGCGGGCGCCCGTTACGAGGACGCGTCGCGCGCCGACAGCACCGGCGATGTCGTGCTCCAGAGGTGACGGACGCGCTCGTCCTGCCAGGAGAGGCTGTGCTCGTCGGGGTCGGCAGGGTCGTACTCCTCGGTCACGAGGTAGGCGAAGAGCGCGTCTGTGAGCGCCTCGTAGCCGTGCGCGTGGATCCCCGGGACGTAGACCGCGACCGGGTTCTCGTCGCCGATGTCCTCCGTCCAGGTCTCGCCGCTCGTCCGGTCGAGGACGACGACGCGGACCATCCCGGCGAGGCAGACGAAGACGTCGTCCTGGCCGCGCAGGTGGTAGTGGAGTCCGCGGATCACGCCCGCCCGCGAGCGCGAGAGGTTGACCTGGCGGATCGGCTTCGGCAGCTCGCTCGCCCGTGCCAGCTCAGCGAACCAGCCGCGGTCGTCCTCGTGCCGCTGCAGCGGCAGCCTGCGCAGGCCCTCGATCACGTGTTGAGCGCGTGCCCGCGCACGAAGTCGTTGACCGCGTAGTAGGCGTCGATCGACTCGCCCGCGTCGCCCCAGAAGCCTTCGAGTACGTCGTACTCCATCGTCCCCTGCTCGACGAACCAGTTGTTCACGTCGGTGATCTCGAGCTCGCCGCGGCCGGACGGCTCGAGCGTCGGCAGCACCTCCCACACGGACGCGTCGTAGAAGTAGACGCCGGTGACGGCGAAGCGACTCGGCGGGTCCTGCGGCTTCTCGACGATCCGGGTCACGCGGCTGCCGTCGAGCTCCGCGACGCCGAGGTGGCGGAGGTGCTCGTCCTCCTCGACCCGCGCGAGCACGACCCGGGCGCCGCGCTCCTGCGCCTCGAAGTGCTCGACGACGGGGCGGAGCGTCCGCTCGAAGACGTTGTCGGCGAGGAGGACGCAGCACTTGTCCCCGCCGACGAACCGCTCGGCCAGCCCGAGCGCCTCGGCGATCCCGCCCGCGCGCTCCTGGTAGCCGTAGGCGAGCCGGTCGATCCCGTACGCCTCGCCGTTGCCGAGCAGGCGGAAGAACTCGCCCGCGTGGGTGCCGCCGGTGACGACCATCAGCTCGTCGATCCCCGCCTTCACGAGCGCCTCGACCGCGTACGTGACCATCGGCCGGTCGTAGAGCGGCAGCAGGTGCTTGTTCGTGATCCGGGTCAGCGGGTCGAGCCGCGTGCCGGAGCCGCCGGCGAGGATGACGCCCTTCATCGCGGCAAGGCTAACCGTCCCGCTGGGACGCCGTTGCCGGCGCCGGCCTCGAGAGGAAGGGGAGGGAGGAGGAGCTCCTCTCGCTGGGCCGGCGCGGCTACGGGTGAATCGGCAGGACGAGGACGACCACGGTCAGGACCCCGACCAGGAGGGCGATCAGACGCATGTGCAGTTCCTCGTCGCCACGCATGAGACGCTAGTCCGCCCCGATCAAGGGTCCGTTTCGAGTTCCTGAGGATTGCGTTAGCTTTGCCACGATGTCCCGGGCGCGCCGCTCGTGCCTCGTCGTCCCCGGCTCGAGCGAGCGGATGCTCGCGAAGGCGCGGACACTCGCAACCGACGAGGTCGTGGCCGACCTCGAGGACGCGGTGCCCGAGGCGGAGAAGGAGGCGGCGCGCGAGCTCGCCGCGGCCGCGGTGCGCTCCGGCCTCGGCCGGACGACCGCGCTCCGGGTCAACGCGCGCGGCACGCGCTGGTGGGAGGACGACCTGCGGGCGGCGGCCGCGGCGCGACCGGACGTCGTCGTCCTGCCGAAGGTCGAGTCGCCCGACGACGTCGCCGCCGCGGCGGAGCTGCTCCCGGCCGGGATCGGGCTCGAGGCGCTCGTCGAGACGGCGCGCGGGCTCGCCGAGGTGGAGCGGATCGCCGCCGCCGGGCACGGTCTCGAGGCGCTCGTCTTCGGGCCGGCGGACTTCGCGGCCTCCGTCGGCGTGCCGGTGCTGACGGTCGGCGCCGGCGTCTGGGACTACGCGCTCGCCCGGATCGCGGTCGCGGCCCGCGCGAACGGCCTCCAGGTCGTGGACGGGCCGCACGCGCGGCTCGGGGACGAGGCCGGGCTCGTCGCCGCCGCCGGGCGCGCGCTCGCGTACGGCTTCGACGGCAAGTGGGCGATCCACCCGGAGCAGGTCGAGCCGCTGAACGCGGTCTTCACGCCGAGCGAGGAGGAGCTCGAGCGCGCCCGCCGCCTGCTCGCAGCCGAGGGGGCGGCCCGGCACGGCGACGAGATGGTCGACGCCGTCTCGCGCAAGCTCGCGCAGGCGCTGCTCGCCCGCGCCGGTCAGTAGCGCCGCAGCGCCCGCCGCCGCGCCTTGCGGCGCCTCACCTCGGGCGCGGCGAGCACCGCCCGGTACCAGACGCCGAGCAGCGCCCCGAACGCGCCGGCGACGATTCGGACGACTCGGACCATGCTTGCCAGCGTAGACGACGGGGTACGGTAGGCCCGATGGCCGGGCGGCGACGCCACGTGGGCGACCTGCAGGGCGAGATCCAGGAGCTGTTCGCGGAGCTGTGGCAGGTTCCGCGCTTCTCCGGGATGCGCCACGGCTTCAGGCCGCAGTGCGACTGCTACCGCACCGAGGACGCGCTCCACGTCGTCGTCGAGCTGCCCGGCGTCGACCCCGCCACGCTCGAGATCGCGGCGACCGGCTCGGCGCTCGTCGTCGGCGGCGTCCGCGAGCGGCCGCCCG
Organism: Gaiellaceae bacterium; assembly: GCA_035688025.1. GTDB lineage: Bacteria > Actinomycetota > Thermoleophilia > Gaiellales > Gaiellaceae > Palsa-739. The sequence goes on along the minus strand of DASSNM010000003.1, from coordinate 62,209 downwards.
CGCCGGGGGCGCGCTACCACCAGATGGAGATCGACTACGGCCCCTTCCAGCGCCGGCTCGAGCTCTCGGAGGACGTCGACCCGGCGGGCGCGAGCGCGAGCTACGAGCAAGGGATGCTGCGGATCGAGCTGCCGCTGGCGGCCCGCCCCGCCCCCGGCGAGCGCGTCTCGATCGAGGTGCGGCGGCGATGAGCGGCTTCGAGGGGCTCGAGCCCGAGGGAGCCGTCCGGACCCCGGACGCCGACGAGCTCCCGTCGCAGCTGCCGGTGCTGCCGCTCAAGGAGACCGTCGTCTTCCCCGACTCGATGACCCCGCTCGCGATCGGGCAGGAGCGCTCCGTCCGCCTGATCGACGACGTCGTCGGCGGCGAGCGGCTGCTCGCGCTCGTCACCGTGCGCGACGAGGAGGTCGACGTGCCGGGCTGGGACGACCTCTACCCGGTCGGCACCGCCGCGATCGTGCACAAGATGATCCGCGTCCCCGACGGGACGCTGCGGATCCTCGTCCAGGGCCTGCGGCGCGTCCGCCTGGGCGGTCGCGTGACGGACGACCCGTACCTCGTCGGCGAGTTCGACGACCTCCCCGACCGGCTCGAGGAGTCGCGCGAGGTCGAGGCGCTCACCCGCAACGCGCAGGGCCTGTTCGCGCGGATCATCGGCCTCGTCCCCTACCTGCCCGAGGAGCTGCAGATCGCGGCGGCGAACGTCGACGACCCGAGCGCGCTCTGCAACCTCGTCGCCTCGACGTTGCGCCTGAAGACCGAGGAGAAGCAGAAGATCCTCGAGCTCGCCGACGTCGAGGAGCGGCTGCGCGAGGTCTCCCGGATCCTCAACCGCGAGCTGGAGGTGTTCGAGCTCGGGACGAAGATCCAGTCGCAGGTGCAGTCGGAGCTCGAGAAGGGCCAGCGCGAGTTCTTCCTCCGCCAGCAGCTGAAGGCGATCCAGGAGGAGCTCGGCGAGGGCGACCCGGAGCAGGCCGACGCGAACGAGCTGCGGGAGCGCCTCGCGGAGCGCGAGCTGCCCGACGAGGTGCGGAAGGCGGCGGACCGGGAGCTGGCGCGGCTCGAGCGGCTGCCCTCGGCGGCCGCCGAGTACGGCGTCATCCGCACGTACCTCGACTGGATCGCGACGCTGCCGTGGGGCGTGACGACCCCGGACGACCTCGACCTCGAGCGGGCGCGCGCGATCCTCGACGAGGACCACTACGACCTCGAGAAGGTGAAGGAGCGGATCGTCGAGCACCTCGCCGTCTCGAAGCTGAAGAACGACCCGGCCGGGCAGATCCTCTGCTTCGTCGGGCCGCCCGGCGTCGGCAAGACCTCGCTCGGCCAGTCGATCTCGCGGACGCTCGGGCGCAAGTTCGCGCGCCTCTCGGTCGGCGGCGTCCGCGACGAGGCGGAGATCCGCGGCCACCGCCGCACCTACATCGGCGCGATGCCGGGCTCGATCCTGCGCGCGCTCCGCGACGCCGAGTCGACGAACCCGGTCATCCTGATCGACGAGATCGACAAGATGGGCGCCGACGTCCGCGGCGACCCGGCGAGCGCGATGCTCGAGGTGCTCGACCCGGAGCAGAACCGCACCTTCCGCGACCACTACCTCGACCTGCCGTTCGACCTCTCGCGGACGCTCTTCATCTGCACCGCGAACACGACCGACACGATCCCGGGGCCGCTGCTCGACCGGATGGACGTGATCCGGCTCTCCGGCTACACCGAGGACGAGAAGCTCGGGATCGCGAAGCGCTATCTCGTCCCGAAGCAGATCGAGGCGCACGGGCTCGCCGGCCGCGGGCTCGGGATCACCGACCGCGCGCTGCGGCTCGTGATCCGCGAGTACACGCGCGAGGCCGGTGTGCGCGGGCTCGAGCGCCGCATCGCCGACCTCTGCCGCAAGGCCGCGGTGCAGGTCGCGTCAGGAAACGACGACCGCATCCGCGTCGGCGAGCGGCTCGTGCGCGACTGGCTCGGCCCCCGCCGCTTCTCGGTCGAGTCGCGACGGCGCACCGCCGACCCCGGCGTCGCGACCGGGCTCGCGTACACGCCCGCGGGCGGCGACGTCCTCTTCATCGAGGCGCAGGCCTATCCCGGCTCCGGGAAGCTGACCGTGACCGGGCAGCTCGGCGAGGTGATGCAGGAGTCGGCGCAGGCGGCGCTCTCGTGGGTGCGCTCGCACACGACCGACCTCGGCCTCGAGGAGCGCTGGTTCGCCGAGCACGACGTCCACGTCCACGTGCCCGCCGGCGCGGTGCCGAAGGACGGCCCGTCGGCCGGGATCACGATGGCGACGGCGATCGCCTCGCTCGTGCGCGGCGAGCCGGTCGCGGACGACGTCGCGATGACGGGCGAGATCACGCTGACCGGCCAGGTGCTGCCGATCGGCGGCGTCCGCGAGAAGGTGCTCGCGGCGCAGCGCGCGGGGCTCGCGCGCGTGATCCTGCCGCGCGAGAACGAGCAGGATCTCGACGAGCTGCCGACGGAGACCCGCGAGACCGTCGCGTTCACGCTCGTCGACTCGATCGGCGAGGTGTTCGCGGCCGCGTTCGCCGGCGCGGACGGCCGTTCCCGGCGGGCGGCGCCGGCCCGCGAGCGGCAGGCCGCTAGTCCGTCAGCGTGAAGCTGGAGAAGAGGAGCGCGCAGGCGCCGTCCGGGTCGCCCGCGTCGGCGGGCGCCTGGCAGAGGAGCTGCACCTCGCGCTTGCCGGCGAGGACGAAGCCGACGCGGTCGGCGTAGGCGCCGGCGCCGTTCGGCTTCGCGTCGAAGCGGTAGGCGCGCACCTTGCGCCCGTCCACGGTCGTCGTCTCGCTCTCGGTGACCGTCCCGCCCGCGGCCCGGGCGAGGCGCGCGGCGACGCCGTCGAGCTCCTTCGTCGCCGCGGCGAAGTCGGCGGGCGCGTACGTCTTGCCGAGGCGGAACGTCGCCGCCGAGACGAGGGCGGCCGGGTTCCCGGGCGACCGGGCGTTCGCCCCCTGCGCGTCGTGCCGGACGCGCCAGCCGGCCGGGACCGAGAAGCGGAAGCCGGGACCCGTGACGGTCCTGGCGGACGCGGAGGCGGTCGTCGACGCGCCGCCGGAAGAGCCACATGCGGCGGCGAAAAGCGGGACAATGAGAAGGACGGCAAACCGTTTCCATCCCGATGCCTCGGGTACGACAGCCCGAGCCAACGAACGAAAGGAACCGCCGATCATGGCCAAGACGAAGGACAAGGTCGCGGATACGGCCGGCACGGTGAAACCGTACGTGGAGCGCGCGCTGCACGACGAGGAGCTGCGCGAGAGCGTCCGCAACGCGTACCAGTCGGCGCGCACGATCTACGACGAGCTGATCGCGAAGCGCGGCGTCACGGGCGTCGCCCAGCGCGTCGCGACCGACAAGGACATCCAGAGCGAGCTCCGCTCCGCGGTCGAGGAGCTGCGGAACGCCGCCGGCCGCGTCCAGGGCAAGAAGGTCGACGCCGACCACGGCGGCCGCAACGCGACGCTGCTGCTCGCCGGGATCGCGCTCGGCGTGCTCTTCAACCCGGTGACCGGCCCCGGCACGCGGAAGTGGCTCGCCGACCGCCTCTTCGGCGGCGGCGACGACTTCACGTACCAGGGCGGGAACGGCTCGGGCAGCTAGCCCGCAGCCGCGCCGAGCCGGGCGAGCGAGCTGCGGTCGAGCCCGTTCGCGTTCGAGATGTCGCTCGCGCCGAGCAGGACGGCGCCGGCCTCGCGGCCGGGGTCGTTCTCGTGCGGCCGCCAGCCCGCCGCCGCCCGGCGCGGGATCGTCTCGACGCGCCGCCACGCGCGCAGGTACGGGTCGGGGTCGACCGCGCCGTCGTAGCCGAGCGGCAGCAGCGACACCGGGTGGACCTCGAAGTGGAGGTGGTCGGGCGTCCCCTCGGCGTCCCCGGAGTCGCCGACGAAGCCGAGCACGTCGCCCGCGTGCACGATCGCGCCGTCCACCCCGAAGGACGAGTAGGCGGAGAGGTGCGCGTAGTAGAACTCGTTCCCCTCCCGGTCGACGAGCCAGAGCCGCCAGCCGCCGACGCGGTTCCAGCCGACCGAGAAGACGACGCCGTCCGCGCAGGCGAGGACGGGGGTGCCGAGCGGCGCGAAGAGGTCGTCGCCGTGGTGCCAGGCGCCGGGCGCGTCGGCGCGCCCCGCGCCGAAGGTCGCCGACGGGTAGACGCTGCCGTAGACCGGGAAGACGCGCGCGCCGGGGCCGAGCGCCGGCTGGACGACCGGCGGCACGCGCAGGATCGAGATCTGCCGGGCGCGCGGCGCGGCGAGCGCGGCCGAGGCCGCTGCGAGCAGCGCGAGCGCGACGAGGCCGAGCGGTGCGCGCACGGCCCGGCGGGCCTCAGCCGCCGCGGCCGAGGTGCTCGCGCGCGAAGGCGCGGAAGCGCTGCCGCGCCTCGTCGTCCGGGGTGAGCGGGCCATCGTCCGCGTATTCGGGGTCCGCGGCGATCTCCTCCGCGACGGTCCGCACCTCGCGGGCGATCGCCTCGCGGTGGGCGGGCTCGCGCAGCAGCGCCTCGACCCAGCTCTCGGAGCCGTCGTAGTCCGGGATGTCGTGGTCGAACAGGAGCTGGCCGAGGAGGATCCCGGTGCGGATGTAGGCGAACGTGCGGAACGCGAGGATCCGGTGCGGCGTCTCCACCTTCGCCGCGAGGACCAGGTCCTCGCGCACGATCCGGTCGACGATCGAGCCGATCGGCTCGTCGACCAGCGGGATCCAGAGCTCGTCCAGGTCCGGCACGGCCCGGGGATTATTGCCGTTTTCGCGCACGCCAAGCGATCTGCGCCGCGGTGACGAGCAGGAGGACGCCGAACAGGCGCTTGAGGACGGATTCCGGCAGCGAGACGGCGACCGCCGCGCCGCCGACGGCCGCGCCGATCGAGGCGACGCCGATCGTCAGCGAGGAGCGCCAGCGGACGTTCCCGTAGCGGTTGTGCCGCCAGACGCCGACGACGACGGTCGGGATGATCGCGAGCAGCGAGGTCGCCTCCGCGTGCACCTGGGTCAGGCCGATCGCGACGAGCGTCGGCACGAACAGGATCCCGCCGCCGACGCCGAACAGGCCGGCGAGGACGCCGGCGACGATCCCGAGCAGTCCGGCGGCGAGGTAGCTCACCAGAGCATCCGGATCGCGATCGCGACGAGCAGCGCGGCGAACAGGTAGGAGAGCGTGCGGACGGGGAGCCGCTGCTGGAAGGTCGTGCCGGCGATCGCGCCCGCGGCGGCGGGGAGGCCGACGAGCGCCGCGTAGACGGGCTCGACGTCGCCGTGGACGGCGTAGGTGATCGTGCCGGCGGTCGCGGTGATGCCGATCGCGGCGAGCGAGGTCGCGGTCGCGTTCCGGATCGGGAAGCGGCCGGCGAGCAGGAGCAGCGGCACGATGACGATGCCTCCGCCGACCCCGAAGAGGGCGCTGAAGAACCCCGCCGCGAGCCCGATCAGGAGCAGGCGCACCGCTCGTATCCTACGAGGGTGGCCGCGACCGCCGACGCGCTGCTCGAGCGTCTCGCCTCCGCGCCGGAGCGGGCGGGCCTGTTCCTCGACTTCGACGGCGTGCTCGCCCCGATCGTGGCGCGGCCGGAGGACGCGGCGGCGCCGGCGGCGACGCGCGCGGAGCTGGAGCGGCTGGCTGCCCGGTACGCGCTCGTCGCGGTCGTCAGCGGCCGGGAGGGCGGCGACGTGCGGGCGCGGCTGGGCGTGGAGGGCGTGGTCGTGGTCGGCTCGCACGGTCTCGAGCTGACGCCGCAGGCCGACCGCTGGCGCGCGACGCTCGCTGCGTTCGCGGCGGACGCGCCCTGGCCGCGCGAGCAGACCGAGCTGAAGGGGCTCGCGATCGCGTTCCACTACCGCGACCGCGCCGACGAGCGCGAGGCGGTCCGCGAGCTGGAGGCGCTCGCCGACAGCGCGCGCGAGGAGGGGCTCGTCGCCCGTTTCGGACGGAAGATCCTCGAGGTGCTGCCGCCGGTCGGCTCGAACAAGGGCACCGCCGTCCGGCAGCTGCTCGCCGAGCACGGGCTCGAGCGCGCGCTCGCGGCGGGCGACGACACGACCGACATCGACTCCTTCGCCGCGCTCGACGGCCTCGAGCTGGCGGTGCGGGTCGCCGTCGCGGACGACGAGTCGCCGGCCGCGCTGCGCGACGCCGCGGACGTCGTCGTCGCGAGCCCGGCCGAGTTCCTCGGCCTGCTGCGCCGGCTCTAGACGCGATCTCGTCGCACTCTCGTCATGGAAGGCGCCTGGCACCTTCCTGGAGGAATCGTCACGCCTTGTGGACGCGCACCGCGGTGCCGTACGCGCAGATCTCCGTCCAGTTCGGGCCCATCTCGCTCGTGTCGAAGCGCATGGCGATGATCGCGTTCGCGCCCTTCTCCTCAGCCTCCTGGATCATCCGCTCCATCACGTCCCGGCGGCTGTCCATCAGCGACTTCGTCATCCCCTTCAGCTCGCCGCCGAGGATCGACTTCAGCTGGGCGCCGATCTGGGAGCCGATGTTGCGCGAGCGGACGGTGAGCCCCATCACCTCGCCGTAGACCTCGTCCACCTCGTAGCCGGGGATGTCGTTCATCGTCGTGACGATCATCGGTTCAACACCTCCCATGCCTGGCGCACGTCCGCCTCGGTCGTGCGCGCGTTGCCGATCGCGAGCCGCAGGACGTAGCGGCCGTCGAGCTTCGTGTGCGAGAGGAAGATCTCACCGGAGGCGTTCGCGCGCGTCAGCAGATCCTCGTTCTCCTCGTCCGTGCCGTTCCGCCGGAAGACGACGAGCGAGAACCGCTGCGGCGCGCAGAGCTCCCAGTCCGGGCTCTCGTCGACCCAGCCGGCGAACAGCTCCGCGAGCCGGACGTGCTCGCGGAGGATCGCGCGTAGCCCCTCGGCGCCGTAGCAGCGCAGCACCGCCCACAGCTTGAGCGAGCGGAAGCGGCGACCGAGCGCCGGCCCGTAGTCGGCGAGCGCGAACGCGTCGTCGGCGGTGCGCAGGTACTCGGGCGTGAGCGAGAACGCCTCCCGGAACTCGTCCGGCCGCGACGTCCAGAGGAGCGAGCAGTCCATCGGCACGAGCAGCCACTTGTGCGGGTTGACCACGAGGCTGTCGGCCAGCTCGACGCCGTCCTGCGACCAGCGCTCCTCCTCGCAGATCCACGACGTCCCCGCGTACGCCGCGTCGACGTGGAGCCACGCGCCCGCGGCGTGCGCCAGCTCGGCAAGCTCGCGCACCGGGTCGACGGACGCGAACGAGGTCGTCCCGACCGTCGCGACCACGGCGGCGACGTCCGAGAGGTCGAGCCCGTCCGTCCGCATGGCGAGATCCGGCCCGGCCGCAACCTTGCGCAGCTCCATCCCGAGCATCCGCGCGTCCTTCTCGACCGACGAGTGCGCGTGCTCGGAGCAGACGACGACGTTGCGACCGGTGACGTGCCGTGCCGCGATCAGCGCCGCGAGCGTCGAGGTCGAGGCGGTGTCCTCGATGTGGCCGTGCCAGCCGTCCGGGAGCCCGAGCAGCTGCCGCACCCAGTCGACGACCCGCAGCTCGAGCTCGGTCGAGGCGGGCGACGCGCGCCAGAGGATCGCGACCTGGTTCAGCGTCGCCGCGAGCAGCTCGGCGAGGATCCCCGGCTCCGAGCCGGTGACCGCGAAGTACGCGAAGAAGCGCGGATGCTGCCAGTTCGTCAGCGCCGGGACGACCAGCTCGTCGAGGTCGCGGAGCACGTCCGCGAACGGCTCCGCCTGCTCCGGCGGCGACGCCGGCAGCTTCGCGCTCAGCTCGCCCGGCTTCACCTGCGCGAGCACCGGCAGCTCGCCGACCCGCTCGAGGTAGCGCGCGGCCCACTCGAGCGCGGCGGCGCCGTCCTCGCGGAGGTCGGTCACGACGGCCGCGTCTTCCGCAGCTTGTCGAGCTGCTTCCAGGTGCGCGTGTTCGCGACGTCGTCCTTCGTCAGCCAGCCGCGCCGGGCCTGCGCGACGGCGAGCTCGACGTAGCCCTGCGCGCGGATCTGGTGGGCGTCCGAGTTGACGACGAGCTTCAGCCCGGCCTCCTTCGCGGCGCGCGCGTGGACGTCGCGGAGGTCGAGCCGGTCGGGCTGCCCGTTGATCTCGAGGAGGGTGCCGGTCGCGAGCGCGCCCTCGATCACGCGCTCGACGTCGACGTCGCGGGCCGGCCGCTTGCCGATCCGGCGGCCCGTCAGGTGGCCGATGCAGTCGACGTACGGGTTCTGCATCGCCTCGAGCACCCGCTCGGTCGGTCGCGAGTCCGGCGCCTGGTGGACGGACGCGACGACCCAGTCGAGGAGGGCGAGCTCCGCCTCGGGCACGTCGACCTCGCCGCTGGCGCGGATGTTCGCCTCGACCCCGGCGAGGATGCGCAGCTTCGGGAAGCGCGCGCGCAGCTTCTCGATCTCCTCGAGCTGCCGCTGCAGCCGGCCCTCGCGGAGGTAGTGCGAATGGTCGGTGACCGCGTAGTACTCGTAGCCACGCTCGGCGGCCGCCTCGAGCATCTGTTCGAGCGTGTTCTTGCCGTCCGCCGACCAGTGCGAGTGCGTGTGCAGGTCGCCGCGGACGTCCCCGAGCTCGACGAGCGCGGGCAGCTCGCCGCGGCGGGCCGCCTCCAGCTCGCCGGCGTTCTCGCGCAGCTCGGGCGGGACCGGCTGGTAGCCGAGGAACTCGTAGACCGCGTCCTCGTCGGCGCTCTGGAAGACGTCGCCCGTCTCGACGGTCGTCACGCCGTACTCGGAGATCGACAGCCCTCGGCGCACCGCGTCCTCGCGCATCGCGACGTTGTGCTCCTTCGAGCCGGTGAAGTGCTGCAGCAGGTTCCCGAATGACTCCGGCGGCACGACGCGGAGGTCGAAGCGCAGCCCGTCCGAGGAGACGACGGTCGCCTTCGTGTCGCCGTGGGCGGCGACGTCGACGACCCAGCGCAGCGACGTGAAGTACGCGGTCAGCTCGGCCGGGTCGGTCGCGGTCGCGATGATGTCGAGGTCCTTGAAGCTCTCCTTGCGGCGCCGCACCGATCCCGCCTCGGAGACGGCGACCGCGGCCGGATGGTCGCGCAGCGCCGCGACGACGGCCTGCGCCGCCGGCAGCCCCTCGCCGAGGAGACGCCGCCCCACGTCGGGCGTCTCGGCCTGGTACGCGAGCGCCTTCAGGATCTTCTCCTCGCTCTTCGCGCCGAGACCGGCGAGACCGCGCAGCTGCTCGCCCTCGGCGGCGGCCTTCAGCGCGTCGAGCGTCTCGACGCCGAGCTCGCGCCAGATCCGCGCGGCCGTCTTCGGACCGAGGCCGGGCAGCTTCATGAAGAGGACGACCTCCGGCGGGACGCCCGCCTTCTTCTTGGTCAGCGCCTCGATCTCGCCCTTCTCGACGATCTGGACGATCTTCTCCTCGATCGTCTTGCCGATCCCCTGCAGCTCCTTCGCCTTGCCGTCGAGCGCGAGCTGGGCGACCGAGCCGGACGTGTCGCGCATGCGGCTCGCCGCGCGCCGGTAGGCGATCACGCGGAACGAGTCGGCCCCCTCCAGCTCGAGCAGGTCGGCGAGCAGGTCGAACTGGTCGGCGACGTCGGCGTTCCGCGGCAGGGCGGCCATCCGTTCGATCATATGCCGCGCCCGTCTGGCCACCCGGATAGCCTCGGGACGTGCCGGGCGCCCTCGTCTGCCTGCCCACCTACAACGAGCGCGGGAACCTGGAGCGGCTCGTCCGCGCGCTCCTGCCGCTCGGCGTGCGGGTGCTGGTCGTCGACGACGCGTCGCCCGACGGGACCGGCGAGGTGGCCGACCGGCTGGCCGAGGAGCTCGCCGCGGTCTCGGTCCTGCACCGGGAGCGCAAGGAGGGTCTCGGCCCCGCGTACGTCGCCGGCTTCCGGGCGGCGCTCGCGACGGACGCCGAGTTCGTGCTCGAGATGGACTCGGACTGGTCGCACGACCCGGCTGACGTGCCGCGGCTGATCGCGGCGTGCGAGCAGGGCGCCGACCTCGCGCTCGGGTCGCGGTACGTGGACGGCGGCGGCACCGAGAACTGGGGCCTCGGGCGGCGGCTCATCTCGGCGGGCGGCTCGCTCTACGCGCGTGTGCTGCTCGGCGTCGGCGTCCGCGACCTGACGGGCGGCTTCAAGTGCTACCGCCGCGAGACGCTGCAGCGGCTCGAGCTCGACCGGATCCGCTCGCGCGGCTACATGTTCCAGGTCGAGACGACGTACCGCGTGATCCGTGACGGCGGCCGGGTCGTCGAGGTGCCGATCCGCTTCAGCGACCGCGAGATCGGCAGCTCGAAGATGTCGCGCGCGATCGTGCTCGAGGCGGTCACGGGCGTGCCGCGGCTGCGGCTGGCCGCCCTCCTGGGCCGGCTCTGAGGGGCTACGCTGCCGGGGTGCGCGAGCTGGACGCGACGAGCTGGGACGGCGAGGTGCTGCGGGCGGACGGCCCCGTGCTCGTCGACTTCTGGGCGCCGTGGTGCAGGCCGTGCAAGGCGATCCGGCCGATCCTCGAGGAGCTCGAGTCGGAGGCCGGCGAGCGGCTCGCCTTCCGCGGGCTCGACATCGACCAGTACCCGGAGATCGCCGCCCGCTACGAGGTGCTCTCGATCCCGACCGTGATCGTGTTCGAGAACGGCGAGCCGGCGCAGACGGTCGTCGGCGCCCGGCCCCGCGGCCACTTCGAGCAGGCCCTCGAGGCCTGGCTCGGCGCCGCCGGCGCGTGACGAAGCCGTCACGCTTTCATGTCCGTGTCTGACACCGGGCTTGGACGGCGCGATGCCGCGACCCTCGATTTCCAGCGGTTTTCGGGAAACGACTCGCTCGTCGGGACATGTCCCGGTGTCTGACACCGGGACGCGTCCGGAACGGACAGGCGGCTAGGCGAAGTGGTCCCAGCCCGCGAGCTCGAACGGCTCGCCGCCGAGCGTCAGCGCGACGCCCGCGCCTTCCTCGACGCGGCCGACGACCGCGAAGCCGAGCGCGTCCGGGGTCGTCGCGAGCAGCTCGTAGTCCTCGCCGAAGCCGAGGTCGTCCACGGACGCGCCCTGCGCGAGCGGGACGCGCTCGAGCTCGATCGCGAGGCGGACGCCGGAACGCTCGGCGAGGTGCCGGGCGTCGGCGGCGATCCCGTCCGAGAGATCGAGCATCGCCGTCGCGACGGCGGCGAGCCTGCGTCCCTCTGCGAGCCGCGGCCGCGGCCGGGCGAGCCTGCCGGCGCGGAAGGCCGCGCCCGCTGCGCCCAGCGGGCCGGTGACGACCACGAGGTCGCCCGGCCGCGCCCCCGCGCGTCCCGGCACGCGCTCGCTCCGCCCGAGCGCGGTCACGCTCACGTACACGCGCTCCGCCCGCGTCGTGTCGCCGCCGCGCACCGGCACGCCCGGCTCGTTCAAGCCCTCGTACAGCTCGACGACGTCCGCGACCGGCGTCTCCGGGGGCAGCCCGAGCGAGACGACGAGCGCGAGCGGCTCGGCGCCGGACGCGGCCAGGTCGCTCAGGTTCACGGCGGCGGCGCGGAAGCCGAGCTCGCGCCAGGAGAGCAGATCGAACCGGAAGTGGACCTCCTCGACGAGCGCGTCCTGCGTCACGACCAGGCCGCCGATCTCGGCCGCGTCGTGCTCGATCCCCTGCGCGAGCCCGCGACGCTCGAGCTCGGCGAGCAGCCTGAACTCCCCGAGGTCGCCGAGGCGGGCCACGGCCGCCGCGCTAGCCGAGCAGACGGAGCCGGCGAGCGACCTCGGCCAGGTTCACGTCGAAGCCCCAGCCGAACGTCTTCGGCGTGAGGATCCGCCGGTCGTCGCGGTTCCACCAGCGCGACTTGGCGCGCGCGAGCGTCGGCGGCCGCCAGTCGTACGGGACGCCGAGGAACTTGCCGGTCCCCTTCTCGCTCATGTATCGAGAGTAGCCAATGCGCCGCCTGCCCCCGGCCCTCGCCGCGAGCGCGACTCCGCGCGTCCTCGAGCTGCTCGGCGAGGGGCCGGGACGCGTGCTCGAGCTCGGCTTCGCCGGGATCCACGCGCCGCTGCTCGAGCTCGCCGGCTGGGAGGTCGTCGTCGTCGAGCCGGAGGCGGCCTTCCGCGAGCGCGCGCGGCAGCGGGCGGGGAGCGTCGCCGAGCGCGCCGAGGGGCGCTTCGACGCGGCCGTCGCGCGGGCCGGCGCCGACCTCGCGGGCGTCGACGCGGCGAGGATCGTCCTGGTGGACGATGCCGGGGTCGCTTCAATGGTCTCGTGACGGCCGCCGCCCTCTGGGACGACCTGCTCGCAGGCGAGGAGCTCGCCCACCTCGGCAGCGAGCCGGCGCGGGAGCCGCGCACGACCGCAATCCCGGACGGCCTCGACCCGCGCGTCCGCGAGGCGCTCGACCGGAACGGGATCGCCTCGCTCTACGAGCACCAGGCGGAGGCGTGGGACGCGGCGGCGGCGGGCCGCAACGTGATCGTCACGACCGGCACCGCCTCCGGCAAGACGCTCGCCTTCAACCTGCCCGTCCTCGACGCGCTCGCGCGCGACCCGCACAGCCGCGCGCTCTACCTCTACCCGACGAAGGCGCTCGCCCAGGACCAGGCGCGGACGCTCGCGGCGCTCGCCGTCCCCGGCGTCCGCGCGGCGATCTACGACGGCGACACGCCGACCGAGCGGCGACGCCAGATCCGCGGCTGGGCGAACCTGATCCTGACCAACCCGGACATGCTCCACGTCGGCGTCCTGCCGCGGCACGACCTCTGGGGCGACGTCCTCCACAACCTCGCGTTCGTCGTCGTCGACGAGGCGCACGTCTACCGGGGCGTCTTCGGCTCGCACGTCGCGAACGTCCTGCGGCGGCTGCGGCGGCTCGCGCGGATCTACGGCGCCGAGCCGCGGTTCGTGCTCGCGTCGGCGACGATCGCGAACCCGGGCGAGCTCGCGCGCTCGCTGACCGGACTCGACGCGGCCGTCGTCGGCGACGACGCGGCGCCGCGTGCGGAGCGGACGATCGCGCTCTGGAACCCGCCGCTCCTCGACGTCGAGCTCGGGCTGCGGGCGAGCCCGCTCGGCGAGGCCTCGCGGCTGCTGGCGGGGCTCGTCGGCCGCGGCCTGCGGACGATCTGCTTCGCGAAGAGCCGCAAGTCGGCGGAGCTGATCCACCGCTTCGCCGCCGACCGGCTCGACGCGGCGACCGCGTCCCGGCTCGCGCCCTACCGCGCCGGCTACACGCCGCAGCAGCGGCGCGAGATCGAGCGGCGGCTCGTCGCCGGCGAGCTGCTCGGCGTCACCTCGACCGACGCGCTCGAGCTCGGGATCGACATCGGCGAGCTCGACTGCGCGATCTCGGTCGGCTTCCCGGGGACGGTCGCGAGCCTGCGCCAGCAGTGGGGCCGCGCCGGGCGCCGCGGCCACGGACTCGCGCTCCTCGTCGCGTCGGAGGACGCGCTCGACCAGTACTTCATGCGTGAGCCGGAGACGCTGCTCGGCCGGCGCGTCGAGGCGGCGATCCTCGACCATGCGAATCCGCGCGTCCTCGACGGCCACGTCGCCGCCGCCGCGTTCGAGGCGCCGCTCGACGAGAGCGACGTCGAGCTCGGCCCGCAGGCGCTCGTGCGCGCGCCGCTCGTCCCGGAGCTCCGCCGGACGCCGCGCGGCTGGGTCTGGGCGGGCAGGGACTCGCCCGCTGCGCGCACGCCGCTCCGCTCGACCTCCCCCGACGCGTTCCTCGTCGTGGACGCCTCGACCGGCGAGACGCTCGGCCTCGCCGAGCTGGAGCGCGCGTACTCGACCGTCCACGCCGGCGCGATCTACCTCCACCTCGGCCGCCAGTACCTCGTCCGCGAGCTCGACCTGGGGGCTCGGCGCGCGATCGTCGAGCCGTTCGACGGCGACTGGTACACGCAGGCGAAGAAGGAGACGCAGACGACGGTCGAGGAGCCGCTGCGGGTCGAGCGCCGGCTCGGGCTCGAGCTCTCGTTCGGGCGCGTCTCGGTGACCGAGCAGGTGGTCGCGTACCAGAAGAAGGCGGTCGCGGACGGCTCGACGCTCGCGACGATCCCGCTCGACCTGCCGCCGACGACGTTCGACACCGAGGCGGTCTGGTTCGTGCCGCGTCCGCACCAGCTCGAGGGGCTCGAGGCGATGCCGCTGCTCCTCTCCTCGCTCCACGCGGCCGAGCACTCGCTGATCGCGCTGCTGCCGCTGTGGGCGATGTGCGACCGCTGGGACATCGGCGGCCTCTCGACGAACCTCCACAAGGACACCGGCGGGCCGACCGTGTTCGTCTACGACGGCCACGCGGGCGGCGTCGGGATCGCCGAGCGCGGCTTCGAGCAGTTCGAGGGCTGGGTCGCGGACACGGCGAAGATGCTGACCGGCTGCCCGTGCGAGAACGGCTGCCCGTCCTGCGTCCAGAGCCCGAAGTGCGGCAACCTGAACGAGTTCCTCGACAAGGGTGGCGCGCTCACCCTGCTGCGGAGGATGCTGGACGCGTGAGAGTGCTGGTCCGCCCGCCCGCGCCGGAGGACGTGTTCTCGTGGGAGCCGCTCGGCTGGCGTGCGGCGCCCGACTACGCCTGGCTGGAACGCGAGCACGCGCGCTTCCGGGAGCTGCTCGCCGGGACGGGCGCGGAGGTCGTGGAGGCGCGCGGCGAGCCGGGCAACCTCGACTCGATCTACGTCTACGACCCGGTGCTCGTCGCGCCGGGCGGCGCGATCCTGCTGCGGCCGGGGAAGGAGGCGCGCCGAGGCGAACCGGACGCGCTCGCCCGTGACCTGCCGCTGCCCGTGCTCGCGCGGCTCGAGCCGCCTGCGCTCGCCGAGGGCGGCGACACGATCTGGCTCGGCGAGGACACGCTCGTCGTCGGCCGCTCCTACCGCACGAACGACGCCGGGATCGAGGCGCTGCGGGCGGCGCTTCCCGGCGTCGACGTCGTCGCGGTCGACCTCCCGCACCACCGCGGGCCGGACGAGGTGCTGCACCTGCGCTCGCTCGTCAGCCCGCTCGCGGACGACCTCGCGGTCGCGTACCTGCCGCTGCTGCCGGTGCGGCTCCGCGAGCTCCTGGCCGCGCGCGGCGTCGAGCTCGTCGGCGTCCCGGACGACGAGTTCGAGACGATGGGCCCGAACGTGCTCGCGCTCGGGCCGCGGCTCGCGGTCGCGCTCGCCGGCAACGACACGACCCGCCGCCGCCTGGCGCGCGCCGGCGTCGAGGTGCTGGTCTACGACGGCGACGAGATCTCGCGCAAGGGCGACGGCGGCCCGACCTGTCTCACCCTGCCTGTCGATTTCCCGGCCGCCCGTTCGTCGTAGGGACGACATCCACCCGAAGGAGGGCTCACATGCAGTACCTGCTCCTGATCGCCGACGACGAGACGACCTGGGAGAGCTCGGCCGCCGCCGAGCGCGAGGCGATGTACGCCGAGTACGGCCGCTTCACCCAGGAGCTGATCGAGGCGGGCGCGCTGCGCGGCGCGAACGAGCTGCAGCCGAGCTCGACCGCGACCACGGTCAGCGTCCGCGACGGCGAGACGATCGTCACCGACGGCCCGTTCGCGGAGACGAAGGAGGTGCTCGGCGGCTACTACCTGATCGAGGTCGAGACGCTCGACGAGGCGATCGCGTGGGCGGCGAAGATCCCGACCGCCCGGAACGGCCACATCGAGGTGCGGCCGGTCGTGATGCGCGAGGCGGAGGTCGCCTCGTAGACGAGCTGGCGCGTGCGTTCCGCGACGAGCGGGCGCGGTCGATCGCGATCCTCGGCCGCGTCCTCGGCGACCTCGACCTCGCCGAGGACGCGGTTCAGGACGCGTTCCTGCGGGCGGCCGAACGCTGGCCGCGCGACGGCGTGCCCGCGAACCCGGGCGCCTGGATCGTCGCGACCGCCCGCAACCGCGCGATCGACCGGATCCGACGCGAGCGCACGCTCGCGCGCAAGACGGAGCTGCTCGCCCGCGCCGAGACGCTGCCCGAGGACGAGGAGGCGACGATCCCCGACGAGCGCCTGGAGCTGATCTTCGCCTGCTGCCACCCGGCGCTCGCCGCCGAGGCGCAGGTGGCGCTGACGCTGAGCCTCGTCGGCGGCCTCGCGACGCCCGAGATCGCGCGCGCCTTCCTCCTCCCCGAGCCGACGCTCGCGCAGCGGCTCGTGCGCGCGAAGCGGAAGATCCGCGACGCCGGCATCCCGCTGCGCGTCCCGCCCGGCCATCTGCTGCCGGAGCGGCTGCGGACCGTGCTCGCAACGGTCTACCTCGTCTTCAACGCGGGCTACGGGCCGCCGGTGCGGCGCGAGCTCTGCGGCGAGGCGATCCGGCTGGCCGCGGTGCTGGCGACGCTGATGCCCGACGAGGCCGAGGCGCACGGCCTGCACGCGCTGCTCCTGCTCCAGGACGCCCGCCGCGACGCGCGCGTCTCCCCGGCGGGGGAGCTGGTGCTGCTCGCCGACCAGGACCGCGCGCTCTGGGACGGGGACGGGATCGCGCGGGGGCGGGCGGCGCTCGAGCGTGCGCTCCGGCTGCGGCGTCCCGGGCCGTACCAGCTGCAGGCGGCGGTCGCGTCGCTCCACCTCGAGCCGGAGACGGACTGGCCGCAGGTCGCGCTCCTCTACGGGCGGCTGGCGGAGCTGCAGCCGTCGCCGGTGGTGGAGCTGAACCGCGCCGTCGCGGTCGCGATGGCGGAGGGGCCGGAGGCGGGGCTCGCGCTCGTCGACGCGCTCGCCGGGCTGGACGGCTACCACCTCTGGCACTCGACCCGGGCCGACCTGCTCCGCCGGCTCGAGCGCCGCGACGAGGCGCGCTGCGCCTACGAGCGCGCGCTGGCGCTCGCGCCGAGCGAGGTCGAGCGCGACTTCATCCGCCGCCGCCTGGCGGAGTAGGCGCGGTCCGCTCGAGCGCCTCCCAGCCGACGTCGCGCGCCCGCTCCGCCTCGTCGGCCGCGCCGCCGCCACGGAGCCCGAACAGCCGCTTCGCGAGCAGCAGGTAGACCGCGATCGCGACGTTGACGACGATCGCCACCACCTTGAACGGCGACACCGTCCGCGTCAGCTCCCAGACCTCGTACGGCAGGAAGGCGCAGGTCGCGACGAAGGTCAGGTACTCCGCCCAGCGGCGCTGATACCAGAGCCCGACCGCCTCGACGCCCTCGAGCACCGCGTACGCGGCCGCCGCGACGGCGACCGCGTAGAGCGTCGACGACTTGAGCGTGAACACGTGCTCGAGCGACCCGAGGAAGCCGCCGCGCGCGGTGTGCGTCGGCCCGCCCGCGGTTCCCTGGACGGCGTTGACGACCCGGTAGAAGACGTCGCGGAGCCGCACCTCGTGGGACGCGAAGAGGAAGACCGCGACCGCCAGCAGCGCGAGCACGACGAAGTGGATCGCACGGTCGATCGCGATCACCCGCAGGACGACCCTGTCCCGGAGCGCCTTGCCGCGCAGCGGCAGCTCGATCTCGTCGCGCGCCGGCGGCGTCTCGCGGTCGGGCGCGGCGGGCGGCGGCAGGGGCAGCCAGCTGTCGCAACGCAGGCACCGGTACCAGCGCAGCCCCTCCTGCTCGCGCGCGTAGAGCGCGTCCTCGGGCCGAAGCCGGGCCGCGTCGGCGCCGACGAGCTCGTGGCCGCGGACGCCGCAGACGAGCAGCTCCCAGTGGAACCGGGGCCGGAAGCGGCTCGGCCGGACGAGCGTGCCGGGCGGGGTCACGCGAGGCCTTCGAGCGCGAGCTCGACGGCCTCGGCCGGAGTCGCTGCCCGCAGCGTGCCGTGCACCTGCCAGCCCGGCTCGAGCACGACGACCCGCCGCCCGAGCGTGAGCGCGAAGCCGATCTCCGCGAGCGTCCCGTAGCGGCCGCCGACGGCGATCACCGCGTCGCCCGACGCGACGACGGCGAGGTTCCGCGCGTGCCCGATCCCGGTCACGACGACGTGGTCGACCCACTCGTTGACGCCCTCGCGGGTCTCGGTCGGGAGGATGCCGATCGTCGTCCCGCCCACGCTCTTGGCGCCTCGCGCGGCCGCGGCCATCACCTCGGCGCGGCCGCCGGTGACGACGGTGACGCCCCGGGCGCCGAGGAGCCGGCCGACCTCCTCGGCCCGCTGCTCGTACTCGGCGCCGCTGCCGATGACCGAGACCTGGACGCTCGCCACGGCGCGGATGCTAAGACACCGCATGGCGACGAGGGAGGCGCGCGGCGGTGTGCTCGTGCTCGGCGGCGGTTTCGCCGGCGGCTACGTCGCCCGGCTGCTCGGCCGCCGCGGCGCGACCGTCGTCAGTCCCGAGAACTTCATGCTCTACACGCCGCTGCTGCCGGAGGCGGCGTCCGGGACGCTCGAGCCGCGCCATTGCGTCGTCCCGCTGCGCGTCATGTGCCCGCACGCCGAGCTCCTGCTCGGGAGCGCGACCGCGCTCGACCTCGACGCGCGGACGGCCGAGATCGAGACGGACGACGGGCCGCAGACGGTCGCCTGGCGGGAGCTCGTCGTCGCGCTCGGCGCGGTGCCGCGCACGTTCCCGGTCGACGGGCTCGCGGAACACGGCCTCTCGTTCAAGACGCTCGCCGACGCGATCCACCTCCGCAACCACGTCCTCCACCAGCTCGAGGCGGCGGATGCGGCGCTCGACGAGGCGGAGCGCGCGCGGCGGCTCGCGTTCGTCTTCGTCGGCGCCGGCTACGCGGGCGTCGAGGCGCTCGCGGAGCTGTCCGACCTCGTCGAGGACGCGATGCGCTTCTACCCGCGGCTGCGGGAGACGCCGCGCCGCTGGGTGCTGGTCGACGCGGCGCCCCGGATCCTCCCGGAGATCCCGTCGCGGCTCGGCACGTACGCCGACCGGGAGCTGCGCGAGCGCGGCGTCGAGATCCACGTCGACACGACGCTCGAGTCGGTCTCGGCGGAGGAGGCGGTGCTCGGCGACGGGACACGGATCCCGACCCGGACGCTCGTCTGGACGGCAGGCGTCGCGCCGAACCCGCTGCTGCGCGAGTGGCGGCTCCCGCTCGACGACCGCGGCCGCGTCGAGGTGGACGAGTTCCTGCGGGTGCGCGGCCATGAGCACGTCTGGTCGCTCGGCGACTGCGCGCGCGTGCCGAACGCGCGCAGCGACCGGCCCGACCCGCCGACGTGCCAGCACGCGCTGCGGCAGGCGCGCCGGCTGGCGAGGAACCTGCAGGGGCCGCCGGAGCGCTACGGCTACCGGATGCTCGGCCAGGTGGCGACGCTCGGCCGCAACAAGGGGATCGCGGACGTCCTCGGCGTCCGGCTGCGGGGCTTCGCCGGCTGGTGGGTGACGCGGACGTACCACCTGTACCAGCTCCCCCTCGTGCAGCGGAAGCTCCGCGTCGTCGTGGACTGGACGGTGTCGCTCTTCTTCCGCCGCGACGTCGTCGAGCTCGGCCAGCTCGGGCACCCGCGGAAGCTCGGCTGACATCCGCTCGGCGCCTGGCGCCGGAACCTGGGTCGCCCGGCCCTTCCATCCCGCGCACGCCGCATGAACAGGCGGCTCGTGACCCCTTTCGTCACGAAGGTAGCCGGCACCGTGGCCGCGAGATGTCTCGGCGGGACATGTCCGTTCGGTCTCCCCCGTCAGAGTGCGGTGCTTCGGCATGCCGAAGCACCGGGGGTTCAGCGGAGCGCCCGGAACGCGGTCTCCAGCCGCTGCCTCGTCGTGAGCACGCCCTCGAACAGGTCGCCGTGCTTCCGCACTCGCTCCTGGACGACCGCCATCGTGAACGCGGCCGGGTCGAGCGCCTCCGTCACCTCGTCCCAGCGCAGCGGCGTCGAGACGGGCGCACCCTCCTTCGGCCGCACCGAGTAGACCGACGCGATCGTCTTCCCCTCGCCGTTCTGGTTCGCGTCGATCAGCACCCCGCGCCGCCGCGCCTTCGACCACTCGGTCGTGACGAGCCCGCGGTGCGTCCGCGCGAGCGCCCCGGCGACGATCTCCGCGAACTCGCGCGTCTCGTCGTAGCCGTAGCGCCGCTCGACCGGCACGAGCACGTGCATCCCGTCGGCGCCGCTCGTCTTCGGGAAGCACGCGAGCCCGAGCGCGTCCATCGCCTCCTTCACGAGCAGCGCCACCTGGACGGTCTCGCGGAAGCCGACGTCCGGCGACGGGTCGAGGTCGAAGAGCACGAAGTCGGGCCGGTCGGGCTTGTCGACGCGCGAGTACCACGCGTTCATGTCGATGCAGCCCATGTTCACCATCCAGAGGAGCGCGTCCGCGTCGTTCACGAGCGGCGCGTCGATCCACTTCCGCCGCGGCGGCGACGTCCGCGTCGACACGTTCGCGCGGTGGGTCGGAATCCAGTCCGGCATGTGCACGGGCGCGTCCTTCTGGAAGAACGCCTTGCCGAAAGCGCCGTCGGGGTAGCGGCGCATCGTGAACGGCCGGTCGCGCAGATGCGGGACGAGCACGTCCGCAACCGCGCGGTAGTAGTCGACCAGGTCGCCCTTCGTGATCCCCTCGTCCGGCCAGAAGAGCTTGTCGAGGTTCGAGAGCTTCACGCGTCCCTGCTCCTCCTCGACCGGACGCTCGCGCCGGACCTCCGCCGCGGCCTTGTCGTCGCGAAGCCCCTGGAAGGACGGCGCGCGGAGATGCCCGTCGTGCGTCCACTCCGCGAACTCGACCTCGCAGACGAGCTTCGGCTCGACCCAGACGACGTCGCCCTTGCGGACGCGCGGCATCTTCGGCGGCGCCGCGAACGGGCACGTGTCGCGGACGAGCGGCCGCAGCCGCTCGAGCAGCTCGTCGATGTCGCGCTCGCCGAAGCCGGTGCCGACGTTCCCGACCCAGCGCAGCTCGCCCCCGTCCCGGGCGCCGAGGACGAGCGCCCCGAACCGGCCCGACCGCCGGCCCTGCCCCTTCGTCCAGCCGCAGACGACGAACTCCTGCCGGCCGTGCGTCTTGACCTTGAGCCACTCGCCGCCGCGCTTGCCCTCCTTGTACGTCGAGTTGGAGCGCTTCGCCATCACGCCCTCGAGCCTCTGCTCCCGGGCCGCCTCGAGCAGCGCCTCGCCGTCGTCGAAGACGCCCGAGAGCTGGACGAGCCGGTTCGACGCGACGAGCCGCTCCAGCCGTGCGCGCCGCTCGGCGAGCGGGAGGCCGACGAGCGGCTCGCCGTCCAGCTCGAGCAGGTCGAAGAGCTCGTACACGAGCTGCGGCGAGCCCTGCTGCATCGCCGAGAAGCTCGGCCGGCCGCGCTCGTCGAGCGCGCACACCTCGCCGTCGACGACGCAGTCCGGCGAGCGGAGCGCCTTCACCAGCTCCTTCGCGACCGTCGCGAAGCGCGCGGTCAGGTCCTTGTCGTTCCGCGAGCGGAGCGTCGCCTCGCCGCCGCGGACGTAGCCGAGCGCGCGGTAGCCGTCCCACTTCGGCTCGTAGACCCAGCCCTCGCCGGCGGGCACGTGCTCGGCGAGCGAGGCGAGCATCGGCCGGTAGCGCCGGTCGCCGGCCGTCGGCCGGGCAGCGCCGTCCTCCTCGCGCTTGCGGAGGATCAGCCAGTTCTTCTCGTCGCCGGAGAGCCTCGCCGGCACGAGCGTCCACGTCCCCTGCAGCCGCTCGCCGTGCAGCCGGACGGTGAGCCCGCCGTCGCGCTTCTCCTCGAGCAGCTCGTACGTGCCGCGGTCCCAGATCTCGACCGTGCCGGCACCGTAGTTGCCGGCCGGGATCTCGCCCTCGAAGCCGGCGTAGTCGAGCGGATGGTCCTCGACGTGGACGGCGAGATGCTGCTCGCCGGGCTCGAGCGGAACGCCCTTCGGCACCGCCCACGAGGCGAGCGCCCCGTCGCGCTCGAGGCGGAAGTCGTAGTGGAGCCGCCGCGCGTCGTGGCGCTGGACGACGAAGATCGGCGCGCCGTCGCCGCCTCCGCCGCCGAACGGCTCGGGCGTCTTCTGCGGCGAACGCTTGCGGCGGTACTCCGAGAGCTTCTCGCTCACGCGCTCTTTCTAGCGCGGCGGCGCTGCGTGCGCTCGACCGACTCCCGCAGCGCCTGCATCAGGTCGACGACCTCGCCGCCCTCGTCCTCCTTCGGCTCCGGGAGCGGGACGCCCTCCGCCTTCTGCCGGATCAGCTCGAGCAGCTCGGCGCGATAGGTGTCGTCGTACTTCGCCGGGTCGAACTCGGCGGAGAGGTTGTCGACGAGCGACTTCGCCATCTCGACCTCCGCCTTGCGCACCTCGGCCTCGCCGACGTCGGGCGCGACCTCCTGCGGCGAGCGCACCTCCTCGGCGTAGTACATCGTCTCGAGCACGAGCACGTTCTCGTAGGGCCGGAGGCAGGCCAGGTGCTGCTTGTTCCGGATCACCACCTTTGCGATGCCGACGCGCCCGGTCTCCTCGAGCGCGCGCACGAACAGCCGGTACGGCTTCTCGCCGCCCTCCTGCGGCACGAGGTAGTAGGCCTGCCGGAAGTAGATCGGGTCGATCTCGTCGAGCCCGACGAAGTCGCAGATGTCGACCGAGTGCGTCAGCTCGACGTCGAGCCGGTCGAGGTCCTCGGGCTCGACCGGGACGAAGCGGCCCTTCTCGATCTCGAACGCGCGGACGACGTCCTCCGGGTCGACGTGCTCCCCCGAGTCCTTGCGCACCTTGTCGTAGCCGAGCGGCTGCAGGTCGTGCCGGTCGACGAAGTGGAAGCGGAGTTCGCGCGAGCTCGTCGCCCCGAGCATCCGCACCGGGATGCTGACGAGGCCGAACGAGATCGTCCCGCTCCAGATCGGTCTCGGCGCCATGGCGCGGTGGTCCCCGGCGCGGGCAGCTCGAAAACGGCGAGGTTTGGGTCGTCCCCTCGGGGGCAGGAGTCGCAGCGAGAGGGGCTTCGCAGGACGATGCGCTTCTCCACCCAGCGGGGGGTCGATGCTCGAGGCCGGCGGTTTTGCCGGCCTCGAGTCGTACTCCACTTGTTCAGAAGAGATACCAACACCGGGGATAAGCCTGTGGACGGTGTGGACAGGTCGGCGCTTGCCGCCCGCCGAATCTACTGAAAGCTGTAGAAAACTTGGTCAGGCGTAGACGCCGAGGGAGCGGAACCGCGCGCGCCGCCGCCGCCGCAGCTCGTCGCCGGGAACGCTCTCCAGCTCGTCCAGCGACTCGCGCAGCGCCTCCCCGAGCAGGCGCGCGGCGGCGTCCGGATCCTCCTGAGCGCCCCCCTTCGGCTCGGGCACGATCGCGTCGATCACGCCCAGCTCGAGACAGTGGACCGCGTCCGGCTTGAACGCCGCGGCCGCCTTCTTCGCCTGACCGGCGTCGCGCCAGAGGATCGACGCGCAGCCCTCCGGCGAGATGACCGAGTAGATCGCGTTCTCCTGCATCAGCACGCGGTCGGCGAACGCGATCGCGATCGCGCCGCCGGAGCCGCCCTCGCCGATCACGCACGCGACCGTCGGCACGGTCAGCCGCGCCATCGTCGCCTGCGACGCGGCGATCGCCCCGCCCTGGCCGTGCTGCTCGGCCGCGACGCCCGGGTACGCGCCCGGCGTGTCGACGAGCGAGATCACGGGGAAGCCGTGCCGGTCGGCGAGGTTCATGACGCGCATCGCCTTCTTGTAGCCCTCCGGGTTCGGCATGCCGAACTGCCGGGCCGCCCGCTCGCGGATGTCGCGGCCCTTCTGCTGGCCGACGAGCGCGACGGTGCGGCCGTCCAGCTTGCCGAGCCCGGCGACCATCGCGCCGTCGTCGACGAGTCCGCGGTCGCCGTGCAGCTCGAACCAGTCGTCGAGCAGGCGCTCCACGTAGTCGAGCGTGTACGGACGCCTGTCGTGACGGGCGAGCTCGACCTTGCGCCAGATGTCCTCGTCGGTCGCCTCCTCGCCGATCCGGTCGAGCTGGCGCTGGAGCCGCTCGAGCTCGCCGGACAGCCTCGCGCCGCCGAGGAGCGGCAGGTTGCGCAGGCGACCCAGCCGCTCGCGCAGGCGCAGCTCGTGCTCACTCGGGGGCATCGAAGAGCCTCAAGAGCCGGGACACGGTCGCGCGCAGCTCGGGGCGCGGCACGATCGCGTCGATGTGTCCGAAGCGGAGGTTCTGCTCGGCGCGGCCGAAGTCGTCGGGGAGCTTCTCGCGCGTGATCTCCTGGACGACGCGCGGGCCGGCGAACGACATCAGCGCGCCCGGCTCGGCGAGCAGGACGTCGCCGAGGGTCGCGAAGCTGGCGAGCACGCCGCCGGTGGTCGGGTGCGCCATCACCGAGATCATCGCCTGGCCGGAGTCGCGCAGGTCCTCGATCGCCGCGACCGTCTTCGGCAGCTGCATCAGCGACAGGATCCCCTCCTGCATGCGCGCGCCGCCGGAGCTCGTCACCGAGACGAGCGGCATTCCGGCCTCGGCGGCCGCGTCGCAGGCGCGCGAGAACTTCTCGCCGACGACGCTGCCCATCGAGCCGCCCATGAACTTGAAGTCCATGACCGCGAGCTCGCAGTGGCGGCCGTCGATCCGGCCGCGGCCGATCACCATCGCGTCCGCGAGCCCCGTCGACATCTCCGCCTCGGCCAGCCGCTCGGGGTACGGCCGCAGGTCGAAGAAGCCGAGCGGATCCTCGGAGTGCAGATCGGCGGCCTCCTCGGCGAAGGAGTCGGGGTCGGTGAGCGCGGCGATGCGGGCGCGGGCGCGCATCGGGAAGTGGTGGCCGCACTGCGCGCACACCCAGAGCGACCGCTCGAGCTCGTCGTCGCGGTAGTGCGACTCGCAGCTCGGGCAGGTGTTCGGATGCTTGGGCGGCGGGGCCGGCTTGTCGTTGGTCTCGATCGAGACGTCGATCTTCGCCATGGGCGTCTAGCTTAGACCTGTCCCCTCGGGCGAGGGTTGCGGTCCTGGAGGCTAGAGACCGAGCGCCGTCGTCAGGCGCTCGAGCTTCTCGACGTTCGCCGGATCCGGCGCGAGGCCGGTGAGCCCCGCACCCGCCACGGTGGCGCGCTCGCGGATCCCGATCAGCAGCGCCTCCACGTCCGCGAGCGTCGGGCCGCCCGGCTCCGGCATGAACACCGAGAGCTCGCTCGGCTCGAGCACGTCGACGTCGAGCGCGACGTAGACCGTCCCCACGCGGGCTAGCACGGCGGCCGGGTCGTCGTGGATCCCGGCTGCCGCGACGAACTCCGCCTCCGGCGGGTCGAGGTTCCGCGCGCCCCAGAGGCAGACGTCGGCCGCGTCCACGGCGCCGCCGTCGATCAGCATCCGCAGCGGCATCCCCCACTCGTTGCCGGACGGCGAGCTCTGCGGCGTGTTGAGGTCGCCGTGCGCGTCGAGCCAGATCACGCCGACGCGGCCGTGACGCGCGGCGAGGCCCTCGACGGCGCCGACGTGCGAGCAGCAGCAGCCGCCGAGGATCAGCGGCCGCTTCGGCAGGTCGGAGGCGACGGCGAGCGTCTGCGCCGCGAGCGCGTCCTCCTCGACGACCGCGACCTCCGGGTAGTCGAGCGGCAGCGCCGCCGCCTCGACCATCGCCTCGCCGCCGTCCCCCCACGCGCGCGGGACGCGGACGAGCCCGGCGGCGAAGGTGCGGCCGCACGCGTGGCACTCGTACCCGTCGCCGACGGCGACCGCGGTGTAGCCGTGACAGGTCGGACACTTGGCGCGGTGGATGCTCACGGGAGCTCCTTCTCGAAGACGACGTTCTCGGTCTCGACGGCCATCCCGACCGACTCGTAGAGGCGGGTCGCGCCGGTCGGGTTGGCCGCGTCGACGCCGAGCGACACACGCCGCAGGCCGCGGCGGTGGAACTCGCGGAAGCTGTGCAGGAGGAGCGCCCTGCCGTAGCCGCGACCGCGCCACGGCCGCCGGACGCCGAGCGCGCCGACGTAGCCGCCGCCCATCCGCTCCGGATCGTTGCGGACGACCGCCGCGACCTCGTCGCCGTCGCGGACGAGGAACCAGAGCGTCGGGTCGTAGTCGGGAGCGGCGCGCTTCTCGTCCCACCACTGCTCGAACGGCGACGAATGGTGCTCCCAGTGGTCGGCGAACGCCTCGTCGAGCGCCTGGTGGAACGCGCGCGCGGCCTCGTCGCTGCCGGCGAACGTCTCGACCTCGACCCCTGCCGGCGCCGGCGGCTCGTCTCCGAGCTCGATCGCCATGTCCCAGAAGCGCCGCACCTCGCGGTAGCCGCGCGCGGCGAAGAGGTCCTGTGCCGCGGCGTCCTGTCCGAACGCCCACGCGTGCGCCTTCTCGGCGCCGACCTCGACGAGGCGGCGCTCGCCGAACTCGATCAACCTGCCCCCGAGCCCGCGGCCGCGCTCCTCCGGGTGGACGACGCCGGCGAAGACCCCGCGCGGCGACCGCGCCTCGACGAAGACGCCCGCGAGCGCGGCGCCGTTCTCCTCGATCAGGAGCGTGTCCCGCGCGAGATCGCTCCGCTGGAGCCAGCCTTCGACCGAGGCGGCGTCGACCAGGCCGAGGTGGCCGGTGAGCGCGTGCTCGAGCGCGTTGAGCAGTCCCGCGAACGCGCCGAAGTCGGCGGCGGTGAACGGCCGCTCGCTCACGGCACGAGCGAGTCGAGGGCGTCCGCGAGCCCGTCGAGCGTGTGCAGCTCGACGTCGGGCTGCGGCTCCGGCTCCTCGCCGAGCCGGTTGATCCAGACGGTGCGGAGGCCGAGCCCGGTCGCCGGCGCGACGTCGTGGAAGAGGCTCGCCCCGACGTGGACGTGTCCCGCCGGGTCGGCGCCGGTCCGCTGCGAGAACGAGTCCCAGTGGGCGCGGCCCGGCTTGTAGGAGCCGATCTCGGAGGCGACGATCGCGAGCTCGAACGGCACGCCGATCCGCTCGAGCGACGCCTCGATGAAGTCGCGGTCGGTGTTGGAGAGGATCGCCAGCTTCCAGCCGCGGGCGCGCGCCTCCTCGAGCGCGGCGCGCACCTCGGGGAACGGCCGCCACTCGGGGAGCGAGCGCGCGAGCGCGTCGGACTCGCCGGCCGGCAACGCCAGGCCGTCGCGGTCGGCGAGCCGGGCGAGCGTCGTGTTCAGCACCTCGCGGTAGGCGGCGGCGGGCCGCTCGCGCTCGACGACCGGCTCCAGCTCGTGGTAGCCGTGCAGGAGCCTGCCCGCGTCGGCGGCGCCGAAGAGCCGCTCGAGCTCGCGGCCGATGCCGCCGTTCCAGTCGATCAGCGTGCCGTAGCAGTCGAAGGTCGCCCACCTGTCCACACCGCCGAGCCTACACTTGCGCCTGATGGCGACCGGAGTGACGCACCACCGCTGGGACGACGTCCCACGCGAGCAGCTCAACCCGCAGATCGCGCGCCAGCTGGTCACGGGCGAGCGGCTGATGATCGCGCACGTCCATCTCGCGAAGGGCGCGGTCGTCCCGGCGCACGCGCACGAGAACGAGCAGCTGACCTACATCCTCGCCGGCTGCCTGCGCTTCTGGCTCGGCGAGGACGGGGCAGAGACGCTCGACGTCGCGGCGGGCGAGGTGCTCTGCATCCCGCCGAACGTCGTCCACAAGGCGGAGGCGCTCGAGGACACCCTCGACGTGGACGTGTTCACGCCGCCGAGGGCGGACTGGCTCGACGGGTCGGACGCGTACCTGCGCCGCCCGCCGGCCTAGGCGGCAGGTCGGAACGCGAGCAGCTCGGCGCCGTGCTCGCGGAGCCAGGCGCGCTGCTCGCGCCAGCCGGGACGCCGCGACTCGACGAGGCTCCAGAAGCGCCGCGAGTGGTTCGGCTCGCGCAGGTGGCAGAGCTCGTGGACGACGACGTAGTCGAGGACGTCGAACGGGGCGAGTGCGAGCCGCCAGTTGAAGGAGAGCGTGCCGCGGGTCGAGCAGGAGCCCCAGCGGGTGCGCTGGTCGCGCACGTGGATCCGCGCGTAGTCGACGCCGAGCTCCGGCGCCTCCGCGTCCGCGACCATCGCGACGAGCTCACGCGCGGCGCGGCGCGCCTCGACCTCGGAGACGGCGCGCGGGTCGAGCCCGAGCCGGGGCACCTGCTTCGCCCGCTCGGCGGCGATCCACTCGGCGTGCGCGGCGACGATCCGCTCGACCTCCCGCACGGGCAGCCGGGCCGGGACGGTGAGCTCCGGCGGCGAGCCCCACGGCACGCGCAGCGTCCAGCGGCGGGCGCGCCGCGAGCGGCGGACGACGACCTGCTCCTCCACGCCGCCGAGGCTAGCCGCGCCCTCGGCGGACACGTCCCGTGGAGCCATGTCGGGTGTCAGACACCTGACATGTCCGGAAAGGACTAGGCCGCGTACTTCTTGAAGACGACGCAGGCGTTGTGGCCGCCGAAGCCGAAGCTATTCGAGACGGCGACCTGGACGTCCGCGTCGCGGGACTCGTTCGGGACGTAGTCGAGGTCGCACTCGGGATCCGGGACCTCGTAGTTGATCGTCGGCGGCAGCTTGCCGTCGCGGACGGCGAGCACCGTGAACATCGCCTCGATCGCGCCGGCGGCGCCGAGGCAGTGCCCGGTCGCGCCCTTCGTCCCGGAGACCGGCGTCCTGCGCGCGTTCTCCTCGCCGAGCGCGAGCTTCAGCATCTTCGTCTCCGAGATGTCGCCGATCGGCGTCGACGTCGCGTGCGCGTTGACGTAGTCGATCTCGTCGGGTCCAACGCCGGCGTCGCCGAGCGCCATCTTGAACGCGTTCACCGGGCCGGTCGGGTCGGGCTCCGTGATGTGCTTCGCGTCCGAGGAGAGCCCGTACCCCGCGACCTCGGCGTAGATCTTCGCCCCGCGCGCCTTCGCGTGCTCGAGCTCCTCGAGCACGAGCACCGCGCCCGCCTCGCCCATGACGAAGCCGTCGCGCTTCGCGTCGAACGGCCGCGACGCGTGCTGCGGGTCGTCGTTCCGTCGCGAGAGTGCGCGCATCGCGCCGAAGCCGGCGATGCCGACCTCGCACACGGCCGCCTCGGTGCCGCCGCACAGCATCACGTCGGCGCGGCCGAGCCGGATCGCGTCCATCCCGTCGCCGATCGCCATGTTCGACGCCGCGCAGGCCGTGCACTCCGACAGGAGCGGGCCGCGCGTGCCGAGCTCGATCGAGACCCAGCCGGCGCCGAGGTTCGGGATGATCGCGGGGATCGAGAACGGGTTGACCCGGTCCGGGCCGCGCTCGTAGAGCGTCTGGTGGCACTCCTGGAACGAGCGCAGCCCGCCGATGCCGGTCGCGATCGCCGCGCCGATCCGGTCGGCCTCGTTGCCGATCTCGAGCTTCGCGTCCGCCTCCGCCTGCCGCGCCGCGGCGAGGATCAGGTGCGTGAACCGGTCCATCTTCCGCGCGGTCTTGCGGTCGATGTACTCGGTGACGTCGAGGTCCTTCACCTCGCAGGCGAAGTGGACCGGGTAGGCGCTGTGGTCGAACTGGGTGATCTCGCCCGCGCCCGACTCGCCCGCGAGCAGGTGCGTCCAGGTGGTCTCGGGGTCGTTGCCGAGCGGCGTCACCGCGCCCAGGCCCGTGATCACGACGCGTCTGCGTCCGTTGGAGGTTCCGTCAGTCACATTCCCAATCCGCCGTCGACGAGGATCACGTCGCCCGTGATGAACGAGACCTCGTCGGAGCAGAGGAAGCGTACCGCCCCCGCGACGTCCTCCGGCTCCCCGAGCCGGCCGAGCGGCGTGTTCTGAAGCATCGCCGCGGTCGCCTCCTCCGGCAGGACGTCCGTGAGCTGCGTCTTGACGTAGCCGGGCGCGACGACGTTCGCGCGGACGCCGCGGCTGCCGAGCTCGCGCGCGAGCGACTTCGTGAAGCCGATGATCCCGGCCTTCGAGGCGGCGTAGTTCGTCTGGCCCCAGTTGCCGTGGACGCCGACGATCGAGGAGACGTTCACGATCGCGCCGGCCCGCTTCTTCATCATCGGCCGGCAGACGGCGCGGCAGGTGTAGAAGACGGACGAGAGGTTCGTCTCGATCACGGTGCGCCAGTCGTCGTCGGACATCCGTGCGAGCAGGCCGTCGCGGGTGAGGCCGGCGTTGTTGACGAGGATGTCGAGGTCGCCCGCCTCCTCGACGAGCCGGGCCGCGTCCTCGGCGCTCGAGACGTCCGCCCGGATCGCGCGGCCGCCGATCTCGGCCGCGAGCGCCTCCGCCTCCTCGGCGCCCGAGCGGTAGCCGACGACGACCTCGGCGCCGCCGCGCGCGAGCTCGGCCGCGATCGCCTTGCCGATGCCCTTCGACGCGCCCGTGACCAGGGCGCGCTTCCCCTCCAAGGAGCAGAAGGTCACGCTTCTGCGAGCAGCTCGGGAAGCCGGTCGAGCGCGGCGAGGTTGTTGATCGAGACCGCCTTGACGCTGCGGTCGATCCGCTTGACGAGACCGGAGAGGATGTTGCCGGGGCCGACCTCGACGAACGTGCGGACGCCCTCGCGCATGAGCTCGCTCGCCGCCTGCGTGAAGCGGACGGGCGCGGTGAGCTGATCGACGAGCAGCGGCCCCATCCGGTGCGCCGACTCGATCCGCGCGGTGACCGTCGACATGAACGGGGAGACCGGCTCCTTGAAGGCGATCCGGTCGACGGCGGGCCGGAAGCGGTCGGCGGCGCGAGCGACGAGCGGCGAGTGGAACGCGCCCGACACCTTGAGCTTCACCGCGCGGCGGGCGCCGTGCTCGGTGGCGCGCTCGCAGCACTCGTCGACGGCCAGGTTCTCACCGGAGACGACGATCTGGCCGGGGCAGTTGTAGTTCGCCGGCCAGACGCCGAGGATCTTGCGGCAGAGCATCTCGACGACCTCGTCGTCGAGGCCGAGGATCGCGGCCATCGAGCCGGGATGCCGGGCCGCGGCCTCCGCCATCGCGATGCCGCGCTCGCGGACGAGCGCGATCGCGTCCTCGGCGGTCATCGCCTGCGCCGCCGCGAGCGCCGCGAACTCGCCGACGGAGTGTCCGACGACGAAGTCCGGCTCGACGCCGCGGTCGCGGACGGCCGCGAGCATCGCGAGCGAGGTCGCGACGAGCGCCGGCTGCTGCACCGCCGTGTCGAGCAGCTCCTCGGACGGCGCGTGGAAGCAGAGCCGCTCGAGGTCGAGCCCCGAGGCGGCGCTCCCGCGCTCGAACACGGCGCGCGCGGCCGGAATCGCCTCGGCGATGTCGCGGCCCATGCCCGCCTCGAACGACCCCTGACCCGGGAAGCAGAACGCGATCTTCGCCGCCGTCGCCACCTACGCAGCCTCCTTCGTCCAGCGGATAAGGGCACTGCCCCAGGTGAGCCCCGCGCCCATCCCGGTCATCAGTACGAGATTTCCGGGCCGAAGCCTGCCGTCGGCCTCCGCATCCGCGAGCGCGAGCGGAATCGAGCCGGACGACGTGTTCCCGTAGCGGTCGACGTTGATCACGACCTTCTCCGACGGGATACCGAGCTTCTTGGTTGCGTGGTCGATGATGCGCACATTGGCCTGATGGGGGACGTAGACGTCCACATCCTCCATGGAGACGCCGCATTCTTCCAGCAGATCCTCCGCCGATTGCACGAGAACCCGCGTCGCGAACTTGAAGACCTCGCGGCCGTTCATCTTCACGTGCCGTTCCGGGTCCTCGAAGATGCGCGAGCCGCTGCCGGGCAGCCACAGGTTCGCGCCGCCGGCGCCGTCGGCGCCGAGCTCGAAGCCGAGGAAGCCGGCGTCCTTGCTCGCCTCGAGGACGACCGCGCCCGCGCCGTCGCCGAAGAGGACGAGCGTCGAGCGGTCGGTCCAGTCGAGGATGCGGGAGAGGACGTCGCCGCCGACCACGAGCGCCCGCTTCGCGAGGCCGCCCGCGAGCATCCCGTACGCCTGGGCGAGCGCGTACATGAAGCCGGTGCAGCCCGCGGAGAGGTCGTAGGCGGCCGCGTCGGTCGCGCCGAGGCGGTCGGCGAGGATCGCCCCGGTCGACGGGAACGACATGTCCGGAGTGACGGTCGCCACGATCAGCAGGTCGACGTCCTTCCCCTCGAGGCCCGCCTGCGCGAGCGCGGTCTCGCACGCGGGGAGGGCGAGGTCGGAGAGCGCCTCGGTCTCGGCGGCGATCCGCCGCTCGCGGATGCCGGTGCGCTCCTGGATCCACTCGTCCGAGGTCTCGACGTACCGGGAGAGCTCGTCGTTCGTGACGACCCGGTCGGGCACCTTGCAGCCGAGCCCGGCGATCGTCACCGGCGCTCCCGCCGCGGCGATCACGGCGCGTCACCCACGAAGACGGTGAGCGTCGCCTCGGCCGCGGTCTCGCCGCCGACGCTGGCGCGTCCCTCGCCCTTCGCGATCGGGCCGCGGACGCGCACGAACTCGCACGAGAGGTCGAGGACGTCGCCGGGCTCGACGACGCGCTTGAAGCGGCAGTCGTCGATGCCGGCGA
Organism: Gaiellaceae bacterium; assembly: GCA_035688025.1. Classification (GTDB taxonomy): domain Bacteria; phylum Actinomycetota; class Thermoleophilia; order Gaiellales; family Gaiellaceae; genus Palsa-739. The sequence goes on along the minus strand of DASSNM010000003.1, from coordinate 30,067 downwards.
AGAACGGGATCTTGCCGCGGTTCGCCTCGTCGGCGAGCACCGCGACGGCGCCGCACTGGGCGATCGCCTCGATCGTCAGCACGCCCGGCATCACCGGCCGCGCGGGGAAGTGGCCGGGGAACCACCAGCCGTCCGCGGGCACGGTCAGCCGACCGACGACGCGCTTCCCGGGCTCGAGCTCGACGATCTCGTCCACGAGCAGGAACGGCGGCCGGTGCGGGATGATCGACTCGATCGCGTCCCGCCCGAAGGGCAGCGGCGGCAGGCTCATGCCACGTCTTTGTCTTCGAGCCGCTCGCGCAGCCGGTTGCGACCCCGGTGCGCGTGGCACTTGGCGGTGCCGACCGGCATGCCGGCCGCCGAGGCGATCTCCTCGAACGAGTAGCCGAGCGCGTCCTTGAGCACGACGACCTGCGCCTGCTCGGGCGAGATGCCGGCGAGCGAGTCGCACAGCTCGCGGCGCAGCTCGGAGATGCCGGCGGCGCGGGCGGGGTCGTCCTCGGGCCCGGCGCGGAGGTCGTCGGCGAGCGGCTCGTGCGTCCGGGTCTTCTGGCGCTCGGCGACGTCGCGACAGGTGTTGACGACGAGCCGGTGCAGCCACGTCGAGAACTGCGACTCGCCGCGGAACTGCTTCAGCCGGACGCAGACCTTGGCGAGGGCCTCCTGTGCCGCGTCGCGCGCGTCCTCGGGGTCGCGCAGGAGGTGGCGGGAGAGCCGCTCGACCTTGGGCGCATGCCGCGCGCAGAGGGTCTCCAGCGCGAGGGCGTCGCCGTTCTTCGCTCGGGTCACCAGGATCGGGTCGCTCAGCCGGTCGTAGTCGAGGCGCCGCTCCTCCCGAAGCGGTCGCGAGATCGGACGGGCGGTACGGCCGAGCGGTTGCACGACCGCACTAGTCTATGGCCTCGTGTCGGACCTCTCCGAGGACGTCGTCACGCCGCTCCTGCGCGGGCGGTTCGGACGCCCGTACCGTTTCGTGCCGAGCTGCCCCTCGACGCAGAAGTTGATCGGCGAGGACGAGCCGGAGGGCGCGGCCGTGGTGGCGGACGAGCAGACGGAGGGGCGCGGCCGGCTCGGACGGTCGTGGCACGCCCCCGCCGGGCGCGGGATCCTCTGCTCGGTGCTGCTGCGACCCGAGGCGCCGATGGCGCTCTGGCCCGAGCTCTCGCTCGTCGCCGGCGAGGCGGTCGCGGCCGCGCTGCGCGCGGAGACCGGCCTCGCCGCGGTGCTCAGCCATCCGAACGACGTCTTCGTCGGCGGCCGCAAGCTCGTCGGCGTCCTGCCCGAGGCGAGCCCCGGACGGGTGGTGCTCGGGATCGGCGTGAACGTGAACCAGACCGCGGCGGAGCTGCCGCCGGACACGCCGAAGCCGCCGACCTCGCTCCGGATCGAGCTCGGCCGCGAGCTGCCGCGCGCCCCGCTCCTGGCCGCGATCCTGCTCGAGCTCGAGCGCCACTACGACGAGTGGCGGCGCCTCCACGGCACACGGCGGTGACTCACCGCGTGCGGTAGAGCCGGACGAACCGGTTGCCGGCCGCGTCGACCGCGATCAGCTTGTAGGCGTACGGCTTCGTCTTCAGCCAGAAGTGGATCGGCCCGGCCCGCCGCGCGCTCGTGTAGCGGCGGCTGCCGACGACGAGCGTCACCGTCGCCGGCTCGGAGAGCCGGAACCGCATCGCCTTCGCGGAGACGACCGTCACCGCCGGCGGCGTCGAGTCGACCGAGAGCGGCGCGCTCCGCGTCAGCGTCGTCACGGAGTCGGTCACGGTGACGCGGACCGTGTACCTGCCGTCGGGAGCGGGCGTGCCGTCGGCGAGCGTGCCGTCCCAGCTCACGGTCTGGACCCCGGCGGGATAGCTGGTCTCGGCGGCCGTCGCCACGACCTCGCCGCCCCGGAGGACGTCGACCTCGACCGCGGCCGGCCCGGCGAGGGTGAGCGAGACCGACGCGGTGCCGCCGAGCGCGGGCGAGAGCGCGGCGGGCGCGACCGCGAGCGACTGCAGCGTCGGGTCGACGTAGACGGCGACCGCGGCCGTCGCCGTCGCCCCGGCGTCGGTGCGGGCGCTCAGCTCGACCTCGTAGACGCCGGGGAGCTGGGAGGCGGACGGCGTCCAGACGAGCGACTGCCTCCCTGCCGGCTGCACGCCCGACCAGAGCGTCGTCACGGTGCCGGCGGGCCCGACCACGGTCGCCTCGACGGTCGCCGCCTGGGTGAGCGTGTACGCGATCGTCGCGGCGTCGCCGCTCGCGTCGCCGCCGGGGGAGACGATCTGCGGCGACGCCGTCGGCTTCTGGAGGGCGAGCGCCGTCGTCGTCTTCGTGCCCAGCGAGCCGGAGGCGCCGCGGAGCGACGGGCCGGAGATCGTCCACGTGTAGCGGTCGGGCGGCGCGTCCGCGGAGTCCCAGGTCCAGTCGAGCGTCGGCCCGACGCCGTCCTGCGTCGCGACGACGGCGCCGCTCGAGCCGGCGACGGCGACCGTCCACTTCGCCTCGCCCGAGAGCGTGCCGGTGAAGCGGATCGGCCCGCCGAGGCGGCCGGCGACCTGCGGCTCGTACAGCTTCGGGCCGCCGCTCGCAGCCGCCTCGCGCGCGATCTCCGGCAGCTGCGCGTAGAGGGCGTTCCCGGGGCAGTCGGTGAAGTTCGTGTCGCGGTGGCCCGAGACGGCGCGCAGGAAGACCGGCACCCTCGCCGGGAAGCGCGGGTTCCCGCCCGAGGCCCACGTGAGCGTCGAGAGCGGGTCGACGTGCGCGACGTCGAGCCGCCAGGCGAGAAGCTTCACGAGCGCCGCCTTCGCGGCGCCGCCGATCTTCGTCGAGCCGTACTCGCCGAGCACGGCGATCCCGACCGAGCCCGTGTTGAACCCCTGCGCGTGCGCCCCGACGACCGGCTTGTCGACGCCCCCGTAGCGGCCTTCGAAGATCTGGCCGTACTTGTCGACGAGGAAGTTGTAGCCGATGTCGTTCCAGCCGTTCCCCTGCACGTGGTAGAGCTCGATCCCGCGCACGATCGCGGCCGACTCCGCCCGCGTGTAGTCGTTCGTGCCGGCGGTGTGGTGGACGACCGCGAAGCGGAGCGCGTCCGCGTACTGCGGCGCACCCTTGCGGATCGACTCGTCCGCCCCCCAGCCGGCGCGAGGGACGATCGGCGGCGAGCCGGCGACGGAGAGCCGCCGCGCCGGGGTCCGCTCGACGGTGCTCTCGACGTAGTAGGCGCGCAGCCGCGTCACCGTGCCGCGCGTGCGGAAGCGGACGCCGGTGGACGGGCCGAGCCAGGCGAGGTCGCCGAGCCGCCAGCCGGCCGCCGGGTCGGCGTCGGCGACGCGCCAGCCGCTCCAGCCGCCGGCCGCAGAGCGCGTCGAGTAGAGCACCGCGCCCGGGCCGCGCCAGTGGACGCCGAGCATGTCGAACCGCGCCGGCGCGGCGGCGGCGAGCGTCCGCGCGCCGTGGAGCGGCACGTCGACCGAGGTCATGCTCACGCCCGCCCGGGCGGCGGCCGGCGCGGCGGCGAGCAGCAGCACTGCGAGGAGGAGTGTCCGCATGGGAAGGCGGCCCGCCGTCGAGGGCCACGGCACCGGACTTCGGCGGCGATGGTGCAACCCCCTTCCCCGGTGCAATCCTGTACGCATGAGGGTCCGCCTCGCGTGGATGCTCCTCGCCGCGACGACCGCGCTCCTCCTCGCCGGGGGCGCGTCGGCGGCCGGCGGCAAGCGCGTGCTCGCGATCCGCTTCGGCCCGGATCTCGAGGTCAACCCGGTGACCCAGGACTACCTGACCGGCCAGCTCTCGCGGGCCGCCCGGGACGGCTACGACGCGGCCGTCGTCCTGCTCGACACGCCGGGCGGGCTCTCGAGCTCGATGAAGACGATCTACCAGGCGGAGCTCGACGCGAAGCTGCCCGTGATCGTCTACGTCTCGCCGGAGGGGGCGCGGGCCGCGTCGGCCGGGGTCTGGATCGCGCAGGCCGCCGACGTGCTCGCGATGACGCCGACCGCGAACATCGGCTCCTCGACGCCGATCGACTCGAGCGGGCAGAACCTCGGCTCCGACCTGCGCCGCAAGGTCGTGAACGACGCCGCCGCCTCGCTGACGGCGCTCGCGCAGACGCACCACCGCAACACGACCTGGCCGGCGAAGGCGGTGCGGGAGGCGTCGAACCTGACCGCGCAGGAGGCGCTGCGACTGAACGTGGTCGACGCGGTCGCGCCGAGCCTGCCCGCGCTGCTGCGCCAGCTCGACGGCTACCGGACGAAGGACGCGCAGCGGCCGTACACGCTCCACCTCGCCGGCGCCCGGATCGTGGACGTCGGTCCCGGCTTCCTCACGCGGCTGCTGAACGCGGTCATCGACCCGAACATCCTCTCGCTGCTCTTCCTCGCGGGGATCGCCGGGATCGGCTTCGAGATCTTCCACCCGGGCATCGTCCTGCCGGGCGCGCTCGGCGGGGTCGCGCTCGTCACCGCCCTGTTCGGCTTCTCGGTGCTGCCGATCTCGTGGGCGGGCCTCGCGCTGATCCTGCTCGGGATCGGGCTGCTCGTGGTCGACGCGCACGTCGTCACCCACGGGGCGCTCACGCTCTCGGGGCTCGTCAGCCTCGCGATCGGGATGCTGATGCTCTTCCACGACGCGCCGGCCCCGTACCACACGTCGCTGCCGCTCGTGATCACGCTGACGGTCGCGATCGGCGGCTTCTGGGCGTTCGCGCTCTCGAAGGCGGTCGCGGTCCGGCGGCGGCCGGTGACGGTCGGGCCGGAGCGCTTCCTCGGCGACGAGGCCGTCGTCCGCGACCCGGCCCACGTCTTCGTCGCCGGCGAGCTGTGGCGCGCGCGACGCGCCGACGGGCGCGAGCTGCGGCCGGGCGACCACGTCCGGGTCGAGCGCGTGGACGGGCTCGAGCTCACCGTGTCGGGAAAGGAGTAGGCTCAGCTCGTGGCAGCGGGTCTCCTCGTTCTCGCGGTCGTCGTCTTCCTCCTCGTCCTCTTCCTGATCTCGGCGATCAAGGTCGCGCGCGAGTACGAGCGCGGGATCGTCTTCCGGCTCGGCCGGCTGCTCCCGGAGCCGAAGGGGCCGGGCCTCTTCGTGCTGATCCCGGTCGTCGACCGGATGGTCCGCGTCGACCTGCGCACGATCACGCTCAACATCCCGCCCCAGGAGGTCATCACCAAGGACAACGTCCCGGTGCGGGTGAACGCGGTCGCCTACTTCCGGATCGTCGCCCCGAAGGACGCGATCGTCCAGGTCGAGAACTTCATGGTCGCGACCTCGCAGATCGCGCAGACGACGCTCCGGTCGGTGCTCGGCCAGCACCAGCTCGACGAGCTGCTCTCCGAGCGCGAGAAGATCAACTCGATCCTCCAGGAGATCATCGACGAGGCGACCGGCCCGTGGGGCATCAAGGTCTCGATCGTCGAGGTGAAGGACGTCGAGATCCCGGGCGGCATGCAGCGCGCGATGGCCCGGCAGGCGGAGGCCGAGCGCGAGCGGCGCGCGAAGATCATCAACGCGGAAGGCGAGTTCCAGGCGGCGGAGCGGCTGAAGGACGCGGCCCTCGTGATCGAGGACCACCCGATCGCCCTGCAGCTGCGCTACCTGCAGACGCTGCTCGAGCTCGGCTCGGGCAACACGAGCACGATCATCTTCCCGGCGCCGATCGACCTGCTGCGGCCGTTCATCGAGCGCGGCGCGAAGACCGACTCGTAGCCGCGCTCAGACCTGCGCGACGGCCTGCTGCTCGTGCTGCTGCTCGCGGAAGCGGCGGGCGGCCTCGATCGCGGCGCCGAGGTTCAGGCCCTTGTCCTTGGCCTGCTTGATCAGCATCACGGTCTCGAGCGCGTCGATGTCGTAGATGCGCTGCTTCTTGCCCTTGGTCGGGATCTGCGCCTTGTTCGTCCAGTAGTCGAGCTGCATCTTCGAGATGCCGGCGATCTGGCAGACCTGCCCGAGATAGAGCTCCACCTTGTCCAGGTGCTCGGCAAGATTTATAGGTTCTAGAAGGTCAACCTGTCGGCTGATCGCCATACGCTTCCCCGGTTCGACTCGGACGCGACCCCTCGACTTGTGAGTTATAGAGGGCCGAGCCCACTTTGGGAAGAGGGTGGCGGGAAAACCTTGTCGAACCGGTGTCAGTCCTCGTCGTCCGGGGCGTCCGGGAGGGCGTCCTCCTCGGACTCGTCCACCGGCTCGACGGGCTCGGCGGCCTCGGCGGGCGCGTCGACGCCCTCGGCGGCCGGCCCGTCGCCGTTGCCGTTGCCGTTCGTGTCCTCGGTCTCGACGACCGGCGCGAGCGCGGAGACGGTCTCGTCGCCGCGGAGCCGCATCACGATCACGCCCTGGGTCGAGCGGCCGAGGCGCTTGACCTCCTCGACCGGGATCCGGATCACCGTGCCGCCGGTCGAGATCAGCATCACCTGGTAGCCGTCCCGGACGACGCGCGAGCCGACGATGAAGCCGCGCGCCTCGTTCAGCTGGATCGTCTTCACGCCCATGCCGCCGCGGCCCTTGACCGGGTACTCGGAGACGCGCGTGCGCTTGCCGAAGCCGTTCTCGGTCACGACGAGCAGGTCGGCGTCGTCCTCGGCGACGTTGAGCGAGATCACCTCGTCGCCCTTGCGGAGCCTCATGCCGGCGACGCCGGAGGTGTCGCGGCCCATCGCGCGCACGTCCTGCTCGTGGAAGCGGATCGCCTGGCCCTTCTTCGAGACCATCAGCAGGTCGTCGTCGCCGGACGAGTGGCGGACGCCGACGAGCTCGTCGCCCTCGCGCATCTTGATCGCGATGATCCCGTCCGCCTTCAGCGGCGTGTTGTAGGCGGCGAGCTCGGTCTTCTTGACGACGCCGTTCTTCGTCGCGAAGACGAGGTACTTCGCCTCCTCGAAGTTCCGCGTCTGGATGACGGCGCGCACCGTCTCGTCCTGCCGGAACGGCAGCAGGTTGACGATCGCGCGGCCCTTCGACTGGCGGGAGCCGAGCGGCAGCTCGTGGACCTTGAGCCGGTAGACCTTGCCGACGTTCGTGAAGAAGAGGATGTAGTCGTGGGTGGAGGCGACGAACAGGTGCTCGATGTAGTCGTCCTCCTTCAGCTCCATCCCCATCACGCCGATGCCGCCGCGGCGCTGCTCGCGGTAGGTCGTCACCGGTAGCCGCTTGATGTAGCCGGAGCGCGTGATCGCGATGACCATGTCCTCCTCCGCGATCAGGTCCTCGAGCTCGAGCTCGTCCTCGGCGGCGACGATCTCGGTGCGGCGCTCGTCGGTGCGCCCGTAGATCTGCTTGATCTCGAGCAGCTCCTCGCGGATCACGCCGTCGATCTTGGCCGGGTCGCCGAGGAGGGCGCGCAGCTCCGCGATCCGCTCCTGCAGGTCGCGGTGCTCGTCCTCGACCTCCTTGCGGGCGAGGCCCGTGAGCCTCGCGAGCCGCATGTCGAGGATCGCCTGCGCCTGGATCTCGCTCAGCTCGAAGCGCTCCTGGAGCTGCGTGCGCGCCTCGTCGGTGTCGGCGGCGCCGCGGATGAGCGCGACGATCGCGTCGATGTTGTCGAGCGCGATCAGATAGCCCTGCAGGACGTGCGCCCGGCGCTCGGCCTGCTGCAGCTCGTACTTGGAGCGGCGGGTGACGACCTCGCGCTGGAAGTCGAGGTAGTGGGTGACGAGCTCGAGCAGGGAGAGCGTGCGCGGGACGCCGTCGGCCAGCGCGACGGCGTTGTAGCCGAACGTCGACTGGAGCGGCGTGTGCTTGAAGAGCTTGTTCAGCGCCACCTGCGGGATCGCGTCCCGCTTCAGCTCGACCTGGATCCGCATGCCGGTGCGGTCGGAGTGGTCGGCGAGGTCGGAGATCTCGGTCAGGGTCTTGTCCTGGACGAGGTCGGCGATCTTGCGGATCACGCCGGAGTCGCCGCCCTTCTTGACGCCGTACGGCAGCTCGGTGATCACGATCGCGGACTTGCCGCCGCGCAGCTCCTCGATGTGGGCGCGGGCGCGCATGACGATGCGGCCGCGGCCGGTGCGGTACGCGTCGCGGACGCCGCCGCGGCCGACGATGATCGCGCCGGTCGGGAAGTCCGGGCCCTTGATGTGCTTCATCAGCCCCTCGACGTCGATCTCGGGGTTGTCGATCATCGCGACGACCGCGTCGATCGTCTCGCCGAGGTGGTGGGGCGGCATGTTGGTGGCCATGCCGACGGCGATGCCGGTGGAGCCGTTGACGAGCAGGTTCGGGAAGCGGGCGGGCAGCACGGAGGGCTGCCGGCGCGACTCGTCGTAGTTCGGCTCGAAGTCGACGGTGTCGGCGTCGATGTCGCGCAGCAGCTCGGTGGCGATCCGGGAGAGCCTCGCCTCGGTGTAGCGCATCGCGGCCGCGGGGTCGTCGTCGATCGAGCCGAAGTTCCCCTGGCCGTCGACGAGCGGGTAGCGCAGCGAGAACGGCTGCGCCATGCGGACGAGCGTGTCGTAGATCGCGGAGTCGCCGTGCGGGTGATACTTCCCCATCACGTCGCCGACAGTCGCGGCGGACTTCTTGTACGGCCGGTTCGGCTGCAGGCCGCCCTCGTGCATGCCGTAGAGCACGCGCCGGTGCACCGGCTTGAGGCCGTCGCGCACGTCCGGCAGGGCGCGCGAGACGATGACCGACATCGCGTAGTCGAGGAAGCTCGCGCGCATCTCCTGCTCGAGCTCGCGGGGCTCGATGCGGCCGGGCCCGAGTGCGCCTGTGTCGACCTCAGACATCGAGCACCTTCACGTCGCGGGCGTTCTGCTCGATGAACTGGCGCCGCGGCTCGACCTGGTCGCCCATCAGCATCGAGAAGAGCTGGTCGGCGGCGTGCGCGTCCTCGACGTCGACGCGGATCAGCAGGCGCTTCGCCGGGTCCATCGTCGTCTCCCAGAGCTGGTCCGGGTTCATCTCGCCGAGGCCCTTGTAGCGCGACAGCTGGATGCCGACCTCCTTCGCGAGGTCGAGCGCCTCGGTGCGGAGCGCCGAGAACGTCTGCGGCTCGGCGGTCTTGCGGCCGAGCGCGATCGCGAACGGCGGCGGACCGGCCAGCTCGACGAGCTTGTGGTAGGCGCGGCGCAGGTTCTCGTAGATCGGCGAGGCGAGCAGCTCGGCGGAGAGCAGCGTCGCGTGCGCGGCCGAGGTGGACTCCTCGACGACGCGGACGCGGACGCCGTCGTCCGTCCGCTCGGCGACCGAGAGCGCGAAGCCGTTCGAGGGCAGCGACGCCAGCGCCTTCTCGACGGCGGCCGGCGTGGCGGCGTCGAGCTCGAGCAGCCGGTGGTCGATCACGAGCTCGGCGGCGTGATGGCCGTAGTCGGCGCGGAGCCGGGCCGACCAGCCCTCGAACTCGGCGAGCGCGGCCGTGAACTTCTTCCAGCGCGCCTCGGTCATCTTCACGTCGACGCCGGCGCGGTCGCGCACCTCCAGCTCGTCGAAGCGCTCGCGGACGAGCAGCTCCTCCAGCTGGGACTCCTTCTCGAAGTAGAACTCCTGGTTGCCGAGCTTCGCCTTGTACAGCGGCGGCACCGCGATGTAGATGTGGCCGCGCTCGAACAGCTCGCGCATGTGCCGGTAGAGGAAGGTCAGCACGAGGGTGCGGATGTGCGAGCCGTCCACGTCGGCGTCCGTCATCAGGATGATCCGGTGGTAGCGGAGGCCCTCGACGTCGAACTCGTCGCCGATCCCGGTGCCGATCGCGGTGATCATCGCCTGGATCTCGTTGTTCGAGAGGACCTTGTTGATCCGGTTCTTCTCGCTGTTGATGATCTTCCCGCGCAGCGGCAGGATCGCCTGGTAGGTGCGGTCGCGGCCGGTCTTGGCGGAGCCGCCGGCGGAGTCGCCCTCGACGATGTAGAGCTCGGCGGCCTCGGGATCGCGGATCGAGCAGTCGGCGAGCTTGCCCGGCAGCGAGGAGCTGTCGAGCGCCGACTTGCGCCGCGTCAGGTCGCGCGCCTTCCGCGCCGCCATCCGCGCGCGCATCGCGGCGATCGCCTTGGTGCAGATCGCGCGCGCGTCCTGCGGGTTCTCCTCGAGGAACTGGGCGAGGCCCGCGTTGACGGTCGTCTGGACGAGCCCCTCGACGCCGGGGTTGCCGAGCTTCGCCTTGGTCTGCCCCTCGAACTGCGGGTTCTGGAGCTTGACCGAGACGACGGCGGCGAGCCCCTCGCGCACGTCCTCGCCCTCGAGCGACTCGTCCTTCTTCAGGAGCTTCAGGTCCTGCGCCTTCGCGTTCAGCGTGCGCGTGAGCGCGCTGCGGAAGCCGGAGAGGTGCGAGCCGCCCTCGACCGTGTTGATGTTGTTGGCGAAGGTGAAGACGGACTCCTGGAAGGAGCCGTTCCACTGCATCGCGACCTCGACGGCGCCCTGCTCGGTCTCGCCCTCGAAGTAGACGATGTGCCGGTGGATCGGATCCTTCGCCTCGTTGATGTGCGCGACGAAGTCGCGGATCCCGCCCTCGTAGTGGAACTCGGCGGTCTTGCCCTCGGCGCGCTCGTCGGCGAAGCGGATCAGCAGCGCCTTCGTCAGGAACGCGGTCTCGCGGAGGCGCTGCAGCAGCGTCTCGGCGACCATCTCCATCTCCTCGAAGATCTCCGCGTCGGGGAGGAAGGAGATGGTCGTGCCGGTCTCGTCGGTCTCGCCGACGACCTCGACCGGGCCCTTGGGGATGCCGCGCTCGAACTCCTGGCGGTGCACCCTGCCGTCGCGGCGGACCTCGGCGACGAGCCACTCGGAGAGCGCGTTGACGACGGAGGCGCCGACGCCGTGCAGGCCGCCGGAGACCTTGTAGCCGCCGCCGCCGAACTTCCCGCCGGCGTGGAGCTTGGTCATGATCACCGTCAGCGCGGACTCGCCCTGCTCCTCCATCAGGTCGACCGGCATGCCGCGGCCGGCGTCCCGCACGGTCACCGAGTTGTCCGGATGGAGGGTGACCTCGATGCGCTCGTTGTGGCCCGCGAGCGCCTCGTCGACGGAGTTGTCGACGATCTCGTAGACCAGGTGGTGGAGGCCGCGGATCCCCGTCGAGCCGATGTACATCCCGGGCCTGAGCCGGACCGGCTCGAGGCCTTCGAGGACGGTGATGTCCTTTGCGGTGTAGTCCGTTTCGGTCATGAAAAAAGCCCTGCAAATTCCGCATTTGCGGGCGGAATTCAGTGTATCAGAAGGACCGGTCGGCTGCCGTTCCCTCGGCGGCCCTCGCGAGGCTCGCACGGGCCGCCCTGGCGACCGCGTCGCGGAGCGCGGCGTCCTCGATCGGGGCAGCCAGCTCGGCCGCTTCCCGGGTCTGCTCCAGGGTAGCTTGCAAACGGTATTCCGGCTCGGCCGACGGCGCCTCCGGACCGGCGTCGGGCACCGGGCCGGGGACGAACTCGAGTCGCGGCGAGCCCGGCAGGCGCTGCGAGATCTCGCCGGCGCGCTGGGTCAGCTCGAAGCCCCAGATCGAGTCGCGCACGTGGACGACGAGCGTGCCGTCCCCCTTGACCCGGGCGGGCCACGCGTTGCGCGCGATCTCGGTCCCGACCGCCTCCGGCCAGCCGGCGGCGAGGTCGCGGATCGCGCCCTCGGGCCCCTCGAAGCGGCGGAGCTCCTCCTTCCACTCGTCCCCCGTCGGCCCACTCACGCGGCCTCCTCGACGCGGCCCGGCGCGACCTCGAGCAGCTGGTCGGGCTCGGCCGGGAGCATCGCGGCGTCGGTGGCGGTGACGAGCGCCTGCCCGGCGGCGGCGACGCGGGCGGCGAGGATGCGCCGGCGGCCGGGGTCGAGCTCCGAGAGGACGTCGTCGAGCAGCAGGAGCGGCGGGGTGCCGCGACGCTCGGCGATCACCTCCGCCTCGGCGAGCAGGAGCGCGAGCAGGGCGAGCCGCTGCTCTCCCTGCGAGCCGAAGCTGCGCAGCTCGCGGTCGCCGGCCAGCAGGACGACGTCGTCGAGGTGCGGGCCGAGCGAGGTGGCGCCCCGGTCGACGTCGCGGTCGAGCCGCGCCTCGAGCGACTCGCGGGTCGCGGGCTCGCCCTCGTAGCGGAAGCCGGCGCCGGGGACGCCGAGCTCGCCCGCGCGCTCCGCGAACGCCGGCGCGAGCAGCGCGAGCACGTCGTGCCGCGCCGCGACGAGCTCGGCGCCGAGCGCGGCGACCTGCTCCGTCCACGGCGCGACCGCGTCGCGCGAGGAGAGACCCGCGCCGACGCGGCGCAGTGCGGCGTTCCGCTGCGCGACCGCGGCGCCGTACTCGGCCGGCAGGGCGGCGCGGCCCGGCGCGAGCCGCCCGAGCGCCCGGTCGAAGTAGGCGCGCCGGGTCGCCGGCGGGCCCTTGACGACCGCGAGCCGGTCGGGGGTGAAGACCAGCGTCGACGTCTCGCTTCGCAGCTGCTCGGCGGTCCGCAGCGCGGCGCCGTTGAGCTTCGCCCGCTTCCCCTGCCCCGGCTGGAAGGTCACCTCGAGCTCGAGCGTCACGTCGCCGCGGCGGCCGCGGACGGCGACACGTGCGCCCCCGTCGCCGAAGCGGACGAGCTCGCCGTCGCTCCGCGTCCGCGGCGAGAAGCCCTGCGTGCCCACGTGCAGCGACTCGAGCAGGTTCGTCTTGCCAACCCCGTTCGGCCCGACCGCGAGCACGAGCCCGGGCCGGAGCGCGACCTCGAGCCGCTCGTACGACCGGAAGCTGCGGAGCGAGACCGTCTCGACGATCAGCGGCAGGGCCTAGCCGGGCAGGCGAATCGGCATCACGAGGTACGTGAAGTCGTCGCCCTCTCCCTGCAGCACCGCCGGCCGGAGCGGGCTGATCAGCTTCACCCGCACGTCGTCGCCCTCGATCGACTCGATCCCGTCGCGCAGGAAGTCGGCGTTGAAGCCGATGTCGAGCGCGTCGCCGACGAAGGCGACCGGCATCGACTCGCGCGACTCGCCCACGTCGTGCGTGCGCGCGATCACGGTCAGCTCGCCCTCGGCGAACCGCAGCTGCAGCGGCGTCGCGCGCTGGATCATCACCGAGGCGCGGCGGACGACGTCGAGCAGCTCCGTGCGCGGCAGCGTCAGCTCGTACTCGAAGCTCTCCGGGAGCAGCTGGCGGACGTTCGGGAACTGGCCGTCGATGCGACGCGTCGTCAGCCAGACGCCGCCGGTCACGAACAGCACCTGGTTCTCGTGGACGCCGACTGCGATCTCCTCGTCGCCGGCGATCCGCGCGAGCTCCTGGAGCGCCCGGCTCGGCACGATCGCCTCGAGGTCGGGCGCGCCGCCGGAGAGGTCGGTCTCCTTGATCGCGAGCCGGTACGAGTCGGTCGCGGCCATGACGAGCTTGCCGGCCGAGAACTGCACGAGGACGCCGGTGAGCACCGGACGCGACTCGTCCCGGGAGGAGGCGCGGGCGACGCGGCCGATCGTCTCGAGCAGCGACTCGCGGTCGACGGTGAACGTCTGGATCGTCGAGAGATCGGGAAGCCGCGGGAAGTCCTCGGGGTTGAACGTGTGCAGCGTGTAGCTCGCGCTCCCCGACGTGACGTGCACGACCGACTCGGACGGACGGTGCTCGATCGTCACCTCGTCGCCGGGCAGCAGGCGCGCGATGTCGACGAGCGTCCGCCCCGGGAGCACGATCGCGCCGTCGCCCTCGACGCGGGCCGGCACGCTCGCCCGCAGCGACAGCTCCATGTCGGTCGCCGCGAGCCGCAGCTCGTCGCCGCTCGCCTCGAGCAGGATCCCGGAGAGGATCTGCACGGAGGTGCGCGTGGAGACGGCGCGTCCGACGACCCCGAGGCCCTGGACGAGCTCGTCCTTTCCGCAGGTGATCCGGAGCTCGGCGCCCACAACGATGTCGGTCTCGATCATCTAGTAAGTCCTCGTAGAAGTCATAGGGAGTGTGGACGACGGGGAAAGCCGACCGCAACCCGCATCGTTACGGCGATCGGCGTGTGGGACCGAATTGTGGAGATCGGGCCGGACCCCACAGGCGCGCACGCTCAGCGCACCTGCTTCACACGTGCGGTCAGTTCCTGCACGAGGTTGTACACAGACCTGTCCTCACGGATCAGGCGGGCGATCTTGGAGGTCGCGTGGATGACGGTGGTGTGGTCGCGGCCGCCGAACTCCTTGCCGATCTTGGGCAGCGACGAGTCGGTCAGCTCGCGCGAGAGGTACATCGCGACCTGGCGCGGATAGACGATGTTCTGCGGCCGCTTGTCGCCGCAGAGCTCGTCCAGGGTCAGGTTGAAGCGCTCGGCGACGAGCTCCTGGATCCGCTTGATCGAGACCTCGGCCGCCTCGCCCTGCGGGAAGACGTCGCGGAGCACGTCCTGCGAGAGCTCGACCGTCATCGGCCGCCCGGTGAGCGACGAGAAGGCGACGACGCGCGTGAGCGCCCCTTCGAGCTCGCGGATGTTCGTCGAGACGCGGCTCGCGATGAAGGTCAGCACCTGGTCGTCGTGCACCTGGATCCCGTCCACCTTGACCTTCTTGCGCAGGATCGCGATCCGCGTCTCGAGGTCGGGCGGCTGGATGTCGGTGATCAGGCCCCACTCGAAGCGGCTTCGCAGCCGCTCCTCGAGCGTCGAGATCTCGCGCGGCGGCCGGTCGCTCGACATCGCGATCTGCGAGCCGGCCTCGTAGAGCGAGTTGAAGGTGTGGAAGAACTCCTCCTGGATCCGCTCCTTGTGCTCGAAGAACTGGACGTCGTCGATCAGGAGCACGTCGTAGGCGCGGTAGCGCTGCTTGAAGCCCTCGATCCGCTTGTCGCGCAGCGAGTTGATGAAGTCGTTCATGAAGGTCTCGCTCGTCACGTAGCGCACCGACAGCTCCGACGAGTGCTCGCTCACGTACTGCGCGACCGCCTGCAGCAGGTGCGTCTTGCCGAGGCCGGTGCCGCCATAGATGAAGAGCGGGTTGTACGCCTGCGCCGGCGCCTCGGCGACCGCGAGCGCGGCCGCGTGCGCGAACCGGTTCGACGAGCCGATGACGAAGGAGTCGAACGTGTACTTCGCGTTGAAGCCGCCGCTCTCCGGCCGCACCGGCAGCCGCTGCACGACCGGCTTCGCCGGCTCCGTGTCGGGCTCGACCTCCGACTCGTGCGCGACGCGGAGCTCGAGCGGACGCTCGCTGCCGAGGATGTCGCGGACGGCGGCGCCGATCAGGCCGCGGAAATGGCCTTCGATCCAGTCGCGCGTGAACTCGTTGGGGACGCCGAGGACGAGCGTCTCGCCTGCCAGCTCGAGGCCGGCGACCTCACCGAACCAGGTGCTGTAGGTCGCGTCGTTGAGCGCCCCCCTGAGCCGACCGGAGATCTCGCTCCACAGGCCCTCCGCCGTCAGCTCGATTTGGTGCTCCACAGACGCGCAGCTCCTCCCTCTCCAACCCCGGCGGCCAGCATAACAGTGCCTTCCGGAAGGACAAAATCCCTCGATTTGCGGCTGTTTTCCGGATCACCACAATCCCTCCACAGCTGTGGAAAGCCATGGGGGAAACTCGCCTGCGGGGCTTTCCTCCACGGCCGCGGCCTGTGGACAAACTGGTGGACGAGCGGCGGCTATACTGGCGGCTCTGCCCCGCGACCGGCGGGGATTTTTCTGCCAAAGACCAGGTTTTCGTCCCATGAAGCGCACCTACCAGCCGAACGTCCGCCGCCGCAAGCGCAAGCACGGTTTCCGCGCCCGCATGGCGACGCGCGCCGGTCGGGCCATCCTCAAGCGGCGCCGCGCGAAGGGTCGCGCGAAGCTGTCCGCCTGAGAGCCCGCGACTAAGCTGCACCCGTGAAGCGCGCGAACCGCCTGTCCCGTTCGCGGGACTTCGACGCCGTCTACCGGCAGGGCCGCTCGGTCTCGTCGCGCTTCCTCGTCCTCTACTGGTTCCCGCAGGAGGAGCAGGGGGCGCCGCGGTTCGGCTTCTCGGTGCCGCGCTCGGTCGGCGGCGCGGTCGAGCGCAACCGGATCAAGCGGCAGCTCCGCGAGGTGTGGCACGAGCGGCTCGAGCGGGTGCCGGCCGGCTGCGACTACGTCCTGATCGTGCGTCCCGGTCTGCCGGAGGCGGTCGAGGCGCAGGGGTTCGCCTGGCTCGGCGAGCGGGTGGACGAGGTGCTCGACCAGGCGAAGGTGGCGGCATGAACGCCGTTCTCCGCGCGCCCTCGTATCTCGGGATCGGCCTCGTCTGGCTCTACCGGCTGACGCTCGGCGCGCTCTTCCCGACGACCTGCAAGTACCACCCGTCCTGCTCCGAGTACGCGGTGCAGTCGCTGCGCAAGCACGGTCTCGTCCGCGGGAGCGCGCTCGCGGGCTGGCGGCTCCTGCGCTGCAACCCGTGGAGTCGCGGAGGCGTCGACCCGGTCCGATGATCGTCGCGGCGCTCCCCATCCTCGGCCAGCTCGAGACGGTCATGCGGCACGTCCTCGACTGGTTCCACTCGACCCTCGGCCTCTCCTGGGCCTGGTCGATCGTGGCGACGACGGTCGTCGTGCGGATGATCCTCGTGCCGCTGACCGTCAAGCAGATCCACTCGATGCAGAACCTGCAGCGCTTCGCGCCGCAGATGAAGGAGATCCAGAAGAAGTACAAGCAGGACAAGCAGAAGCAGAACGAGGAGCTGATGAAGTTCTACCGGGAGAACAACATCAACCCGGCCGCCTCGTGCCTGCCGATGCTGTTCCAGTTCCCGGTCTTCATCGCCCTCTACTACGCGCTCCGCCACTTCAACCAGCATCCGCCGGGCGGCCAGCTGGCGATCGCGCACCACGACTTCGCGTGGCTCCACTTCGTCCCGAGCATCATCGTGCCGACGACGTCGTTCTGGGGCGGCTACGTGCTGCTCGTCGTCTACGTCGGCAGCCAGATGGCGTCCACGCTCTACATGTCGGCGACCGTGGACAAGATGCAGCGGACGCTGTTCATGATCATGCCGGTCGTCTTCGTGTTCGTGATCGCGCACTTCCCGGCCGGTCTCGTCCTCTACTGGGTGACGACGAACCTGTGGACGGTCGGGCAGGGGCTGATCACGCGCCGGCTGATCCCGAAGACGCCGCTGCCGACGCTCGAGCGCCGCAGCTCGCGCACGCCGCCGAAGAACGAGTCGCCGCCGGAGGAGGCCGCGTCCGAGCCGCGCGACGAGAAGCCGGCGAAGCCGCAGCAGCCGCGCCAGGTGCGGCGGAAGAAGCGCGCGGGCCGCAGATGAGCACGAGCCGTAGGCTCGACGGAGGCTCGCAATGAGCGAAGGTGGCGGCCTTGCCGGCGCCGGAGCGGACGACGAGCTCACGGTCGAGGCGACGGGCGAGACCGTCGGCGAGGCGAAATGGGCGGCGCTCCGCGAGCTCGAGCAGCGCTATCCCGGCCTGGACAAGTCGGCCGTCCGCTTCGAGGTCGTCTCCGAGGGCGAGCGGGGGCTGCTCGGCGTCGGCTACGCGCCGGCGCGGGTGGTCGCGGCGGTGCCGGCCGAAGTCGCCGAAGCCGCGGAGGCCGCGGTCGCCGAGGGCGGCCCCGGCGCCGACGCGCGCGCGCTCGTCGCGCGGATCGTCGCGGCGCTCGGGATCGAGGCCCGCGTGGACGTGCACGAGGAGGACGACGCGCTCGTCGTCACCTGCTCCGGCCCCGACGTCGGGCTGCTGATCGGCCGCCACGGCCAGACGATCGACGCGATCCAGTACCTGCTGAACGCGATCTCGCACCGCACCTACGGCGACGAGCGGAAGCAGGTGGTGGTCGACGCGGCCGGCTACCGCGACCGGCGGCGGGCGACGCTCGAGACGCTCGCGCTCCGCGCCGCCGACCGGGTGCGCGCGAGCGGCGAGGCGGAGGAGCTCGAGCCGATGACCGCGGTCGAGCGGAAGGTCGTGCACGAGTACCTGAAGGAGGTCGACGGCGTGGCCACGACCTCCGAGGGCACGGAGCCGAACCGCTACGTCGTCGTCCTTCCCGACTGACGACTACCTCGCCGCCGTCCTCGCGACGCCGGGGCTGACCGCGATCCGCGACCTCGAGTCGGCGCGGGCGATGCTCTGGGACGACGCGCTGCGGGCGCTGCCGCTCGTCGAGCGCCTCGCCGGCCCGGTCGTCGACGTGGGCTCCGGCGGCGGCTCGCCCGGGATCCCGCTCGCCGTGGCGCTCCCCGAGCGCGAGGTGACCCTGCTCGAGGCGGAGCGGCGGAAGTGCGAGTTCCTCGAGGTGTGGGCGCCGGCCAACTGCGCGGTCGTCTGGGGGCGCGCCGAGGAGCAGCCGGTCGAGGCGTGGGGCGTCGCGCTCGCGAAGGCGCTCGCGCACCCGCCGGTCGCCGCGGAGTGGTGCCTGCCGCTCGTGCGCGAGGGCGGCGCGGCGATCCTCTGGACCGGTCCGAGCGCCGACCTCGCCGCGCTCGCGCGGGCGTCCGAGCGGCTCGGCGGCGGCGAGCCGGAGCCGCACGACGGCCTCGTCGTCCTGCGCAAGGTCGCGCCGACGCCGGCGGGATTCCCGCGCCGGGCCGGCGTCGCGAAGAAGCGTCCGCTGGCATAGCGACAATGCACCGGTGGCACGGATCTACGCGCTCGCGAACCAGAAGGGCGGCGTCGGCAAGACGACGACCGCGGTGAACCTCGCCGCCTGCCTCGCCGAGGCGGGACAGCGCGCGCTCGTGATCGACCTCGACCCGCAGGCGAACGCCACCTCCGGGCTCGGGCTGCGCGCGAACGGCGTCTCCAGCTACGACCTGCTCGACGGCGCGCCGCTCGGCGAGCTCGTCAAGCACACCGCGTTCGCGAACCTCGACGTCGTCCCCTCGAAGCCCGACCTCGCCGGCGCGGTCGTCGAGCTCGCCCGTCGCGACGACGGCGAGCGCTACCTCGCGCAGGCGCTCGCCTCCGGCAGCGAGCAGTACGACTTCGTCTTCCTCGACTGTCCGCCCTCGCTCGGGCCGCTGACGGTGAACGCGCTCGCCGCCGCCGACCGCGTGCTCGTGCCGGTGCAGGCCGAGTACTACGCGCTCGAGGGGCTGACGCAGCTCGTCCAGTCGATCGAGCTGATCCGGCGGCGGCTCAACCCGCGTCTCGGCATCGGCGGCGTCCTCCTGACGATGGTGGACGGCCGCACGCGCCTCTCGGCGCAGGTGGAGGAGGAGGTGCGCCGGCACTTCGGCGACCTCGTGTTCAGGACGTCGGTGCCGCGCTCGGTCCGCCTCGCCGAGGCGCCGAGCCACGGGCTGCCGGCGATCGCCTACGACCGTCGCTCCGCCGGAGCCGACGCCTACTGGAAGGTGGCGATGGAGCTTGTCGAGCGCGCCTGAGAGGAGAGGACTGGGCCGCGGCCTGGAGCTGCTGATGGGCGGGATCGAGTCCGCCGGCAGCGAGCTGCTCGAGCTTCCGGTCGACGCGATCCACCCGAACCCGAAGCAGCCGCGCCGCCGCTTCGAGCCGGAGGCCGCCTCCGGTCTCGCCGAGTCCGTGCGCCGCGAGGGCGTCATCCAGCCGCTCCTCGTCCGGCCGCGCGCCGCCGGCGGCTACGAGATCGTCGCCGGCGAGCGCCGCTGGCGCGCCGCGCGCGAAGCCGGTCGCACCACCGTCCCGGCCGTCGTCCGCGAGGCCGACGACCGCGACACGCTCCTGCTCGGCCTCGTCGAGAACGTCGCGCGCGAGCAGCTCACCCCGATCGAGGAGGCGCGCGCGTACGCCGTCCTGCTCGACGAGTTCCAGCTCTCGCTCGGCGAGGTCGCCGAGCGCGTCGGGCGCTCGAAGCCGTCCGTCTCGAACCGCGTCCGCCTGCTCGAGCTGCCCGACGACGTGCTCGGCATGGTCGAGCGCGGCCAGCTCACCGAGGGCCACGCGCGCGCCGTGCTCGCCGTGCCCGACCACGACGGCCGCCGCCGGCTCGCCCGCGAGATCGTCCGCCGCGGCCTCTCCGTCCGCGCCGCCGAGCAGCGCGCGAAGTGGGCCGGCGCGAAGCAGAAGCCGCGCACGAAGGCCGCGCCCGTCGACCCGGCGCTCGCCGACCGCGTCCGCACCGCGTTCGCGCAGCTGACCGGCTTCCACGCGCGCGTCGCCGCCGGCCGGGTCGAGGTCGTGTTCGCCGACGAGCACGAGCTCGCCGAGCTGGCCGAGGCGCTCGAGAACGCAGCCTCGAAGAGCTAGCTCGATCCCGCTAGGGTCTGGGACATGAGCGCCCCGGCGCCACTCATCCATGCCCGCGGGCTGGTCAAGCAGTTCGGCGACCTCCGCGCCGTCGACGGGATCGACTTCGAGGTCGCGCGCGGCGAGGCGTTCGGCTTCCTCGGCCCGAACGGCGCCGGCAAGTCGTCCACCATGCGGATGATCGGCTGCGTCTCGCCGCGCAGCGGCGGCGAGCTCTCGATCCTCGGCCTCGACCCCGACCACGACGGACCCGCGATCCGCGGCCGGCTCGGCGTCGTCCCCCAGGCGGACACGCTCGACAACGAGCTGACCGTCCACGAGAACCTGGTCATCTACGGGCGCTACTTCGGCCTCTCCCGCCAGGAGGTCCGCCGTCGCGCGAGCGAGCTGCTCGACTTCGTCCAGCTCGGCGAGCGCGCCGCCAGCAAGGTGGAGCCGCTCTCCGGCGGCATGAAGCGCCGCCTCACGATCGCGCGCGCCCTCGTCAACGAGCCGGAGCTGCTGCTGCTCGACGAGCCGACCACCGGCCTCGACCCGCAGGCGCGCCACCTCGTCTGGGACAGGCTCTTCCGGCTCAAGCAGCGCGGCGCGACGCTCGTGCTGACGACCCACTACATGGACGAGGCGGAGCAGCTGTGCGACCGGCTCGTGATCATGGACAAGGGCCGGATCGCCGAGGAGGGTTCGCCGCTCGAGCTGATCCGCCGCCTCTCGACCCGCGAGGTCGTCGAGCTGCGCTTCGCCGCCGAGCCGCCGCAGGTCGAGGCCTCGAGCTTCGACGGGCAGGTCGCGCGCGTCGAGGCGCTGCCGGACCGGCTCCTCCTCTACACCGACGACGGCGACGCGCTCGTCCCGGTCGTGCACGAGCGCCTGCACCCGCAGAGCGTGCTCGTCCGCCGCTCCACGCTCGAGGACGTCTTCCTCCGCCTCACCGGCCGGACGCTGATCGACTAGATGCCGTACGCGCTCCGCGCCTTCGAGTACTGGCTGGTCGTCTACCGGCGCGTCTGGCGCGGGACGGTCATGTCGAGCCTGCTCAACCCGGTCCTCTACCTGACCGCTCTCGGGATCGGCCTCGGCAAGATCGTCAACCGCGGCGGCGGCAGCGCCACGCTCGGGATCCCCTACCTCGACTTCGTCGCGCCCGGGATGCTCGCCGCGGTCGCGATGCAGGTGGCGGCCGTCGAGTCCAGCTTCCCGGTGCGCGGCGCGATCAAGTGGAACCGCCAGTACTTCGCGATGCTCGCGACGCCGCTCGGCGTCGCCGACCTGATCGGCGGGCACCTCCTCTACGTCGCCACCCGGGTCGGCGTCGCGGCCACGCTCTACCTCGCCGCGATCAGCGCCTTCGGCGCCGTCCACTCGCCGCTCGCGATCCTCGCGATCCCGCTCTGCGTCCTGACCGGCCTCGCGTTCGCGGCGCCGATCGCCGCGATCTCGGCGTGGGCGGAGGAGGAGGTCTTCAACCCGCTCTTCCGCTTCGCGGTGATGCCGATGTTCCTGTTCTCCGGCTCCTTCTTCCCGGTGACGCGGCTGCCGCACGGGCTGCGGGAGCTCGCCTACGCGACGCCGCTCTGGCACGCGGTCGACCTGACCCGGCACCTGACGCTCGGCACCGCCACCCTCGGCTGGGCGGCGATGCACGTCGGCTACCTCCTCGCCTGGGTCGTCGTCGGGGTCGTGTTCGCCCGCTACGCGCACGCGAAGAGGCTCGTCACGTGAGCTCGCTCGCCTTCGCGCTCTCGCGCTCGATGGCCGGGCCGCTCGCCCGGACGCGCGGCCACCTGCTCTTCGAGCGGAACCTGATGGTCTACCGGCGCGCCTGGATGACGATCTTCAGCGGCTTCTTCGAGCCGCTCTTCTACCTCTTCTCGATGGGGATCGGACTCGGCACGTTCGTCGGCTCGATCTCGGGCGTCTCCTACGCGAGCTACATCGCGCCCGCCCTCCTCGCCTCCGCGGCGATGAACGGCGCCATCTACGACGCGACGACGAACGTCTTCTGGAAGCTCCGCTACGGCCGGGTCTACGACTCGATGCTGGCGACCCCGCTGGGCCCGATCGACGTCGCGGTCGGCGAGACGGCGTGGGCGCAGTTCCGCGGCGCGCTCTACGCGGCCGGCTTCGTCGTCGTCGCGGCCGCGCTCGGGCTCCTGCACTCGTGGTGGGCGATCCTCGCGCTGCCGGCGGCGGTCGTCGTCGGCTTCGGCTTCGCCGGCATCGGCATCGCCGCCTCGACCTTCCTGCGCAGCTGGCAGGACTTCGAGCTCGTGCAGATCGTGCTGCTGCCGATGTTCCTGTTCAGCGCGACCTTCTTCCCGCTCTCGGTCTACCCGCCCGCGCTGCAGTGGGTGGTGCGCTTCTCGCCGCTCTACAACGGCATCTCGCTGATCCGCGGCTTCACGCTCGGCGGGGTCGGGCCGGTGATGCTCGTGAACGCCGGCTACCTCGTCGCGCTCGGCCTGGTCGGGATCCGGATCGCGCGCGGCCGGATGGCCGGGCTCCTGCTCAGCTAGAGCCCGGCCTCCGGCGACTGCGCTAGTAGCTGCTCGCGGGCTGCGGCTCTCCCACCGCCGGGACGGCGTCGCCGGCCGGCGCGTCGCCCTGCAGGTGCGGGCGGAGCAGGAGCCCGTAGACGGCGCCGACCGCCGCCACGACGAGCAGGGAGACGAGGACGATGTAGTTGTCGTACCACGGCGTCCCCGGCGTGCGCGGCCAGACGAGGTCGACGATCGCCGCGACGCCGTACGCGAGGGCGAGCACGTTCACGATCAGCCCCCAGTTGCCGAGCGAGAACGGCCCGGCCGGCCGCCAGCCGCTCGTACGGGCGCGCAGCGCGGCGAGCACGACGAGCTGGAAGCCGACGTAGATGCCGACCGTGGCGAAGGCGATGATCTTCGTCAGCGCGTCCGTCGAGATCCACGAGATCAGCACGATCGCGACCGGGATCGCGAACGCGACCACGACCGACGCGGGCGGCATGTGGAACCGCGGCGACACGCGCGCGAGCCGCGCGCTGCCGGGGAGGACGCCGTCGCGGCCCTGCGAGAAGAGCAGCCGCACCGCCGCCGCCTGGATCGCGAGCGTGCAGCTGAGGAAGCCGAGCACGATCAGCAGCAGCACGAGCTTCGTCGCGACCGTCCCGAACGAGGCGCCGAGGATCGTCGTCGCCGGGTCGGCGTCCTTGCCGCTGACGACGTCGGGCAGGCTCGGCACGGCGAGGATCAGCCCGAGCGTGAGCAGGAACGAGACGAGCCCGCCCATGCCGAGCGTCATCATCATCGCGCGCGGCACGCGGCGGCCCGGATCCTTGACCTCCTCGGCCACGTCGCCGCACGCCTCGAAGCCGAAGAAGATCCAGATCGCCATCAGGCCCGCGGCGAGGAACGCGCCCGTGTAGTGCGAGCCGCCGGCGCCCTGGTGGTGGAAGACCGCCGAGACCGGCTGGCGGTGGTGGAAGAAGAGCAGGTAGACGCCGACGAGCAGGCCGCCGCAGAACTCCGCGACGAGGCCGATCGTCGCCGCCTTCGAGAGCAGCTGCGCCCCGAAGAGGTTGATCACGGACGCGATCGCGACCATGGCGATCGCCATCCCGATCGTGAAGCCGGTCGTCGCGGTCGTCCCGAAGAGCGCCGCCACGTACGGGCCGCCGCCGTAGGCGACCGCCGCGACCGTCGCGAGCAGCGCCCACGTGTAGATCCAGCCGGTGTACCAGCCGTAGCCGCGGCCCATCAGCCGCCGCGACCACTGGTAGACGCCGCCGGCGATCGGGTACTGCGACGCGACCTCGCCGAAGACGAGGACGACCATCGCCTGCCCGAGCACGACGATCGGGATCGCCCAGAGCACCGCGGCGCCGCCGGTCGCGAGCGCGTAGCCGAAGAGGCTGTAGATGCCGACGAGCGGCGAGAGGTACGTGAAGCCGAGAGCGAAGTTCGACCAGATGCCCATCACCCGGCTCAACTGCTGCTTGTAGCCGAGGTGCTCGAGGTACTGGACGTCGTCCATCCGTCCCCTCCTTGGGGTGGGTGAGGCGCGACCCCTGCGCAGATGCCGAACGGCGGACGGGATTCGGCGGGGAGCGGAGCGTTCCTCGTGGATCGGCTAGCGATCCATTCGCTCCCGCGGGGACATGGGCGATCCTGGATTCGAACCAGGGACCTCCGCCTTATCAGAGCGGCGCTCTAACCAACTGAGCTAATCGCCCGCGCGGTCGCGGATTGTAGCGAGGCCGCGCGGGCTCTAGTGCACGCGCTGGGTGCGGAGGAGGTACTCCTCGAGCGCGAGCAGGAAGGAGCGGTCCTGCGCGAGCTCGGTGAGCCGCACCTTGGTCTGGTCGTCGAGGTCGCGGTCGTGTTCGAGCTCGTCGACGAAGCTGGCCGTCCGGCCGGCGTGCGAGAGGGCCGCCATCCGCAGGAAGATCCGGCGCGCCTCCTCGTTCTGGGAGATCGCCTCGAGCGATTCGATGTCGTCCAGCCAGAGCGCGTGCATGTCAGCTGTGGAACGGGATGCCCAGGAGGGGGGATACGCATGCCTCGCACAAGGGATGGACACCGTCCGGCGCCGCCCCGATGATCTGATCCGAGGGAGCGGCTCCCTCACTGCGGCGATGCAACTCGGCGAGAAGGTCATCCACGGCGGGCGTGTGCTCGTCCTGCGCGGGCTCGACCCCATGAGCGTGGCCGACGGGCGCGCCGAGGTCGAGGATCCCGACACGGGCAAGCGCGTCCTCGTCCCGCTCGCGGAGCTCGAGCCGGCGCCTCCGGGCGGGCACGTTTCCGGCCGGACGGGCTGAGCTATATTCGCCGAGAGGTCGGCGAATGCAGGAGATGCTCATCTACGGGGTCAGCTTCGACCTGGTCGGCAAGCAGCCGATCGTGCTGCTGAAGACGGCCGACGGGAACAAGTTCCTCCCGATCTGGATCGGCCACGCCGAGGCGGCGGCGATCCTGATGAAGCTGCAGAGCCAGACCTCGCCGCGTCCGATGACGCACGACCTGTTCAGCGACGTGCTCGAGCAGCTCGGCGCGCAGGTCGTCCGGATCACGGTCACCGAGCTGCGCGAGAACACGTTCTACGCGCAGATCACCGTCCAGCAGGACGGGCAGGAGCTCGAGGTCGACTCGCGGCCGTCCGACGCGATCGCGCTCGCGATCCGGGCCGAGGCGCCGATCTTCGCCGCCGACCGCGTGATCGAGGAGTCGGCGATCGAGTTCGAGGGCGAAGAGGTGAACGAGGAGCAGCTCGAGGCGGAGGTGTCGCGGTTCCGGAACTTCCTCGACGAGGTGACGCCCGACCAGTTCGCCGAGATCGAGCCCGACGAGGACGACTAGAGGCCGCCGAGCTCGCGCTTCGTCAGCTCGAGCACCTTCGCGAACAGCTCCTCCAGGCCGGCCTCGGACAGCGGGCCGCGGTTCGCCCGCGCCAGATAGCGGAGCATCCACTCCTCGCGCTCCGGGTCGAGCACCTCGAGCCCGTGCGACTGCTTGTGCCGCCACA
Organism: Gaiellaceae bacterium; assembly: GCA_035688025.1. Lineage (GTDB taxonomy): Bacteria > Actinomycetota > Thermoleophilia > Gaiellales > Gaiellaceae > Palsa-739. Next base: position 4,530 of record DASSNM010000003.1, on the reverse strand, counting down.
TCTGGCCGACGAGCTCGAGCCGGCGGTTCATCGCCTCGACGAGCCGCACGTCGTTGTCGGAGACCTGCTCGCGCAGGCGGCGGATCAGCGGGTCCTCGGCGCTCGCCACGGCGGCACTATCCCAGTACGGCCGCCGCGAGCGCGACGCCGTTGAAGATCGCGTGGACGACCATGCCCGGGAGCACGCTCGTCGTCCGGTCGCGCAGCCAGGCGAGCGCGACGCCGAACGGGACGAGCACGAGCAGCGCCTCGACGAGCCCGTGCGCGAGCCCGAACGCGAGCCCGACGAGCAGGATCGAGGGGACGCGGCCGAGGAAATGGAGGAGCGACTGGCCGACGCCGCGGAACGTCAGCTCCTCGACGAGCGGGGCCATGATCACGAAGAGGACGCAGTTCGCCGCGAACGCGCCGGCGTGGGCCGGCTCCCAGTGCGTCGGCGTCAGCCCCTGCTCCTTGCCGGGGCTCTCGGGCAGCGGCAGCACCGAGACGACCGCCTCCCAGAGATAGATGCCGACGATCACCGCCACCGCGAGCCCGGCGGCGCCGCCCCAGCCGCGCGGCGGCCGCACGGCGAGCAGGTCGAAGCGGTCGATCGCGACGAGCAGCACGACGCCGAGCCAGACCGCGTAGAGGATCATCCCGCCGACGAAGGTCGTGTACTCGTAGATCTGCTGCCGCGAGCCCGCGGCGCCGCCGCCGCTGAAGCGGGAGACGTAGTTCACGGTCGCGATCAGCGCGATGAAGCAGGCCCAGACCGAGAGCCGGACACGGTTCGGGGGACTGCCGCCCACGCCGGGACTCTAGGCTCTCCCGCGATGCGCCATTTCACACCCGAGGAGGCGAACGCCGCGCTCGCCGAGGTGCGCCCGCTCGTCGAGCGGCTGGTCGCCCGCCGTCGCGAGCACGTCGAGGCGCTCGAGCGGCAGGAGGAGCTCGAACGGAAGATCAGCGGCAACGGCGGCGGCATCCCGCCCGCCGAGCTGGCGGCCGCGGCCGCCGAGGTCGAGGAGGTCGCGCGCGACCTCGCCCGGCTCGTGGACGAGATCGGCGAGCACGGGGCCCAGGTCAAGGACCTCGACACCGGGCTGATCGACTTCCCCGCCCTCCGCGAGGGCGAGACCGTGCTCCTCTGCTGGCAGCTCGGCGAGGACGAGATCCGCTACTGGCACCGGGTCGAGGAGGGCTTCGCCGGCCGGCGCGAGCTGCCGCTGTAGCGGTCGGGGGAAACCGGGCCGCCGCCGCGAATCGGTAGGCGGATGGCCCCGCTCTGGAAGCATCTGATCGTCGCCGCTGCGATCTTCGTCGCGATCTCGCTGCTCGAGCGGCTCGTCGACTGGCGCCTGCGGCACCGGCCGCTGCCGCCCGAGGCGATCACCCGCTACCGCGTCCTGCGGCGGACGGTCAGCGCCGTCATCCTCGTCGTCGGCCTCCTCTCGGCGCTGCTCGCGATCCCGGAGGTGCGCTCGGTCGCGGGTGGGCTGCTCGCGTCGTCGGCGCTGCTCGGGATCGTCGTCGGCTTCGCGGCGCAGCGGACGCTCGGCAACTTCGTCGCCGGGGTGATGATCGCGCTCTCGCAGCCGGTGCGGATCGGCGACCGCGTCGTCTACGGCGGCGAGCAGGGCGTCGTCGAGGAGATCGGGCTCTCGTACACGTTCATCCGCACCGCCGACCGGGCCCGGCTCGTCGTCCCGAACGAGAAGCTGGCCTCGGATACCATCCGCAACGCCTCGATCCGCAACCGAGAGACGTTCGCGGAGATCACCGTGCCACTTCCGCTCTCGACAGACCTCGGCGCCGCGATCGAAGGGCTCCGCGAGGAGCTCGACTCGGAGCGGCAGCCGGACGTGTTCGTCAGCTCCCTCGACGGGAGCGCGGTCGTGACGCTTCGCGCCGCGGCCGCCGACGAGAACGCGGCCGACCGCCTGGCGGCCGACCTGCGCGTGCGGGCGCACCGGCGCCTGCGCGCCCTGGGCGTCTGGGGATGAGCGGGCAGCGTCCCTCGCGCGGGCGCGGCGGGTCGCGCGCCCCTGCTCCCGCGCGTTCCGGACGGCGCCGGCGCGCGCAGCAGCGCCGGGCGCGGAAGCGCCTGCTCGTCGCCGCGCTCGTCGCCGTGCCGGTCCTGGTCGTCGTGACCGCGATCGGCGGCACCGCCGTCTTCGGCTCGAGCTGCGACCTGAACTCGCTGCAGCCGGTCGCGGTCGGCGAGAACTCGTTCGTGTACGCGTGGGACGGGAGCCTGCTCGGCGCGATCCCGGCGGAGCGGAACCGAACCGCCGTCCCGCGCAGGGAGATCGGCCCGTGGATGCCCCGCGCGACCGTCGCGATCGAGGACCGGCGCTTCTACCAGCACGGCGGCGTCGACCCGATCGGGATCCTGCGCGCGGTCGTCGCCGACATCAAGGCGCGCCGGATCGTCCAGGGCGGTTCGACGATCACGCAGGAGCTCGTCCGCAACCTCTACCTCTCGCGCGAGCGGACGCTGAAGCGGAAGCTCGTCGAGGCGTGCCTCGCGATCAAGCTCTCGCGGCAGTGGCCGAAGGACCGGATCCTCACCGCCTACATGAACGAGGTCTACTACGGGAACCACTCGTACGGGATCGAGGCTGCCGCCGAGACGTACTTCTCGATTCCCGCGAAGGAGCTGAACCTCGAGCAGTCGGCGCTCCTAGCGGGGCTGCCGCAGGCGCCCTCGCTCTACGACCCGTTCCACAGCCCGGCAGCCGCGCTCGCGCGCCGCGACGAGGTGCTGAAGGCGATGCGCGACAACGGCGACATCACGCCCGACCAGTACGCGGCGGCCGTCCACGACCACAGCCTCCACCTGAAGCCGGGGAACGCGTACACGCAGATCCGCGAGCCGTACTTCTTCTCCTACGTCGAGGACCTGCTGCAGCAGGAGTACGGCGCGAACACCGTCCGCTCGGGCGGGCTCAAGGTCTACACCACGATCAACCCGCACCTGCAGAGCGCCGCCCGCGCGGCGATCCAGCACGTCCTCACCGAGAAGGACGACCCGGCCTCGGCGGTCGTCTCGATCGACCCGCGGACGGGCGCGATCCGGGCCATGACCGCGGTCACGCCCGGCGACACCGCGAACGAGTTCAACCTCGCGACGAGCGCGCTGCGACAGCCCGGCTCGACGTTCAAGACGATCGCGCTGACGACCGCGGTCGCGCGCGGGATGGACCCGTTCCACACCTACTACCTGTCGGCGCCGTTCCACTACCAGCCGGACAAGAGCTGCGACCCGACCTCGCCCGCCTGCGCCTGGGACGTCTCGACCTACGAGCACACCTACCATGGTGTCGAGTCGGTCGCGAGCGCCACCGTCCAGTCCGACAACACCGTCTTCGCGCGGCTGTCGCTCGACGTCGGCCCGCAGAACATCGCCGACATGGCCGAGAAGCTCGGGATCCGCACGCCGCTCGACACGAACGGCTACGTGCCGCCGTCGATCGCGCTCGGCTCGGTGGCGGTCAGCCCGCTCGACATGGCGTCCGCCTATTCGACGCTCGCCGCGGGCGGGATCTACTCGAAGCCGATGGCGATCACCAAGGTCGTGCTCGCGAGCGGGAAGGTGGACACCGACGCCGGCTGGGGCAAGCCGCAGCGCGAACGCGTCATCCCCGACTGGGTCGCCTCGACCGTGACGAGCGTGCTCGAGCAGAACATGCTCTACGGCACCGGCACGGGCGCGCATCTCAGCGGCCGGACGGACGCCGGCAAGACGGGGACGACCGACAAGTACGCGGACGCATGGTTCTGCGGCTACATGCCGTTCCTCGAGGCGACGGTCTGGATCGGCTACCCGAAGGGCGAGATCCCGATGCTGAACGTGCACGGGATCGCGGTCTCCGGCCCGAGCTTCCCCGCCTCGATCTGGCACCTGTACATGGAGGCGGCCGTCGGCAAGCGGAAGGACGTGCCGTTCCGCGAGCCGGCGAGCACGCCCGAGTGGACGACCTGGAAGGGCGAGTACCAGTACTCCGGCGGCTACGCGCCGAGCACGACGACGACCGCGGCGACGACCACCGCGAAGAAGACGACGAGCGCGCGCGCGACGACGACCGAGGCGACCACGTCCGCGACGACGACCGCGCCGGAGACGACGACGACCCCGACGACGCCGACGGTCACGCAGCCCGTGACGACGGCTCCGTCGACGACCGCCACGGTCCAGACGACGCCCTAGCTACGGGGCGGTGGTCGTCCCCGTCGCGGTCGTCCCGACCGCGCTCGTGCTCGTGTCTGTCGTCGCCGTGGTCGGCGGGGCGGTGTCGGTGGTCGGCGGCGCGATCGTCGTGGGCGGCGCGGTCGTGGTCGTGGCGATCGTGGTCGACCGGGTCGTCCGCGTGGTCGTCGCCCGGGTGGTGGGGCGCTCGGTCGTGGTGGTCGTCGGCGAGGTCGTGGACGAGACCTGCGTGTCGAGGACGGCCGTCGTCGGCGCCGTCGTGTGCCGCTTCGCCCGGGTGAGGGTCAGCCCGGAGGGAACGCCGCCCGTCGCGGGGCCGTTCGGCGTCGACGCGGACG
>DASSNM010000026.1:0-24443 GCA_035688025.1 Gaiellaceae bacterium | reverse complement strand
TCATGCGGGCAGGCGGCCGGTGGCGGGCGCCCACCGGTGTAACCTCGCTGCGATGACGGCGACGCTGATCGACGGCAAGGCGCTCGGCGCGCGGGTGCGCGAGGAGGTCGCCGCCGAGGTCGCCGCTCTCGGCCACGTCGGGATCGCGACGATCCTCGTCGGCGACGACCCGGCCTCGCACGTCTACATCGGCCTCAAGCAGAAGGCCGCCGTCGCCGCCGGCATGGAGGCGCGCGACATCCACCTGCCCGCGTCCACGAGCGAGGACGAGCTGCTCGAGGCGATCGCCGAGGTGAACGCCGACGACGCGATCGACGGCCTGCTCGTCCAGCTGCCGCTGCCCGACCACCTCGACGAGAACCGGGTCGTCGAGGCGATCGACCCGGCCAAGGACATCGACGGCATCCATCCGCTCAACGCGGGCAGCCTCTACCTCGGCCGCCCGACGCTCGTCCCCGGCACGCCGCTCGGGATCATGCGGATGCTCGACGAGTACGAGATCCCGCTCGAGGGCGCGCGCGCGGTCGTCGTCGGCCGCTCCGCGATCGTCGGCAAGCCGATGGCGATGCTGCTCCAGATGCGCAACGCGACCGTGACCATGTGCCACTCGCGCACCCAGGACCTGCAGCGCCACACGCTCGACGCGGACGTCCTCGTCGCGGCGGTCGGGCGCACGCACCTGATCTCGGCCGACATGGTCAAGGCGGGGGCGACCGTGATCGACGTCGGCATGAACCGCGGCGAGGGCAAGAAGCTGCTCGGCGACGTCGACCCCGGCGCCGTCGAACGGGCCGCGTACATGACCCCGGTGCCCGGCGGAGTCGGCCCGATGACGATCGCGATGGTGATGCAGAACACCGTCACCGCGGCGCGAAATCGGCGCGGAAACCCTGTTGCACAACGGGAAAACTGAGCTACACTCCGGCTGCTTCATCATCGGTCGGCGGCTCGGTGCCCGGGCCGTCGTTGTTTTTGCAAGGAGGAATGGTTGGCTGAGGGCACCGTAAAGTGGTTCTCGAACGAGAAGGGCTACGGCTTCATCGAGCGCGAGGGCGGCGACGACGTCTTCGTCCACTTCTCGGCGATCACGATGGACGGCTACAAGTCGCTGACCGAGGGCCAGCGCGTGTCGTTCGAGGTTGTGCAGGGCCCGAAGGGCGCGCAGGCCGCGAACGTCCAGGCGATCTAGAGAACACTGTCGGAACTCAATTCGAACGGGCCCCGACAGGGGCCCGTTTCGTTTCTGCAAGGATCGAGACGAATGGCAATCGACCGCGAACAGCTCCTCCACGTCGCCCACCTCGCCCGGCTCGAGCTGCGCGAGGACGAGCTCGAGCGCCTCGGCGCGCAGCTGAACGACATCCTCGCCGCGGTCTCCAAGGTGTCCGAGCTCGACCTCTCGGACGTGCCGCCGACCTCGCACCCGCTCGACCTCGTCAACGTCTGGGCCGAGGACGAGCCGCGCGCCTCGCTCCCGCTCGAGGAGGCGCTCGCGAACGCGCCCGAGGCGGAGGACTCCATGTTCCGCGTCCCGCCCGCCGGCTCGTGATCGACACGCTCCGGCTCACCGCGGAAGGAGCGAAGAAGCTCCTCGACGCGAAGGAGATCTCGGGCGCCGAGCTCTTCGCCGCCTACCTCGACGCGATCGGCGAGCGCGACCCCGAGCTGCACTGCTACCTGCACGTCCAGGCCGACCCGGGTGGCGACGGCATCCCGATCGCGGTCAAGGACGTGATCGGGACGAAGGGCATCCCGACGACCGCCGGCTCGAAGATCCTCGAGCACTACGTCCCGGTCTACGACTCGACCGTCGTCTCGAACCTGAAGCGGCACGGGCTGCGGATCCTCGGCAAGACGAACACCGACGAGTTCGCGATGGGCTCCTCGACCGAGAACTCCGCCTACGGGCCGAGCCGGAACCCGTGGGACCCGGCGCGCGTGCCGGGCGGCTCCGGCGGCGGCAGCGCGGCGGCGGTGAGCGCCGGCCTCGCGCCGTGGGCGCTCGGCTCCGACACCGGCGGCTCGATCAAGCAGCCGTCCGCGCTCTGCGGCAACGTCGGCCTGCGCCCGACCTACGGCACCGTCTCCCGCTACGGGATCGTCGCGTTCGCCTCCAGCCTCGACCAGGTCGGCCCGGTGGCGCGCACCGTCCGCGACTGCGCGTACCTCTACTCCGTGATCGCCGGCCGCGACCCGTGCGACTCGACGACCGTCGAGGTGCCCGCGGTCGAGCTCCCGCAGGGCGACGACCTGCGCGGCCTCCGGATCGGCGTCCCGCACGAGCTGAACGAGGCGGAGGGGATCGAGCCGGGCGTCCGCGACGCCGTCCGGGCCGCGATCGAGAAGCTGCGCGAGCTCGGCGCCGAGGTGGGGGAGTGCCAGCTGCCGCTCTCGGTCGAGTACGGCCTCGCCTGCTACTACCTGATCGCACCGGCCGAGGCCTCCTCGAACCTCGCGCGCTACGACGGCGTCCGCTACGGCTACCGGACGCCGAGCCCGGCCGACCGGCTCGACATGTACAAGCGCACGCGCGACGAGGGCTTCGGCGACGAGCCGAAGCGACGCATCCTCGTCGGCACCTACGCGCTCTCGGCCGGCTACTACGACGCGTACTACGGCCAGGCGCAGAAGGTGCGGACGGTGATCAAGCGCGAGCACGACGCCGCCTTCGAGCAGTTCGACGCGCTCGTCTCGCCGACCTCGCCGACCGTCGCGTTCCCGCTCGGCGCGCGCACCGAGGACCCGCTCGCGATGTACCTGTCCGACCTGCTCACGATCCCGTCCTGCATCGCCGGGCTGCCCGGCCTGAACGTGCCGTGCGGCCTCTCGGAGGGCCTGCCGGTCGGCCTGCAGCTGATCGGCCCGCAGTTCGGCGAGAACGCCCTCTTCCGGATCGGCCACGCGCTCGAGACCGCTCTGGGCTTCGACCCGGTTCCCGCGAGGCTGCGCGGATGACGTTCCGCTTCGAGGACCCGGCCGCCGAGTTCGTCCCCGCGGTGCGGCGCGTGTTCGGCGCGGAGCCCCGGGTGCTGGACGGCTCGCGCGCGGTCCAGGTCGGCGACGTGAAGCTCCAGCTGGAGGCGGGCGAGCGCGAGCTCTGGCTGATCGAGACGGCCGGCCCGCTCGAGCACCGGCTGGCGATGGTCGAGGTGGAGGAGGACATCGAGGACGCGCTCCGCGAGGCGAAGGAGAGGCTGAATGGCCGCCTCTGAGTGGGAGCTCGTCGTCGGCCTCGAGGTGCACGCGCACCTGAAGACGCGGACGAAGATGTTCTGCCGCTGCGCGCTCGAGTACGGCGCCCGCGAGAACACGCACACCTGCCCGGTCTGCCTCGCGCATCCGGGCGCGCTGCCCGTCCCGAACGGGAAGGCGGTCGAGCACACGATCCTGCTCGGGCTCGCGCTCGGGTGCGAGATCGCCGAGCGGGCCGAGTTCGCGCGCAAGAACTACTTCTATCCCGACCTGCCGAAGGGCTACCAGATCAGCCAGTACGAGTCGCCGCTCTGCGGGCCGGGACGGTTTGCGCTGCCGGGCGGCGACCGCGTCGTCGGGATCGTCCGCGCGCATCTCGAGGAGGACGCGGCGAAGACCGTCCACGCGGGCGGCGCGACCGGCCGCTCCGTCGGGGCGCACTCGTCGCTCGTCGACTTCAACCGGGGCGGAACGCCGCTGCTCGAGATCGTCACCGAGCCCGACCTGCGCTCGGCCGAGGAGGCGATGTGGTTCCTGCGCCTGCTCCGGCAGACGATCGTCGAGCTCGGGATCTCCGACGCCGAGATGGAGAAGGGCACGCTGCGCGCGGACGTCAACGTCTCGGTGCGCCGGCGCGGGGAGGAGGGCTACCGGCCGCGCTGGGAGATCAAGAACATGAACTCGTTCACGTTCATCGGCCGCGCGATCGAGGCCGCGTTCCGCCAGCAGGTCGCGGCCCACGAGGCCGGCGAGGAGCTCGAGCAGTCCACCTACGACTACGACCCGGACACCGACCGGCTGACCGTGCACCGCTCGAAGGAGGAGGCGGACGACTACCGCTACTTCCCCGAGCCCGACCTCGTCCCGGTCGCGCCGCCGGCCGAGCTCGTCGAGCGGCTGCGCGGCGAGCTGCCCGAGCTCCCGGGCGCGCGGATCGAGCGGCTCACCGCGCAGCTCGACCGCGACGCGGCGACCGAGCTCGTGACGACCGGCAACGAGTGGAAGGCGGAGGCGCTCGCGGCCGAGGGCGTCGAGTGGCGCGCCGCGCACGCGCTCGCGATGAACCGAGGCGACTTCCTCCCCGAGAACGCAGCCGCCCTGGCGCGGATCGTCGGCGCGAACGTCACGCGCGAGGCGCTCGACGAGGCGTTCGCGGCGGCCGCGACGGGGCCGATCGAGGCGGAGACCTACCTCGCGCAGACCGCGGTCTCCGACGAGTCCGCGCTCGAGCCGGTGATCGACGCCGTCCTCGCCGCCAACCCCGGGCAGGTCGAGACCTACCGGGGCGGCAAGGAGGGCGTGCTCGGCTTCTTCGTCGGCCAGGTGATGCGCGAGACCGGCGGCAAGGCCGACCCGAAGGTCGTCAACCGGCTGCTGCTGGCGAAGCTTCGGGGCTAGCGTCGAGGCTCGGCAGGTCGTGCAGCGCGGCGCTCAGCGTTCCCAGCACGGCGGCGACGACGACCGGCGCGGCGAGGGCGATCACAGCGATCCGCGGCGACGCGTGCGCGAGCAGCAGCCCCGCGACGAGCGGTCCGAGCGGCGTCGAGGCCGCGCGCAGCATGTTCGACGCGGCCATCGTCCGGCCGAGCAGGCGGTCGGGGATCAGCACGTACGAGTACGCGGTCATCGCCGAGTCGGTGTTCGGGAACCAGAACGCGTGCAGCGCGAGCGCGGCCGCGAGCACGTAGACGCTCGGGTCGGCGAGGAAGGACGCGTAGACGAGCGCCATCCAGAACTCCGAGAGCAGGATCGCCCGCATCGGGAAGACCCGGCGCAGCAGCGGCGAGAGCAGCGAGCCGGTGAGGAGCGCGACGCCCTGGAGCGCGACGAAGCCGCCGATCGCGACGCTCGAGAGGCCGTGCCGATGCGCGAGCACGATCACCGCGATCGGGACGCCCGTGGCCGCGAGGTTGCTGGCCGCGATCATCCCGATCGTCGCCCGCAGGAACGGGATCCGCCAGAAGTAGGCGGCCCCCTCGCGGAAGCGCGGCCGGCCGCCGGCGACGCGCGCCTCCTGGAAGCGCGTCCGCATCAGCAGCAGCGAGACGGTCGAGAACGCGTACGAGACGGCGTCCACGACGAACGGCACGCCGCGCGCGAGGCCGAAGAGCGCGCCGCCCGCGGGCGGCCCGGCGAGCCGGACGACGGACATGCGCGCCATCGAGACGCTGGCGGCGTCCGCGAGCTGCGACTGCGGCACGACCGCCTTGAACGCGCCGCTGTCGCCGGCCCGGAAGAAGACCGACGCGGAGACGTCGAGGAAGGCGGCGACCAGGAGCATCCAGAAGCGCATGTGGTGCGTGAGCACGGCCGCCGCGAGCAGGGCGAGGGTCGTCGCGCCGACCGCGTCCGCGGCGATCATCAGCCGCCGGCGGTCGAAGTGGTCGGCGGCGATGCCGGCCGGCGCGCTCAGGAGCAGGAGCGGCGTGAACTCGACTGCGCCGACGTAGCCGGTCTTCGCCGCCGAGCCGGTCAGCGCGAGCGCGAGCAGGGGATACGCGATCCCGGACATGCTCGACCCGAAGGTCGAGAGGAGGTGTCCCGCCTGGAGGAGCAGGAAGTCGCGGTTTCGCCGCAGCGGGACGGGGCCGGCGCCGGTCACGCCTCCATGGTCGCAGGCGCGAGCTCCTCCGGAGCGGGCGCGTTGCGGACGTCGCGCGACAGGGTCGCGGCGAGCGCGACGGCGAGGAGCAGCGCGGCGAGCACGAGCAGCATCGTCCGGGCGCCCCAGGCGGCGATCGCGTAGCCGGCGAACAGCGAGCCGAGCGGGATCGAGCCCCAGGCGAAGAGCAGCGTCGCGCTCGCGACGCGGCCGTAGAGCCGCTCCGGGACGAGCGTGTAGCGGTAGCTGCCGATCACGACGTTGAAGATCGGCCCGCAGACGAATCCGGCGGCCGAGACGATCCCGATCGCGATCGGGCTGCCGATCCAGAAGAGCGCCGCGGTCTGCAGCGGCCAGATCCAGAGCGAGCCGAGGACGACGACCGAGGCCGGCACGCGCCGCTGCACCCAGGGCGCCGACAGGGCTCCCGCGATCGAGCCGACCGCGGTGACCGCGAAGACGGCGCCGATCAGCGTCGAGGACGCGCCGAGGTCCTTCAGGCGCACGATCAGCACGAGCGAGAGCGCCTGGTGGACGAAGTTCGTGCCGGTGACGAGGACGGTCACCGCCCGCATGAACGGCTGCCGCCAGAGCCAGAGGAGACCCTCGGCCACCTCCGCCCGCGCGTTCCGCCCGTCCCGGCGGCGCTCGCCCTGGAAGGCGGGGCGGACGAAGAGCAGCGACACGAACGAGACCGCGTACGAGATCGCGTCGAACGCGAACGGCGCCAGCCGCGCGACCCCGAAGAGCGCGCCGCCGAGCGGGCTGCCGACGAGGCCGGCGCCCTGCATCCGCGCCTGGTTCTGCGCGATCGCCTGCGGCAGCTGCTCCTTCGGCACGACCGCGGGGAGCGCCGCGCCCTCCGAGAGCTGGAAGAAGACGAACAGGCAGCCCTCGACCGCGGACGCGACCGCGAGCCACGTGAGCGGCGGCCGGCCGACCGCGACCCAGACCGCGACGCTCCCCATCGCGAGCGCGCGGCCGGCGTCGGCGACGAGCATCACCCGCTTCCGGTTCCAGCGGTCGACGTAGACGCCGGCCGGCAGGTAGAGGAAGAGGAACGGCAGCGTGCGCGCGAAGCCGACGATCCCGGCGTCCCGCGGCGAGCCGGTCAGCGCCAGCACGAGCAGCGGAAAGGCGAGCTGACTGACCTGCGAGCCGACGGTCGACACCGCCTGGCCGCTCCAGAGCAGGACGAAGTCGCGGTTCCGCCGCAGCGGCGCGGATCCGGCCCCGCTCACGCGGCGGCGCGTTCGACGGAGGGGACGATCGCCTCCCGCCGCGTGAGCAGGTAGCCGGCGCTGACCACCACGACGGCGGCCATGACGAGGAAGAGGATCCGGTAGTCGACGAGCGTCGAGAGCGCCGCGCCGGTCGCGATCGAGACGGTCTGCGCGCCCGAGAGCGCGAGGTCGGCGGCGGCGGAGACGCGGCCCTGGATCGCGAGCGGCGTCCGCAGCTGCAGCGCGGTGCCGAAGCCGACCACGAGCCAGGCGATCGCGACGCCGACGGCCGCGAACGCGAAGAGCACGACCGGCAGGGAGGCGACCGTGAGCAGGGCCGCGCAGCCGGCGAAGATCGCCATCCCGAAGCCGACCGCGCGCAGCTCGCCGACGCGGCGGACGACCGTCGCGGCGCTCAGCCCGCCGACGATCGTGCCGACGCCCTGGAGCGTGCTGAGGACGCCGAAGAAGGACGGGTGCCGGCCGAGCGCCGAGATGACCGAGAAGACGAGCGTCTCGGCGAAGCCGACGACGAGGAGCGAGAGCGCGACGCCGACGACGAGCTGCCGCAGCGGCAGCGTCCGCCACACGTGCCGGAAGCCGGCGGAGACCTCGACGAGGAAGTGGTGTTCCGGCGGCTCCGGCCGCGACTCGGGGACGCGCATGCGCAGCAGGAAGAGCACGGACGCGGCGAAGGTCGCGCAGTCGAGGATCGCGACCCAGCCGCCGCCGACGGCCGCGTAGATACCGGCGCCCGCGAGCGGCGCGACGAGCCGCAGCCCCTGCGTCGCCGACTGGAGCGCGCCGTTCGCGTCCGCCAGCAGCTCCTCCGGCAGCATCAGCCGCAGCAGCGCCGAGCGGGCGGGGTAGAAGACGGTGCCGGCGAGCCCGTACGCGAGCGCGACGACGTAGATCAGCCAGGCGTCGCCGCGGTCGTGCACGAGCAGGAGCAGCAGCACGACCGCCCCGAGCACCGCGTCGGCCGCGATCATCAGCGGCCGCCGGCGCACCCGGTCGGCGATCAGGCCGCCGAGCGGCGCGGCGAGCGAGCCCGCGCCGAAGACGAAGAACGTCATCCCGGCGGCCGCGCTCGAGCCGGTCAGCGACTTCATCCAGACGGCGAGCACGATCAGGAGCGCCCAGTCGCCGAAGGCGGAGAGCGTCTGTCCGGCGAGGAGCAGCCGCGCGTCGCGGTGCGAGAGCAGCTGCCGCATCAGAGGACGGCCCGGAACACCTTGACGTCGCCGCTCACGGTCTTGCCGCGGAGCACCACGGTCGGCCCGTCCTCGCCGCCGAGCGCCGCCGGGTCGCTGCCGAGCGGGACCTCGGAGCTGAGGTCGCCCGAGACGGACCCCGCGTCGACGTCGAGCAGCGAGCCGGGCGCGATGCCGAACTCGACGTCTCCGGAGACGCTCGTGAAGCTCGCGGTGCCCTCGCGGACGGAGTCGACCCGCAGGTCGCCCGAGACGGACTTCGCCTCGACGGAGCCGCCGACCGAGCCGAGCGAGCCGTCGCCGGAGACGGTCTGCAGCCGGACGTCGCCGCCGACGCGGTCGAGGTGCGCGTCGCCGCTGACGGTCTTCACGTCGGCGTCCTGCTCGACCTCGCCGCGGAGGCGGACGTCGCCGCTCGCGGTCTTCACCGCGAGCGTGCGCACGCGGCCCTGCACGGTGAGGTCGGCCGACGCGGTGGTGACGGACGCGGCGGCGCCGTGCGGGACGCGGGCGCGGACGCGGATGCCGTCGCTGCCGAACGTGAAGGTGCCGATCGCGATCGTGATCCCGAACGGCTTCTTGCCGCGGAAGGCGACGACGAGCCGGTTGCCCTCCTGCTCGACGACCATGTGCTCGAGCAGCTTCTCGTCGCCGTCGAGGACGATCGTCGACTGCTCGCCGTCGACCGTCTCCACGTGCACGTCGCCGGCGGGGATGTTGACGTCGAGCTCGAGCGGGAGCGGGGTGTGGAAGGTCTGCTCGGACATCTACGCCTCCTTCAGGGTCAGCCGGCGGCGCGCGGCGGCGCGCAGCTCGGATGCGGCGAGGACGGGACGGCCGCCGCGGCGGGCGGGAAGGTCGGGGACGCCGCTCGGGTCGTCGTAGCGCCAGTGCATCCGCCGGGCGCCGAGCTCGTGCAGCAGCAGGTCGTGCATCGCGACTCTCCTTTCAGCTCCGGCCGTAGCCGGTGAGACGGTTCCGGCTTCCGCCGGAGGACGACGGGCGACGGAACTCGGAGGCGCGCTGGAGCGCCTGCACGAGCCACGTGTTCACGGACGTGCCCTCGCGCGCCGCGGCGGCCTCGATCCTGACCTTGAGGCTCTCGGGGAGGCGGAGGGTGATCCGCGCCGCGTAGGCCTCGTCGGACGGCTCCGGGCCGGCGGCGTCCTCGTGGACGAGCACCAGCTCCGGGTCGCCGCCGGCGATCCGAACCTCGACGCGGCCGCTGTCGAGCTGCGCGGTCAGCTCGAGCGCGGCCTCGGCGATCGCCTCCTGGAGGCGGCGGCCGAACGAGGACTCGAGCGCGAGGGCGAGGAGCTCCGCGGCGCGGGCCGTCGACTCGTCGCCGACGGCCGCCACCCGGGCCAGGTCCTCGCGCAGTGCCTGGACGTATCCCTCGATCTGCATGGCCGCACTATGACATCAATCTGATGTCAATGTCAAGTCACCATGGCAGCAGAACGACTGCGGCCCGCTGTCGGCGGGCCGCAGTCGCTGTTCCGATACGGGATCCGGGCTAGATCAGACCGCAGTAGCGGGCGGTGTTCGGCCACGGGTAGAAGCCGCGCGAGCGGGCGGCGCGGACGGCCGCCCAGATCTGCTCGAGCGGCGTCCAGTGGTCGGCCGTGCCCTTGCGGCGCAGGAGCCAGCCCGCGTAGTCGCGCTGGAACGAGATGCTCATCTGCAGGCCGCCGTAGTACGGCCCGCCGCGGTCGTTCCATGCGCCTTCGTAGTGGTGGATGCACATCCAGGCGCCGAAGTTCGGTGGATGCCGGGCGTGCCGGTGCGCCCGCTTCTCGAGGCGGTTCCAGACCGCGACGAGATGGCGCAGGCGGGCGAGCGAGACGGACGAGAGCGAGCGGGAGTGCACGTGCGAGCGCCGCACGCCCATCACCCGCTGCCAGTACCACGTCTCGGCCCGGAGCTTCCGGACCTCGTGGCTGTAGAAGGCGACCGCCTTCCGGTGTGCGGTCGTGCGATGCGCCGCAGTGCGCGTCGCGCCGACCGCCGCAGTGGTTCCGAGACCTGCGAATGCCAAGAGCAGCCCGCAGGCCAGGATAGAACGCCGCAAAGGAACACCCCCCAGTGTCGGTTGCTAGTCGGAGGCCGAGCGGGCGGGAACGCCGCCTGGGCACCGCTCGGCGCGGCTTGGCGTCGGCGGCAGGATAGAGACAGCCGTCACGTCGCCGTCGGGGGAACCGTCGCCGCCGGCGGCGTAAAGCGCTCCGAATCGGGCATTTCGCGGCTCGAACCCGCGATGCGAGGAGGAGCCCGATGCGCGACCTGAGCGACCAGATCACGAAGTACCTGAGCGACGCCCATGCGATCGAGGTGCAGGCGCTGGCGCAGCTGCGGCCGGCGGTCGAGGCCGCCGGGGACGCCGAGATCGCCGACGCGATCCGCGAGCACGTCGCCGAGACGGAGGAGCACGAGCGCACGGTGCGCCGGCTGCTCGAGGAGCGCGGCGAGGGGCCGAACCGGCTCGAGGACCTCGTCATGCGGATCGGCGGCGCCGGCTTCCTCCTCTTCGCCCGTGCGAACCCGGACACGCCCGGGAAGCTCGTCGCGCACTCGATCTCCTACGAGGGGCTCGAGACGGCGTCGTACGAGCTGCTCGCGTTGACGGCCGACCGCGCCGGCGAGGACGAGGTCGCCGCCGAGGCGCGCCGGATCGCGGGCCAGGAGTGGCGCATGATCGAGCGGCTCGAGAGCCTGACCGACCGCTCGGTCGACGCATCGCTGCGGGAGCTCGGGCAGCCGCAGCCGGCCGAGCAGCTGCCGAAGTACCTCGCGGACGCGCACGCGATCGAGGAGCAGGCGATCGCGCTGCTCGAGCGCGCTCCCGGGCTCGTCGAGGACTCGCAGCTCGCGAGCGTGTTCGCCGACCACCTCGCCGAGACGCGCGACCACGAGGAGCTCGTCTCGGAGCGGCTGACGGCGCTCGGCGGCGACACCTCGTCGCTCAAGGACGCCGCCCTCCGTCTCGGCGCGCTGCAGTGGGGCGCGTTCTTCCAGGGCCATCCGGACACGCCCGGGAAGCTCGCGGCCTTCGCGTACGCCTTCGAGCACCTCGAGATCGGGGGCTACGCGCAGCTGCGGATCGTCGCCGAGCGTGCGGGCGACGAGGCGACGGTCGAGCTGGTCTCGCGGATCCTCGAGCAGGAGCGTGCCGCGGCCGGGCGGATCCAGGCGCAGTTCGAGGCCGCGGTCACCGCGTCGCTGCGCGCGGTCGGCGCGGCATAGGCGGCGCCGTGAGCCGGGCCGGCGCGACGAAGCCGGCGTAGAGGAGCGCGGCGCCGAGCGCGATCCCGACCGCGCTCCCCGCCGCGCCGAGCCCGGCCAGGCCGCTGCCGGTCGCGGCGGCGGCGACGCCGAGCACGATCAGCGCGTTCCCGAGCGGGCGCCGGCGCAGGGAGCGCAGCGCGACGGCGACGACGGCGAGCGTGCCGAGCGCGTTCGCGACGATCGCGAGCAGGCGGGCGGGGAGGAAGGCGAGGTGGTCCTGCGCGGGCGGGATCCCGTGCGCGGCGAAGGCGCCGTGCACGGGCATGGCGAGCGCGACGCCCACGGCGAGGCCGGCGTAGAGGAGCGCGCCGGCGCCGGCGCGCCGGCGGCCGGCGAGGAGCAGCGAGCCGGCGCCGAGCAGCGGCGCGGTCAGGAGCGCGCCGGCGGCGTAGTAGACGCGGAAGGCGCGCGCGTCCCAGCCGGCCGCCTCTCCCCACGCGATCGCGGCCGCGGCGACGGCGTACGCGGCGAGCGACCATGCCCAGGCGAGCAGCTCGGGGCGGCGACTCGCGCGCCAGCGGCGCGCGAGCGCGCCCGCGAGGCGGAGCGAGAGCAGCGCGGCGGCGAAGGCGACGAGCGCATCCACGGCGCACAGCCTAGAAAACCGAGCGACACGCGCCCCGGCCGCCGGAGGGGACGCTAGGCTCGGAGCGATGCAGAAGCAGTACCTCTTCACGCCCGGACCGACCCCCGTGCCGCCGCAGGTGCTCGCCGCGCTCGCGGAGCCGATCGTCCACCACCGCAGCCCGGACTTCCAGCCGATCTACGAGAGCGCGCTCGCGCGCCTCCGCGAGGTGTGCCGCACCGAGACCGACGTGCTCCTGTTCTCGTCCTCGGGGACCGGCGCGTTCGAGTCGGCGGTCGCGAACCTCGTCTCGCCGGGCGAGCCGCATCTCGTCGTCTCGGCCGGGAACTTCGGCGAGCGCTGGGCGGCCATGACCGCCGCCTACGGCGCCGACGTCGACCACCTCCGCTACGCGTGGGGCGAGATCCCCGACGCGGCGGACGTGCGCTCGCGGCTCGCCGAGCGCGAGGCGAAGGCCGTCTGGATCGTGCAGTCCGAGACCTCGACCGGGGTCGTCGCGGACGTCCGCGCGCTCGCGGCGGCGGCGAAGGAGGCCGGCGCGCTCGTGGTCGTCGACTCCGTCTCCAGCCTCGGCGCGGTGCCGTGCGAGACGGACGCGTGGGGACTCGACGTGGTCGTCTCCGGCTCGCAGAAGGCGCTGATGACCCCGCCGGGCCTCGGCCTCGCGGCGGTCTCCGAGGCGGCGTTCGCGGCACGCGGCAGCTCGCCGCGCTTCTACTTCGACTGGGAGCGGACGCGCTCGTCGCAGCGCAAGCTGGACGCGCCGTTCACGCCGGCCGTCTCACTCGTCGCCGGCCTCGACGTCGCCCTCGGGCTCCTGCTCGAGGAGGGGCTCGACGCCGTCTTCGAGCGGCACGTCCGTCTCGGCCGCGCCTGCCGCGCCGGCGCGAAGGCGCTCGGACTCGAGATCTTCTCCCCGGACGACGACACGAGCGCGGTCGTGACCGCGATCCGCGCGCCCGAGGGCGTCGCGTCCGGCGCGATCGTCAAGTCGCTGCGCGACCGGTTCGGGATCACGATCGCGGCCGGCCAGGGAGAGCTGAAGGACGCGATCTTCCGCATCGGCCACATCGGCTGGTTCGACGTCTTCGACATCGCGACCGCGATCTCGGCGCTCGAGCTGGTGCTCGTCGATCTCGGCGCCGACGTCGAGCGCGGCGCCGCCGCGACGGCCGCGCTCGAGGCGTACGAAGCGACACCGGTCGCATGAGCGTGAAGGTTCTCGTCCGCGAGTCGATCGCCGACGCGGGCGTGGATCTGCTCCGGTCGCGGTTCGACGTCGACGTCGACACCGACTCGCCGCTCGAGGAGATCGTCGGCCGCTACGACGCGATCGTCGTCCGCTCGGCGACGAAGCTGACCGCGGACGTGATCGAGCTCGCCGACCGGCTGAAGGTGATCGGGCGCGCGGGCGTCGGGGTCGACAACGTCGACGTCGAGGCGGCGACGCGGCGAGGGATCATTGTCGCGAACGCGCCCGAGTCGACCGTCGTCTCCGCCGCCGAGCACACCGTCGGGCTGCTCGTCGCGCTCGCGCGGAACATCCCGCAGGCGCACGCGGCCCTGAAGCAGGGCCGCTGGGAGCGCAGCAAGTGGGGCGGGGTGGAGCTCGCGGGCAAGACGCTCGGCGTCCTCGGCTTCGGCCGCATCGGCCAGCAGGTCGCCCGCCGCGCGCTCGGACTCGGGATGCGCGTCGTCGCCTACGACCCCTACGTCTCGCCCGAGCGCTTCCGCGAGCTCGGAGCCGAGCGCGTCGAGACGCCCGGCGAGGTCTACGGCGTCTCCGACTTCCTGACGCTGCACCTGCCGTTGACGCCGGAGACGCGCGGCTCGCTCGACGCGGGCGCGTTCTCGTCGATGCGCGACGGCGTGCGGATCGTGAACGCCGCGCGCGGCGCCCTCGTCGACGAGGAGGCGCTGCTCGAGGCGCTCCGGTCGGGCAAGGTCGCCGGCGCCGCGCTCGACGTCTTCTCCGCGGAGCCCTACTCGGGGCCGCTGCTCGAGCTGCCCAACGTGGTCGCCACGCCGCACCTCGCGGCCTCGACCGGCGAGGCGCAGGACCGCGCCGGCGTGATCGTCGCCGAGCAGGTCGCGGCCGCGCTCGAGGGCGGGCTGGTCACGAACGCGGTCAACATCCCGACGATCGGCGCCGAGGACCTCGAGGTGCTGGGCCCGTACGTCCCGCTGGCCGCGAAGCTCGGGCGGATCGCGATGGAGCTCGCCGGCGGCCACGCCGAGGAGATCGTCGTCACCGCGTACGGCGGCCTGGCGGACTTCGACGCGCGGCTGCTCACGGTCGCCGCGCTGAACGGCGCCTTCCAGGGCCGTGCTGACCGGCCGGTGAACTACGTCAACGCGCCGTCGATCGCCGCCGAGCGGGGGATCGAGGTGAAGGAGGAGCGCTCGCGGTCGGCGCGCGACTACACGAACCTCGTCCGCGTCGAGGTGGAGCGCGGAGGCGAGAGCATCCGCGTCGCCGGCACCACGATCGGCCGCGAGCACCGGCAGTGGCTCGTGAACGTGCTCGGCTTCGAGATCGAGCTCGAGCTGGCCCCGCTGCTCGTCCTCTTCCGCTACGACGACGTGCCCGGCGTGATCGGCCGCGTCGGCACGCTCTTCGGCGAGGCCGGCGTCAACATCGCGAGCATGACCGTCTCGCGCAGCCGCCGCGGCGGCAAGGCGCTGATGGTGCTGACGGTCGACGAGCCGCCGCCGCAGGAGCTGGTGGAGCGGATCCGGGCCGAGGGCTTCGACGACGCGCGCCTGCTCGAGCTCGGCCCGGTGGCGGACTAGGACGACCCGCTCGTCGCGGGCCGCGCGCGGCGCGGGTCGAGCCGGCGGACGGTCGCGCGGACCGTCGCCTGCACCTTCTCGACGACGTTGAACCGCCGCCGCCGCTCGATCACCCGCTCGATGTCCGAGTGCTCGTGGCCGGGCGCGAGCAGGAACGTGGCGCCGTCGGCCCGCACCTGCTCGTACTCCTCGAGCGTCGCCTCGAGCCGGTGCGTGCAGTTCGGGTCGGAGCATTCGCAGACGAACTCCGTCTCGCTCGCGTCGAACCGCTCCGCGCTCTCGGCGATCCGTTCGTTGACATCCCGGAACAGCGCCTCGGTGGTGGCGCGTCTCTCGTGCTCATCCACGGTGTCGTCTCCCTTGTCTGTCGTCTCCCGGAGAGAAAACGGACGAGTCGCGCCGCCGGTTTCGCTCGGGGTACGCTCGCCCCGTGGATCGCTGGCCGGAGCCGGTGGAGCGGGTCGCGGCGGTGCTGCGGACGGCAGGCGTCGACGGACGCGTCGAGGAGTTCCCGCAGGGCACGCCGACCGCGGCCGCCGCCGCCGAGGCGGTCGGCTGCGAGCCCGCGCAGATCGTCAAGTCGCTGCTCTTCGTCTGCGACGGGCGGCCGGTGCTCGCGCTCGTGCCCGGCGACCGGCGCGCGGACGTCGCGAAGGTCGCGGCCGCGGCGGGCGCGCGCAAGGCGCGGGTCGGCTCGCGGGAGGAGGTGCTCGCCGCGACCGGCTTCGAGCCCGGCGCGGTCGCTCCGTTCCCGGCGCCGGGCGTCTCGCAGGTGCTGCTCGCCCAGGAGCTGCTCGTCCACGAGCTCGTCTGGGTCGGCGCCGGCTCGACGCGCCACATGGCGGGGGTGACGCCGGTCGACCTGGCCCAGCTGACGCGGGCGAGGGCGGCCGACCTTTCGGAATAACACCGAGGCTTGGCCTCCCGCGGCGGGGGTACGATGAGCCCGCCCGACAACCGAGGGGAGACGACTCCGCATGCGCGAGACCACGAAGATCTGGATGAACGGCGAGCTGGTCGACTGGGCCGACGCGACCGTCCACGTCGGCACGCACGGCCTCCACTACGGCTCCGGCGTCTTCGAGGGCATCCGCGCGTACGAGACCGACCGCGGCACCGCCGTCTTCCGCCTCGAGGAGCACCTGCAGCGGCTCGCGCACTCGGGGCAGATCCTCGGCATGGAGCTGCCGTACTCGCTGGACGAGCTGCGCGCCGCCTGCTGGGACCTGATCGCCGCGAACGAGCTGCCCTCGTGCTACCTGCGGCCGATCGCGTACTACGGCTACGGCGAGCTCGGCGTCTCGGCGGCGGGCAACCCCGTCGACGTCGTCCTCATGAGCTGGCCGTGGGGCTCCTACCTCGGCGAGGAGGCGCTCCGCCGCGGCATCCGCGCCAAGATCTCGAGCTGGCAGCGGATCGGCCCGAACGTGATCCCCCACACCGCGAAGGCGACCGGCATCTACCTCAACTCGATGCTGGCGACGATGGAGGTGCGGCGCGCCGGCTACGAGGAGGCGATCCTGCTCACGAGCGACGGCTTCGTCGCCGACGGCCCGGGCGAGAACCTGTTCATGGTGCGCGACGGCGTCCTCTACACGCCCGACCTCTCCGCCTCGATCCTGCCGGGGATCACGCGCGACACGATCATCCAGATCGCGCAGGATCTCGGCCACCGCGTCGTCGAGAAGCAGCTGATCCGCGCCGACCTCTACCTCGCGGACGAGGTGTTCATGTGCGGCACCGCCGCCGAGGTGACGCCGGTGCGCGAGATCGACGACCAGACGGTCGGCCGCGGCGAGCCGGGGCCGGTGACGCTCGAGATCCAGGAGTCGTACCTCGACACCGTGCACGGGCGCAGCGAGCGCTGGTCGCACTGGCTCGAGTACGCGCCCGCCGCCAAGCAAGCGTGAAGCAGGAAATCCGGGGCATCCCGCTCTCGGGGCCGTACCTCTCCGAGCGCGAGGAGCAGCTCGTGCTCGAGGTGCTGCGCTCGCCGCGCCTGTCGCTCGGCCCGACGATCGACCGCTTCGAGGAGCTCGTCGCCGAGCGCGTCGGCGCCCCGTACGCGGCCGCCGTCTCCTCGGGCACGGCCGGCCTGCACCTGCTCGCGATCGCGGCGGGGATCGGGCCGGGCGACGAGGTGATCACGTCCCCGTACTCGTTCGCCGCGAGCGCGAACTGCTTCCTCTACGAGGGCGGCGTGCCCGTCTTCGCCGACATCTCGCCGCGGACGCTCAACCTGGACCCCGCCGCGGTCGAGGCGGCGATCACCGAGCGGACGAAGGCGATCGTCGCGGTCGACATCTACGGCTACCCGTGCGAGCTCGACGAGCTGCGCGCGCTCGCCGACCGGCACGGACTCGCGCTCATCCAGGACTCGTGCGAGGCGCTCGGGGCGGAGTACAAGGGCGCGCCGATCGGCTCGCACGGCGTCCCCGGCGTCTTCGCGTTCTACCCGAACAAGCAGATCACGACCGGGGAGGGCGGCGTCGTCACCACGCACTCCGAGGAGGAGTGGCGGCTGCTGCGGTCGCTCCGCAACCAGGGGCGCGGCGACTCCGGCGGCTGGCTCGAGCACGTGCGGCTCGGCTTCAACTACCGCATGAGCGACGTCAGCGCCGCGCTCGGCGTGGGCCAGGTGGAGCGGCTCGACGAGATCCTGCCGCTGAGGGCGCAGGTCGCGGCCCGCTACGGCGAGCTGCTCGTCGGCGTGGACGGCGTCGAGCTGCCGTGCCCCGACGACGCGGATCACCGCCGCTCGTGGTTCGTCTACGTCGTGCTCCTGCCCGACAACGAGACGCGCGAGCGCGCGATCGGCGTCCTCGAGCGCGAGGGGATCGGTTACAACCGCTACCTGCCGTCGATCCACCTCCAGCCGTACATGCGCGAGCGCTACGGCTTCCGCGAAGGCCTCTGCCCGGTCTCCGAGGACGTCAGCTCGCGGTCGCTCGCGCTCCCGTTCTTCACCGCCCTGGACGCCGGCTCCCAGGAGCGCGTCGTCGACGTCCTCGCGTCCGCGCTGTGAAGCTCGCCTCGATCGCGCGGGCGGAGCCGTTCGTGACGAAGGACGGCTCGACGATCCGCGAGCTCCACCACAGCGAGGCGCAGAGCCTGGCCGAGGCGACGCTCGAGCCGGGGCAGGCGACCGAGCGGCACTACCACCGGGCGAGCGAGGAGATCTACGTCGTGACGAAGGGCTCCGGCGACCTCGAGGTCGACGGCGAGACCCGCCGCGTCCGCCCGGGCGACGCGATCCTGATCCCGCCGGGCGCCTGGCACACGCTCGAGAACAACGGGACGAGCGAGCTGACGATCCTCTGCTGCTGCGCGCCGCCGTACTCGCACGACGACACCTTCTTCGAATAGAGGAAGGGGGCGGCTCGCGCCGCCCCCTCTGGGCTCCTCCCGTGCCGCCGGCGGCTAGCCGCCGAGCGCCGCGATGATCGCGTTCGCGGTCGCGGTCAGGGACGCCGCCTTGGCGGCGGTGATCTTCTTCCCGGACTGCGCGGCGACCTCGTGCTTGAACGCCTTCAGCGTCGCGATCGCGTCGGCCGTGTCGCCGATCGCGATGTAGTGCTTGGCGTCCATGCACTTGTCGTAGAAGCTGCTGCCCGGCCCGACGCCCTTGAGCGACGGGCAGAACAGCGTCGTCATCTCGAGCGGGCTGCGCACCTTGACGGTGAACGAGCCGGTCGAGGTGTTGCCGTGCGCGTCGGTGGACGAGCAGTTCACCGTCGTCGTGCCGACCGCGAACGTGGAGCCGGACGCCGGCGAGCACGTCACGGCGGTGACGCCGTCGACGAGGTCGTACGCCGACGTGTGGTACGTGACGACGGTGCCGGCCGGCGAATCGGCGTCGACCGTCTGGTTCGCCGGGAGCGAGAGCGTCGGCGCGGTCGTGTCGACCACCGTGACGTCGAAGCTGCCGGTCGAGGTGTTGCCTGCCGCGTCCGTGGACGAGCAGTTCACCGTCGTCGTGCCGAGCGCGAACGTCGAGCCCGACGCCGGCGAGCACGTCACCGCCGTCGAGCCGTCGACGATGTCCGTCGCCGACGCGGTCCACGACGCGGCGGCGCCGGACGGGCCGGTCGCCTCGAGCGTCTGGCCGGCCGGCAGCGACAGCGTCGGCGGGGTCGTGTCGACGACCGTGATGTGGAAGCTGCCGGTCGCCGTGTTGCCGTGCGCGTCGGTGGACGAGCAGTGCACCGTCGTCGTGCCGAGGGCAAACGTCGAGCCGTCCGCGGCATCGCAGGTGACGGTCGTCGCGCCGTCCACGAGGTCGTTCGCGGTGACGGTGAACCAGGCGGCGGCCCCGGAGGAGCTCGTCGCCTCGACGGTCTTGTCGGCCGGCAGGTTCAGGTCGGGCGGCGTCGTGTCGACGACGTGGACCGTGAACGTCTTGGAGGCCGAGTTGCCCGACGCGTCCGTCGCGGTGCAGGTGACGACCGTGTCGCCGAGCGCGAACTGCGTGCCCGAGGCGGGCGAGCAGTCGACGGTCGGGGCCGGGTCGGTGTCGTCCGTCGCCGTCGGCGTGGCGTAGCTCGCCGTCGCACCGCCGGGGCCGGTGGCCTCGACGGTCACGTCGTCGACGTCGCCGAGCGTCGGCGGCGTCGTGTCCGCGGCGACCGTCCAGTGCACCGCGCCGCTGGCCTGCTCGACGGAGCCGCCGGACGTGGTGAAGCTGGCCACGACCGTGTCGTCGCCGGCGCCGTTCGTGCCGGAGTACGTGAACGAGACGTCGCCGTTCGAGTCGGTGGTGCAGTCGGCCGGAGCGCACGTGCCCGCCGCGCCGGCGTTCTGGCCCGTCACCGTCCAGGTGACCGTCTGGCCGACGAGCGGCGAGCCGCCCTGCTCGACGTGTGCGGTCACCGTCGCCGTGCTGCCGCTCGGCGACTGGTCGGTCGGGTCGACCGAGATGTCCGGCGCCGTGACGACGATCCCGGAGCCGGCGACGAGGATGTACGCCTCGCCGCAGACGGCGGCCCCCGTGTCGACGTCGTTGCCGCACGTCGGATGCGTCGGAGCGTCGGTGGCGATCGCCAGCGGGCTCCAGTCGCTCGCGTAGGTCGGGAACGACTCGTGGATGGAGCAGCTCCAGCCCTGCAGGTCGGAGCTGCTCACCGTGTCGATGAGCGCGTTCGACGCGATCAGCGACGCGGAGCCGCCGCACGGCGGCGACGCGTTCTTCGTCCAGGTGCCCGTGCCCGCGCTGAGGCTCTGGAGCATCTGGACGGCCGACGGCGTGTTGTAGTAGTCGCCGCAGGTGTCGTCGAAGTAGAGCCCGGTCCGGCCCGGCTGCGCGCCGGCGAACGCGATCCCGTCGTGGATCAGGTTGATCGCGCCCGGGTGGCCGTAGTGGTAGTGGAACACCGGGTCGGTGCCGATGACGATCCGGTTGCCCGCCTGCGTGTTGCCGCCGGCGGTGCCCATGACGACCGGGATCCACGTGGAGGCGTTGGTCGAGACCGAGCCTGCGAGCAGCGAGCAGGTCGGGTCGCCGATGATCAGCACCTGGTACTGCGCGAAATCGGACTGGCTCATCGAGTCCCACTGCGAGCCGCTGACGACGTCGACCGAGAACCCGAGCGCGCTCGCCTGCTGCGCCTCGAGGCTGCTGGTGCCGCCGCTGACCGTGTCGCCGTTGATGAGTGCCCGTGGTGTCGCTGCCGCGGCTGTGCCGACGCCGAACACGCCGACCGCCACTAGAGCGAGCACCGCGAGCACGAGAAGCCTGACGGGCAGGCTTCGCCCTCGTTCGTACCGCATAGGTTGCCCTCGTCCTTTCCCCTTGAATTGGACCGAGTCCGACCCCGTCCCCGGCGCTTCCGCGACTGACAGTAGTTCGGGATGCGGACGCTTTCAACCCGCGGCCGAAACGATGTAGCGTCCGACTCGTGGCAGAGCGCATGGTCTTCCTCGGCTTCGGCAAGTGGGCGCGCGCCGACCGGATCTACGCGCTGGAGCCGCTCGGCGAGGGCGAGCGCGGCCACGGCCGGCGCACCCGCGTCTGGGTGGACGGCGTCGCCGACCCGATCGTCGCGTCGCGCACCGAGCGGACGATCCTCTCCGACATGGGCCAGGACTCGTCGACGGCCGCGAGCGCCGTCCTCGACGAGGCGCTCGACCTCGCCGAACGGCTCGCCGCCGCGGCGGAGGAGGGCCGCGTCGACCTCGCCGACCTGGGGCGGCGCGCGCGCCGCGTGCTCGAGAAGACGGCGCGCCCGCCGGAGCCGGAACAGCTCTTCTGACGCGGCTCGAGCGGCAGTTCTTCGCGCGGCCGGTGCACGAGGTCGCGCCCGACCTGATCGGCGCGACGCTGCTCGTCGACGGCGTGGGCGGAGTCGTCGTCGAGGTCGAGGCCTACGACCAGGAGGATCCGGCGAGCCACGGCTTCGCGGGCCGGACGGCGCGGAACGCCTCGATGTTCGGCCCGCCCGGGCACGCGTACGTCTACCGCTCCTACGGCATTCACTGGTGCCTGAATCTCGTCTGCGAGGCGGAGGGGCGGGCCGAGGCGGTGCTGATCCGGGCGCTCCAGCCGACGGCGGGCCTCGACGCGATGCAGGCGCGGCGGGGCGTCGAGGACGTCCGCGCGCTCTGCTCGGGCCCGGGGAAGCTCTGCCAGGCGCTCGCCGTCACCCGGGAGCACGACGGCCTGCGGCTCGACCGGCCGCCGTTCGAGCTCCACGCCCGCGAGCGCGTTCCGGAGATCGTCACCGGCCCGCGGATCGGGATCACGAAGGCGGCGGAGCTGACGTGGCGCTACGGGCTGGCCGGCTCGCCGTTCGTCAGCCGCCGCTTCGCCTAGCGCTCGCGACGACGAGCCGCACCGTCCCGAACGTGGAGAGCGTCCCGCTCGCCGGGAACTGCCGCAGCACCGTTCCGGGCGTGCGGCCGGCGGGCGCGGGCGCGTAGATCAGCTGCGGCGTCAGCGGCTGGGCGGCGAGTCTCGACCGCGCCGCGGCGAGGCTGAGGCCGACGACGTTCGGGACGTCCACCTCGTGGAGGCCGCAGTTCGCGGTCTTCGCCGGCCCGCGACCCTGGAAGTAGACGAGGAGCGACGTGTCCTGGCAGGAGCCGTTGTCGAGCTCGATCCGCCCGTCGCGATAGGTCACGCGCTTCGCCACGCCCGGCACGTACGGCGCGGGCGGGAACGACTCCGCGGGCAGGCCGAGCGCGTCGACCGCCGACTGCGTGAACGTCTTCCAGATCTCCGCCGGGAAGCTGCCGCCGACCACCGGGCCGCCGTGGAACTCGTGCAGCATCGGCCGCAGCCCGTCCGGGTAGCCGACCCAGACCGCGGTCACGAGTCCGGGCGTCCAGCCGACGAACCAGGCGTCGCCGTAGTTCTCGGTCGTCCCCGTCTTGCCCGCGACCGCGCGTCCCGGGATCGCGGCCGCGGTGCCGGTGCCGTGCGAGACGACGCCGGCGAGCAGCTGCGTGAGGAGCGCGTCCTCGCTCGCCGACAGCACGCGCCGCCGCAGCGGCCGGTTGACGGTCACCGTCCTCCCCTCGGCGTCGGCGATCCGCGTGATCGTGCGCGGCTGGTCGCCGAGGAGCGAGCCGTCGACGCGCTCCCCGCCGTCCGCGAACGAGGCGTACGCGCGCGCCATGTCGAGCGGACTGACCGCCTGCGTGCCGAGCCCGATCGAGAAGACGCCGTGCAGCGGCCGCATCACCCCGAGCGCGTGCGCGACCCGGACGACGTTCTGCGGCCCGACGTCCTTCGTGAGCTGGGCGAAGACGGAGTTGTCCGAGACCGCGATCGCCTTCGTCAGGTCGATGTTCCCGAGGTACTCGCCCTCGTAGTTGTGCACCGGCCAGTACTTGTTGCCGAGGAAGATCGAGACGGGGCCGGAGCGGAAGACGCTCTGCGGCGAGATCCCCTGCTCGAGCGCGGTCGCGAGCACGAACGGCTTGAACGAGGAGCCCGGCTGCCGGACGCCCTGCACGGCGAGGTTGAACTGGCTCTTGCGGTAGTTGTTGCCGCCGATCATCGCGCGGACGGCCCCGTCGCGGGGGTCGATCGCGACGAGGGCCGCCGACGGGCCGTCCGGCTCGGTCAGCCACTTCGAGATCGCCTCGCGCGCCGCCTGCTGCAGCTCGAGGTCGATCGTCGACACCACCTTGAGGCCGCCGCCGAAGACCTTCGTCTCGCCGTATTCGTCGATCAGCTGCTGCTTCACGTAGTTGACGAAGTGCAGGGCGCCGTGCTGTCCCTCGGTGCCCCCGAGGCCGACCTCGTCGGGATCCGGCAGCTCGGTCGCGTTGGCCTCGTCGTACTGCGCCGTCGTGATCTTCGACTCCTCGAGCATCGCGCGCAGGACCGCACGGCGGCGCGCCTTCGCCGCGGCGGGGTTCGTGACCGGGTCGTAGCGGCTCGGGTCGGCCGGGATGCCCGCCAGCAGCGCCGCCTCGGCGATCGTCAGGTCCTTCGCACCGTGGTCGAAGTAGACGAGTGAGGCCTGCTGCACGCCGTAGGCGCCGTTCCCGAAGTAGATCGTGTTGAGGTACTCCTGCAGGATCCGCTTCTTCGGCCAGGCGGCCGAGCGCTCGAGCTGCCAGGCGAAGGCCGCCTCGCGGACCTTGCGGCCGATCGTCTTCTGATCGCGGTCGAGCGCGTTCTTGACGAACTGCTGGGTGATCGTGGAGCCGCCCTCGACCACCTTCTGGTGGCGGATGTCGGCGATCAGCGCGCGGCCGATGCCGCGCAGGTCGACGCCGTCGTGCTCCCAGAACCGGCGGTCCTCGATCGCGACGATCGCATGCCGCATCGGGTCGGCGATCTGGTCGTAGCGGACGAGCGTCCGGGCCTCGGAGCCCCGGAGCACCGCGAGGATCTTCTCACCGCTCGAGTCGTAGATGTAGCCGTTGACCTGCTTGTCGAGCTGCTTCTGCGGGTCGAACCGGCCCGACTGGATCTCGGCCGCGGTGGCGGTGATCAGCCCGAACGTGAACGACACCGTGCCGGCGATCCCGAGGACGGTGAGCAGCGCAAGGAGGCGAAGCCTGCGGATCCGGCGACGCTTGCGCGCCGGTCTGTTCTTGCTGAACGGCCGCAAGAGAGTGAGTGTAGCTCCGGTTTTTTCGTCAGGCGGCCGCGATCACGGCGAGGACGTCCTCGCCGTAGCGCTCCAGCTTCGCCGGCCCGAAGCCCCTGACGGCGGCCAGGTCGCTCGCGTTCCCGGGCTTCGCGGTCGCGAGCTCCCGCAGCGTCGCGTCGTGCAGGACGACGTAGGCGGGCACCTCGTCCTCGCGCGCCCGCTCGAGCCGCCACGCCCGCAGCCGCTCGAAGAGACCCTCGTCGGCCGGGCCGGCGGCGGCGGGCGATCCGATCCGGGGCACGTCGGCGCCCGGGACGGCCCGGAGGAGACGGAAGCCGTCCTCGCTCTCGAAGGACTCGAGCGCGCCGGCGACCTCGAGCAGCTGGATCCAGCGCTTCACGTCCGCCTGCGAGGCGCCGGCGAGCAGCCCGAAGTGGGGCGACCGCTGCGCCGAGCGGGGCGCCGTCATCGAGCCGCGCAGCATCGCCGCGAGGCCCGTCCGGC
>DASSNM010000084.1:0-8900 GCA_035688025.1 Gaiellaceae bacterium | reverse complement strand
TCCGGGGCGGGCCGCTCCGGCGCGAGGCCGGGAGCGCGGTCGAGCGACGCCGACAGCTCGGTCGCGCGCAGCAGCGTCTTCGTCGGCATGCACGCGAAGTAGGAGCACTCGCCGCCGACGAGACGGCTCTCGACGAGGACGAGCTCCGCGTCCTCGTCGTACCGGCGGAGGGCCCCGACGAAGTGCTCGCCGGTCGACCCTCCGCCGAGAACGACGACCTTCACTACTTGAGCCCGTTCGCCTTCAGGAACGCGGACGCGACCGCGGCCGGGGTCTTCTTGTCGACGCCCACCGCGGTGTTCATGGCGATCATCGCCTTGATCGTCAGCTTCGCGGAGACGGCGTCGATCGCCTTGCGGAGCGCGGCCCCGCCGGCCTTCAGCGTCTTCTGCGAGACGATCGGGGCGACGTTCTGGAAGCCGAAGATCGCCTTCGTGTCCTTCAGCGGGACGTACTTCCCGCTCGCGAGCGCCGGCTCGGTCGAGAAGATGTCGCCCGCGGTCGCCTTCTTGTGGTCGAGCAGCGTCTCGACGCTGAGGCTCCCGATCTGGATGAACTTCACCTTCGTCAGCCCGTAGATCCGCTTCAGGCCGAGCAGGCAGGTGATGCGCTTGTCGCACTCCGGGTAGCCGGCGTACGTGAACGTGCCGACCTTCTTCAGGTCGCCGATCGTCTTCAGGCCGTACTTCTGCGCCGTCGTCTTCAGCACCGAGACGGTGTCCGAGTCGTAGAACGGCGTCGGGTTCAGCACGGTCAGCCCCCGCGTCTCCTCGAACTTCTTCGCGGCGAGATACGTCGCGTGCGCGGTCTTCGGCGACGTCTTCTGGCCCGCGACGTCGAGAACGACGACGCCCATGTACTCCGGCAGCAGGTCGATCTTGCCGCTCGTGAGCGCGGCGTCGGCGAGCTCGGAGCTGCCGAGGCTCCCCGCGTACTTGACCTTGTAGCCCTTCGCCTGGAGCGCCTGGCCGTAGAGCTGGCCGAGGATGTACTCCTCGGTGAAGTTCTTGTTGCCGACGACGATCGTCGGCTTCGCATGCTTCGCGATCGTCTTCTGCGCGCCGGCGACGCCCGAGGCGCTCTTCCCCGAGCCGCCGCAGGCGGTAAGGCCGATCAGGAGCGCGACCCCGAGCGAGATCGCGTAGGCGGCCTTCGCCGCCCGTCGGGTGTGCTTGCGGAACATGGAATCCTCCCCTCTCCGGTTTGCCGTGCCCTTGCGCGGGACCCTACGTGCGCGGCGCCTGTCTACGCATTACCGCTTTGTGAACCAGGCCGAGGGCGAGCGCGGCCAGGAAGGCGAGCGCGGCCACGCAGAGCGCCGCCGCGAGCACGCCCGCGAGCCCGTACGTCGGCTGGTTGACGATCACGTCGCCGAGCCCGCCGCCGCCTGCGATCGCGGCGATCGTCGCCGTCGCGATCACGAACACGGCGGCGATCCGGATCCCGGCGACGACGAGCGCGACGCCGAGCGGCAGCTCGATCCGGAACAGGATCTGCGTCTCGCTGAGGCCCATCCCGCGCGCCGCCTCGACGACGTCCCGGTCGACCCCGTCGACCGCGAAGTAGGCGTTCGTGAGGATCGGCGGGACGGCGAGGACGACGAGCGCGACCGTGTTGTTCCAGAAGCCGACGCCGAGCACGGTGATCCCGAACGCGATCAGCACGACGCTCGGCAGCGCCCGCCCGAGCGTCGAGACGCCGAGCGCGAGCGTCAGGCCGCGGTGGCGATGACCGAGCCAGAGCCCGAGCGGGAGCGCGAGGACGAGCGCGATCCCGAGCGCGGCGAACGAGAGCTCCACCTGGTCGCCCGTCTTCGAGAGCAGCAGCCCGGTGTTGTGCGGGATGAAGCGCAGCGCGTCGAGGAACGTGCCCGGCGTGAAGGCGTCGGCGAGCGTCACCGGGCGCGGCTCCACGGGACGGCGAGACGCGCGACGAGCACGAGCGCGGCGTCCGCGGCGAGCGCCAGCGCGACCGCGAGCCCGCCGGCGACGAGGATCTCGGTCTTGAACAGGTTCTGCTGGATCGCGGTGAAGATCGGGTAGCCGAGCCCCTTCGGGATCACGAACGCGGCGACGGTGGCGATCGAGATCGTCGAGACGGTCGTGATCCGCAGCCCGGCGAGCACGGCCGGGGCGGCGAGCGGCAGCTCGACCCGGACGAACGTCTGCAGCCGCGTCAGCCCCATCCCCCGCGCCGACTCGAGCACCTCGTCGGGCACGCTGCGCAGGCCCTCGACCATGTTCCGGTAGAGGATCAGCAGCGTGTACGAGACGAGCGCGATCTCGACGGTCGTCTCGGTCAGCCCGGTGAGCGGGACGAGCAGCTCGAAGAGCGCGAGGCTCGGGATCGTGTAGAGGAAGTCGGCGAAGGAGCCGACCGGCGCGTCCACCCAGCGCTTGCGGAAGCCGGCGACCGCGAGCGCCGACGCGATGACGAAGCCGACCGCGACCGCGACCGCGGACAGCTCGACGTGCTGGAGGAGCGCCGGTTGCAGCGTGTCGCCCCAGTGGCCGGTGATCCACTCGGTGCAGAACCAGCCGTTCGACACCTCGCAGCTCGAGCCCGAGCCGAAGTCCGGGATCACCGGGCCGCTCGCGAGGATCACCGCAGGAGCTCCTCCCGCGAGACGACGCCGAGCGCGCGTCCGTCGCCGTCCGTCACGAGCCCCCGCTCCGCCCCGGCTGCGAGCAGCGCGGCGAGCGCGTCCCGCAGCGTCGTCTCGGCCGGCAGCCGCGGGACGCCGTCGACGCCGTCGGCCGGCGCGAGCGTCAGCTCGCCGAGGGTGCGGAGCGCGAGCGCCTTCAGCGCCCGGTCGGCGCCGACGAACTGGGCGACGAACTCGTCGGCCGGCTCGCGCAGGATCCGCTCGGGCGTGTCGTACTGCGCCAGGCGGCCGCCCTCGCGGAGGATCGCGATCCGGTCGCCGACCTTGATCGCCTCGTCGATGTCGTGCGTGACGAAGACGACCGTCTTCCGCACCTCGCGGTGCAGGCGCAGGAACTCGTCCTGGAGGCGCGCGCGGACGATCGGGTCGATCGCGCCGAACGGCTCGTCCATCAGCATCAGCGGCGGGTTCGCCGCGAGCGCGCGCGCGAGGCCGACACGCTGGCGCTCGCCGCCGGAGAGCTGCGACGGGTAGCGCTTCGCGTAGTCCGAGCTGAGGCCGACGAGGTCGAGCAGCTCGGCGGAGCGGCCGCGGATCCAGGAGCGCGGCCGGCCGTAGAGCCGCGGCACGGTGCCGATGTTCGCCTCGACGGTCATGTGCGGGAAGAGCCCGACCTGCTGGATGACGTAGCCGATCGAGCGGCGGAGCTGGACGACGTCCTGGTCGAGGATCGAGACGCCGTCGATGCGGATGTCGCCGCTCGAGAGCGGGATCAGCCGGTTCACGAGCTTCAGCGCCGTCGTCTTGCCGCCGCCCGACGGCCCGACGAGGACGCAGATCTCGCCCGCCGGCACCGTCAGCGAGAGCCGGTCGACGGCCGCGTCGGCGCGGCCGGGGTACTGCTTCGTCGCCTCGTCGAAGACGAGCTCGGCGGCCTGCGTCGGCATCTCCGGGGACAACTATCCCTGCTCGGACACCTCCAGCTCCACCCTGGTCTCGTCGAAGCAGACGAGATCGCGGACGTCGCGGCCGTCGTCGTCGGGGTCGGGATACGTCCAGGCGACGTCCTCGTGCAGCTCGCCGCCCGCCCGTGCGTGCCAGTACGACGCCTCGCCCTTGTACGCGCAGCGGGTGCGCGCGCCGCTCGGCTCGAGCAGGTCGATGCGGACGTCCTCGGCCGGCAGGTAGAAGCGCGGCGGGTGCGAGGTCTCGTAGAGCACCTTCGCGCGCACCGACTCGGCCAGCACCTCGCCGGCGAGGGTCGCGCGCACCGGACGGGTCGTCCGGTAGACGTCGATCCGGTGGTACGGGTCGCGCGGGTGGCCGAAGACCTGCTCCTCCTCGACGTACCACTCGTCCACGCGATCCCAGTAGAGCGCCGCGTGCCCGGCGAGGAACGCCGCCGGCTCGAGCGGCTCGCGGTACGCCCAGACAGCGTCCTGCGCGACGCGGTCGCCGACGCGCAGCGACCGGTAGCTCGCCTCGCCCTTGTGCGGGCAGCGGCTCGTCCGCTCGCTCGGCTCGAGCAGGTCGGCGCGGAGGTCGGCCTCGGGCACGTAGTAGACGGGCAGGTGTCCCGTCTCGTGCAGGAGCTTCGCGTCGGTCGTGTCGAGGACGCACTCGCCGGCGAGGTAGGCGCGCAGCCGGTACGGGACCGGGTCCCAGAGGAGCGCCGAGCCGGTCGGCGGGTCGGGCGTGAAGTTGAAGCGGCCGGCCGGCTTCTCCCCGAGCGGGCCGCTGCCTGCGGTGAGCGACATGCGGGGAGCCTGCCGGACGCGGGCAGGTCTACGCGTCGGGCATCCTGAGGGGATGGCGACGATGCGCGACCTCGACCGGCTGGCGCTCTCGCTGCCGGAGACGACGAAGGTCGTCGACGACGGACGGCCCGGATATCAGGTCGGCGGCAAGTGGTTCTGCTTCCACCGCCGGCCGCGCCCGGACGCGGTCGACGCGGACGGCAACCGGCTCGACGACGTGCTCGCCTTCCGCGTCGACGGCCAGGAGGCGAAGGAGCTCGTCCTCGCCGACCCGCGCGGGATCTTCTTCACGACGCCGCACTGGAACGGCTTCCCGGCGGTGCTGCTGCGCATCCCCGACCTCGCGCGGCTCGAGCGGGAGGAGCTGCGCGACTGCGTCGTCGACGCCTGGCTGACGAGGGCGCCGAAGCGGGTCGCGAAGGCGTGGCTCGCCGAGCACGGAGAGGACTGAGCGATGCCCGAGATCGCCTGCGAGGCGTGCGGCTGGATGGCGGTGACGACGCAGCCGCTGCACCACGTGTGGGCCGAGCACGTCGAGGGCTGTCCGGCCGTCGGCGGCGCCGTCCGGCACCTGCCCGAGCTGCCGCCGCTGCCGCGCCTGCTGCCTCCCGTGCAGGCGTGCAAGCACCGCCCGGTGCGGCGCGTGATCGCGGTGACGCCGTCGGGGGCGAAGCGCTACGCCGTCACGTGCGAGCTCTGCGGCCGCTACGTCGGCGACTAGAGGACCGAGTCCAGGCCGAGCGAGAGACCCGGCGGCAGCTCGGCGAGCTTGTCGAGGGCGAGCAGGACGCCGTAGGCGAACGACTCGCGGCCGGTCGTGTCGTGGCGGATCGTCAGCAGTTGGCCCTCGCCGCCGAAGATGACCTCCTGGTGCGCGACGAGGCCGGGCAGGCGCACGGAGTGGATCGCGACCTCGCCGCCGATCAGGTCGGCCGTCGCGCGCGCGGTCCCGGAGGGCGCGTCCTTCTTCGCCTCGTTGTGCAGCTCGACGATCTCGGCGCGCGGCAGGTAGGCGGCCGCCTCGCGCGCGAAGCGCATCATCAGCACCGCGCCGATCGAGAAGTTCGGCGCCACGAACAGCCGCAGGCCGCGCTCCGCGGCGAGGTCGCCGAGCGGCGCCGGATCCCAGCCGGTCGTGCCGACGACGCAGGAGACGCCCTGCTCGAGCGCGGCGCGCACGTTCGCCGGCGCCGCCTCGGGGGTCGTGAAGTCGACCGCCGCGTCGCAGCCGGACACGTCCGGCTCGTCGCCGAGCTCGATCCCTCGCATCTCGTGCCCGTGCGCCTCGAGCACCGGCGCGAGCGCGCGCCCCACCTTGCCCTCGGCGCCGAACAGGGCCAGCTTCACGCCGCCGCCTTCTCGAGCTCGCCGCCGGCGCGGCCGATCGCGGCGAGGAAGCGCGACTCGTCCGGTCCGACGCCGGAGGCGGAGAGCCGCTCCGGCGCGAGCAGCGTCGAGGCGAGCTCGGCCAGCTCGTCGCGGTCGACCGCGTCGATCTCGGCCATGACGCGCTCGAGCGTCATCAGCTCCGTGTCGGAGACGAGCGACTTGCCGAGCCGGCTCATCCGGTTCGACGTCGACTCGAGCGAGAGGACGATCCTGCCCTTCAGGTTCTCCTTCGCGCGCTCCAGCTCGCCCTTGCGCAGCCGGCCGCCGGCGATCTCGGCGATCTGCCCGACCGTGATCTCGACGCACGGGCCGAGGTTCTCCTCGCGCGTGCCGACGTAGACGCCGAGCAGGCCGGTGTCGGTGTACTGCGAGCCGAAGCTGTAGACGGAGTACGCCATCCCGCGCTTCTCGCGGATCTCCTGGAAGAGCCGCGAGGAGGCGGAGCCGCCGAGGATCGAGTCGAGGAGCGAGGCGGCGAAGCGGCGGCGGTCGGAGCGCGAGATCCCGGTCGCGCCGAGGCAGAGGTGGTACTGCTCGGTGCCCTTGCGCTGGAAGCGGACGCCGGGCTCCGGCACGCGTCCGAGCGGCCGGCGGACGCGCCCGCCGCCGCGGGACTCGGCGCCCGCGTGACGCTCCGAGCGCTGCAGCAGCGCGACGAGCCGGTCGTGCGCGAGCGCGCCCGCGGCCGCGACGACGACGTTCCCCGGCCGGTACGTGGCGCGGTGCCAGGCGCCGAGGGCGCGGCGGCTGACGCTCGAGATCACCGCGGCGGTGCCGATCACCGGCCGCCCGAGCGCGTGGCCGCCGAAGACCGCCTCCGAGAAGAGGTCGTGGACGAGCTCGCCCGGCGTGTCCTCGTACATCGCGATCTCCTCGAGCACGACCTCGCGCTCCTGGTCGACCTCGGCGAACGCGGGCGCGAAGACCATGTCCGTCATCACCTCGAGCGCCGTCTCGACGTGCTGCTCGGGGACGCGCGAGTAGACGACCGTGTGCTCGCGCGAGGTCGCCGCGTTCAGCTCGGCGCCCATCGCGTCGAACGTCTCGGCGATCTCCTGCGCGTCGAAGCGGCGGGAGCCCTTGAACAGCAGGTGCTCGATGAAGTGCGACACGCCCGCCCGGTCGTCGCGCTCGTCGCGGGAGCCGACGTCGATCCAGAAGCCGATCGCGACCGAGCGGACGCTCGGCACGCGCTCGGAGATGACGCGCTCGCCGGAGTCGAGCTCCGTCAGGGTGACCTTCTGCACGCGCCGATCGTAGGCGAAGCGGCGCTACGCCACGAAGTGCAGGCCGCTGCCGGAGCGCTTCGCCTCGTACAGCGCCTCGTCCGCGAGCCGGAACAGCGTCTTCGAGTCGTCGGCGTCCTCGGGGCAGGCGGCGCAGCCGAAGCTCGCCGTCACCGCGCTCAGCCGCGGGTCGCGGTTCTCGGTGAACAGCTTCTGGATGCGGCGGACGACCGCGCGCGCGTCGGCGTCGGATGCCTCCGCGACGAGCAGCGCGAACTCGTCGCCGCCGATGCGGAACGCCTCGTCCGGCTTGCGCAGCGCGCGCGAGACGACCGACGCGAACATCTGCAGGGCCTCGTCGCCGACCGTGTGGCCGAAGCGGTCGTTCAGCTGCTTGAACCCGTCGAGGTCGGCGAGGACGAGCCCGAACGAGCGGCCGTAGCGCGTCGCGCGCGCCACCTCGCCGTCGAGCTGCTCGACGAACGCGCGCCGGTTCAGCAGCCGCGTCAGCGGGTCGTGGTCGGCGAGGAAGCGCAGCTGCTCGACGTTGCGACCGGCGACGAGCGCGGCCGCGGCGTCGTTGGCGAAGATCCGCAGCGCCTGGAGCCGGTCGGCGGACGGCAGCAGCCGGTCGCTCGGGTCGTCGACCCAGATGACGCCGAGCAGGTCGCCGTCGCCGTCGAGGAGCGGCACGAGCAGCCAGTGGCGGTTCCACGCCCACGGCCCGCTGCCGTTCAGCTGCGAGGCGTACATCACCTCGAGCCGCCCGAGCCGGCGGCGCGCCTCCTCGTTCGGGAGCAGGTAGCACCCCTCCCGCTCGAAGTCGGGATCGAGGAGCGACTGCACGTGCTCGAGCCGGAGATCCTGCTCGAGGCCGGGGTCGTCGAGCTCCCAGCCGACGGACGCGTGCGGCGTCACGCGGTGCGTCTCCGGCTCGACGAGCGCGGCGCAGACGTTCTGGAAGCCGAGCGCCTCGCGGATGCCGGTGCAGACGCGCTGGAGGATCCGGTCCGCCCCGGGCTCGCCGGTCAGGCGCGACGAGACGGCGAGCAGCTCCTGGAGCGCGCGCTTGTGCCGGGCCGCCTCGGACTCCTCGCGGGCCGCCTGCACGGCGAGCGCCGCGTGGTCGGCGAGTGCGACGAGCACGTCGAGGTCGTCGTCGGTCGGCCGCAGCCCGCTCGCGGGCTCGTCGACGGACACGATCCCGAGCAGGTGCCCCTCCTGGTGGCGGAGCGGGACGAAGAGCGCGTCCTCGGGATCCCAGCGGGACGGGTCGCCGGTGCGCGGCGCCTGCGGGATGTAGCTCGCCCCGAGCGACGGCCAGTCGATCGAGCCGGCCGGGACGACGTAGGCGCCGCGGCGGAGGAACCGCTCGGCGAGGAGGACGTCCCAGTCGGCGCCGCTGCGGACACGGCCGATCAGCGCCTCGCGCGCCGCGTCGTTGCCGTGCACGACGGCGACCTGGAAGTCGTCCCACTCGGGCCGGTAGAGGTTGATCGCGACCGTGCGGTAGCCGAGCGAGGCGCCGATCGCGCGCGCGATCGCGCCGAGCAGCTCGGGCAGCTCCTCCTGCGCGCGCAGGAGCCGCGTGACCTCGAGGAGACCTCGGAGCGGGGAGATGGGTTGCAGGGGAGTGGCCACAGCGTCCGTCCGCACGTGTCATCGGCAGCAAGCGCCGCGACGATGAGTGTTTTCGCGACCGCGGGCGTGACCCGTACGAGTGAATGTGTCCCCGAAAAGCGGGAAGGGCGGCCGAAGCCGCCCTTCCCCGTTCGTGACTGCGGCAGGGACTAGCCCTCGTCGCCGCCGCCGCCGTGCTCCTCGCGGCGGGGACCGCGGCCGCGATCACGGCCGCCGCCGCCGCGCCGGCGGTCGTCGCCGCGGCGAGGCCGCTCCTCCTCCGGAGGCCGCGGCGGGGCGTCC
>DASSNM010000069.1:0-16251 GCA_035688025.1 Gaiellaceae bacterium | reverse complement strand
CCGGACTCGGGCTGACGATCGCGAAGGCGATCGTCGACGCGCACCGCGGCACGATCGAGGTCGAGAGCGAGACGCACGCCGGCACCACCTTCCGCGTCCGCATCCCGCTGCGGCAGCGCGCGGCGATCGCTGTTTACGCGGACGCTCCCGCCACGTAGATTGCGCCTGCACACGCCCAGGGGGGAGACTGCGTGCACGGGGCTGTCCAGGGTTTTCGCTGGCTCACGATCGTCGCCTACATCGCGCTTGCGATCGTCGCGCTGCTCTCGTTCCTGCGCCGGCGCGACCGCGCGGCGATGTGGGGCGCCGCCGCGTTCGGCTCGCTCGGCCTGCTCGAGCTGCTCGCCCTCGTCCCGAACCACTCGGGCAACCTCGTCGAGCGCGCGATCGGGCGCGTCGAGATCGCGCTCCTCGTCGTCTTCCCGTTCCTCCTCTTCCGCTTCACGACCGTCTTCCGGACGGCCCGCCGCGACCTCGACAACGCATTCTTCGGCCTGACCGGCGTCCTGCTCGTCTGGACGTTCGCGATGCCGAGCACGCCCCAGAAGGGCGAGTCGTGGCCCGTCTACTTCCTCGCGTTCGTCGCCCTCTTCCTCCTCCACTGGACCGTGCTCTCCGTGCTGACCGCCACGCGGCTCGTGCTGGCCGGCCGGCAGCAGCCGTCGGTCGCGCGCCGGCGGATGCAGATGCTGGCGTTCGCGTCGGGCTCGATCACGGTCGCCATCTTCCTCGCCGCGTCCGGGCCCGGCACGAACTCGCCGCTCGTCCTCGCGACCGACCTGCTGGCGCTCGCCGCCGTCGCCGCCTTCTACCTCGGGCTCGCGCCGCCGTCGCTCGTGCGCATGGTCTGGCGGCTGCCCGCGCAGGCGCAGCTGCAGGAGGCGATCTCCAGCCTCCTCGGCTTTGCCGAGTCCCAGGAGGAGGTGGCCGGCCGCGTCCTCGAGCCGGCGGCCGCCCTCGTCGGCGCGCGGGCGATCGCGATCCGGAACGCGGAAGGCCGGGTCGTCGGCGCCTGGAACGTCCCGGCTGAGGGCTGGGAGGGGCTGCGACGCGAGAACGGCACCGCGCCGGCCGCCGCGACCGAAGGGACGGAGCTCGTCGAGCTCGACCTGCCCGGCGGCGCGAGCCTCGCCGTCTGGACGTCCCCGTACGCGCCGTTCTTCGGCGAGGACGAGCTGGCGCTGCTGCGCACGCTCGGCGCGCTCACCGGGGTCGCCCTCGACCGCGTCCGCCTCTACCAGGCCGAGCACGAAGCCCGGATCGCGCTCGAGCGCGCCAACGAGGTGAAGTCGAACTTCGTCGCGCTCGCCGCGCACGAGCTGCGGACGCCGATGACCACCATCCACGGCTTCGTCACCACCCTCCACCACCTCGGCGACCGCCTCGACGACGAGCAGACCGAGCAGCTCCGCGCCGCCCTCGTCCAGCAGACGCAGCGGATGGCGCTCCTGATCGAGCAGCTGCTCGACCTGTCGCGGCTCGACGCGGAGGCGATCAAGATCGACCCGCGCCCGCTGCGCGTGCGCGAGCAGGTCGACGCGATCGTCGCGGCGGCGGCGCCGGAGCCGGAGCTCGTCGCCGTCCGCGTCGCCGACGACCTCGTCGTCCCGGTCGACCGGGACGCGCTGGAGCGCATCGTCACCAACCTCGTCACGAACGCATTCCGCTACGGCGAGCCGCCGGTCGTCGTCGCCGCCGAGCAGACCGACCGGCACTTCCGGCTGACCGTCGAGGACTGCGGGCCCGGCGTCCAGCCGGCGTTCGTCCCGGACCTGTTCGAGCGCTTCACGCGCAGCGACGAGGCGCGTCCGCAGGCGGTCGGCACCGGGCTCGGGCTCGCGATCGCGCGCTCGTACGCGCAGGCCCACGGCGGCGACCTGCTCTACGAGGACGCGGAGCCGCACGGGGCGCGCTTCCGCCTCGTGCTCCCCACCGTCGCCGCGCCCGTGGAGGCGGCGTGAGCGTCGGCGAGGATCGCGGCGCCGCCCTCACGCAGCTCGCCCTGCTCGGCGAGGCGATCGAGCACATGCCCGGCGTCGCCGTCTTCGTCTGGGACGACGACCGCAACTACGTCGCCGTCAACGACGCCGCCTGCCGCCTCACCGGCCTGAAGCGCGAACAGCTCCTCGCGATGAAGGTCGGCGCGATGACCGCCGACGGCGGCGAGCCGCACTTCAGCCGCGCGCAGGGGAACGGGCACCATCGCGGCCGCCACGCGATCGACGGTCCGAACGGGCAGGTCGAGGTCGAGTGGATGACCTGCCACACGACCGTGGCCGGCCTCCCGTATCTCGTCAGCATCTGCTGGCCCGCCGCCGACGGGGACTGACTGTTGCGGGTCCGCGCTTCGCGGGCCACACTTCCCGGGTGAGCGACTGGGCGCAGGGCGGCGGCATCCCGTGGACGAACGAGTCCGAGCGGCGGCACGTGCAGCAGCAGGTCGAGCTCGCCGCCGTCGAGGAGCTGAAGCGGGAGCTGCGCGAGCGCGCGCAGATCGTCGCCGCGCGCGAACTCGAGCTGATCGAGCTGCAGCAGTCGCTCGAGCATCGGCTCGGACACGCGCCGGCGGCGCCCGAGGATCCCGGCCTCCGCGACCGCGAGCGCCGGCTCGCCGAGCGCGAGCAGGAGCTGGCCGAGGCGATCGCCGCCGCCGAGCGGCGCGAACGCGCGGCGGAAGCCGAGCTCGCGCTCGCGCAGGCCGAGCGGGAACGGCTCGACGAGCGCGAGCGGGTCGCCCACGAGGTCGAGCGCGAGCTGGCGCAGCTCCGCGTCAAGCTCCACGAGGAGCGGGCCTCGCTCGCGGCCGCAGCCGCCGCGGCCGGGCTCGACGAGCCGGAGCCGCAGCCGGAGCCTGCGCCGCCCCCGCCGCCGACGCCGCTGCCGACGCCGCCGCCCGAGCCGGAGCTCGAGCCCGCCGCCGTCGCGGTCGCCGACCCGCCCGACGAGGAGACCCTCGAGGCGGCGAAACCGGCGCGCCGGGCGGCCCGCCGCAGGCGCTAGCGGCCCTTCGCATCGCGGTCCGCTCAGCCTCCGGCGCGGCTGGTATCGTCGCCTGAAGTCCCGTCGCGGCGCGAAGAGGTGCCTGCCGCCACGGGCAGCTCGCCATGCCCGAGTACGCGAACCCCGTCGACCCGCCCGACCTCGGCCTGCTGCCGACCTTCCGCAGGCTGCTCCGCCTCTGGCGCGGCCAGTGGCGTCTCGGCGTGTTCGGGCTCTCGTGCTCCTTCGGCTACACGCTGATCTCGACCGCGATCCCGCTGCTGATCCAGCGCGCGATCGACGGCGCGATCCTCCATCACCGCCACTCCCTCTGGCCGTACCTCGGCGCGATCGCCGGGCTGGCGGCGCTCCGCTTCGTCATCAACTTCAACCGCCGCTTCGCGACCGCCCGGATCGGGATCCGGATCGAGGCGCGGATGCGCGAGCTGCTCTACGAGGCGTACCTGCGCTACCCGCGCGCGTTCTTCGACCGGCACGCCACCGGCCAGGTGCTCTCGCGCGCGACGAACGACCTCTACCCGATCCGCTACTTCATCGGCTGGGGCCTCGTGCAGGGGATGCAGAGCCTGATGATGATCGTCGCCGCCGCGATCGTCCTCGTCCTCGTCGACGCCCGGCTCGCGCTCTACACCGCGATCGCGATGCCGCCGATCACTGTGCTCGCCCTCCGCTTCGCGCGGCGGGTCGCGCCGATCTCCCGGAACGTGCAGGAGCGGAAGGGCGACGTGACCGAGGCGGCCGACGAGGCGGTCGTCGGGATCGAGATGGTGCAGGCGTTCGGCCGCGAGGACGACGTCCGCGAGCGCTTCGGCGACAAGGCCGGCGCCGTCCGCGACACCGTTCTCCGCCAGGCGGGCGTCGAGGCGCGCCACCTGCCCGGGCTCTACTACCTCCCCTCGCTCTCGATCGCCGCGGTCGTCTTCTTCGGCGGCCGGCAGGTGATCGGCGGACACCTGACGATCGGCCAGTTCGTCCTCTTCGAGACGCTGCTGCTGCAGCTCGTCTGGCCGCTCGAGGCGCTCGGCTGGATCACGAACCTCGCGCAGCGCGCGCTCGCCTCCGCGGGCCGCAGCTTCGCCTGGCTCGACGGGATCGAGCCGCTTCCCGAGCCGGCGACGCCGGTGCACCTGCCGCGAGGCCCGCTCGGCGTCCGCTTCGAGGCGGTCCGCTTCGCGTACGGCGGCGAGACGGACGTCCTGCGCGACCTCGAGCTCGAGGTCGAGCCGGGCGAGATCGTCGCCGTCTGCGGCCCGACCGGCTCCG
Organism: Gaiellaceae bacterium; assembly: GCA_035688025.1. Classification (GTDB taxonomy): domain Bacteria; phylum Actinomycetota; class Thermoleophilia; order Gaiellales; family Gaiellaceae; genus Palsa-739. Next base: position 11,988 of record DASSNM010000069.1, on the reverse strand, counting down.
GCAAGACCTCGCTCCTCAACCTGCTGCCGCGCTTCTACGACCCGACCGGCGGCCGCGTGCTCGTCGGCGGCGTCGACACGCGCGACGTGCCGATCGCCGAGCTGCGGAGCGCGGTCGCGCTCGTGACGCAGCGGCCGGTGCTCTTCTCGGTGCCGCTGCGCGAGAACCTGACCGCCGGCCGCGAGGACGCCGACTGGGACGAGGTGCTCGCCGCCTGCGACGCCGCCGGCGTCGACGCCTTCGCGCCGGGGCTGCCGGACGGCTACGAGACGCTGATCGGCGAGCGCGGCGTCAACCTCTCCGGCGGGCAGCGGCAGCGCGTCGCGCTCGCCCGCGCGCTCGTCACCGGCGCGCGCGTGATCGTGCTCGACGACCCGCTCTCCGCGGTCGACACGCTCACCGAGCGGCGCCTCGTCGCGCGCCTCCGGCCCGCGCTCGCGGGCCGCACCGCGCTCGTCGCGACGCAGCGGCTCTCGACGGTGGAGCTCGCCGACCGCGCGGTCGTCCTGATCGACGGCCGGATCGTCGAGTCCGGCACGCCCGCCGAGCTGCTTCGCGCCGGCGGCCACTTCGCGACGCTCTTCGGCGACGAGGTGATCGCGGCGTGAAGCGGCTGCTCAAGTACCTCGAGGGCAAGAAGCTCCTCGCCGTCCTCATGCTCCTCGTCGCGACCGGGAACGCGGCCGCGCAGACCGGCGGCTGGCTGCTCGTGCGCGACGCGATCGACAAGGGCATCGCCGCCGGCAACGAGCGGCGCCTGACGATCGTCGTCGCGATCTACCTCGGCGTCGCCGCCGGCGGCTGGATCCTGCAGGCGACGCTGATCCGCGGCCTCGCCGGCATCGGCCAGGGGATCGTGCTCGGCCTGCGCCGCGACCTCTTCGACCACCTGACCGGCCTCTCGCTCCGCTACTTCTCACAGCAGAAGGCGGGCTGGATCATCGCGCGCCTGACGAGCGACGTCGACGCCGTCTCGGACGTGCTCTCGCAGGGGATGCCGACGCTCGTCTCGAACGTGATCCTGCTGCCGGCGGCGATCGTTGCGCTCCTGATCGCCGACTGGCGGCTCGGGCTCGTCGTCTTCGCGATCCTGCCGCCGGCGCTCTTGCTGACGCGCTGGTTCCAGCGGGTCAGCCACGTCGCGCTCGTCGAACAGCGCAACCGGATCGCGTCGGTCACCGCGCAGATCGCCGAGTCGGTCGCCGGCATGGCGATCGTGCAGGCGTACAACCGCGAGCGCGCGTTCCAGCGGCAGTTCGACGAGCTGAACGACGCGAACCGGGAGCAGTCGACGCTCGTCCAGAAGATCTTCTCCGTCTTCTTCCCCTCGATCGAGTTCCTCGGCGTCGTCGCGACGGTCGCGACCCTGTACGTCGGCGAGCGGCTGTTCTCGCACCACACGTTGACGATCGGCACCCTGATCACCGCGATCTACCTGCTGCAGCTCGTCTTCCAGCCGCTGCAGGAGCTCTCGGACGTGTACGGGCAGCTGCAGTCGGGCGCCGCGGCGATGGTCAAGATCGCGACGATCCTCGACGAGGAGCCGGAGATCCGCGACCGCGTGCGCGCGACGCCGCTGGCGCGCGTCGAGGGCGACCTCGACCTCGACTCGGTCGTGTTCGCGTACGGCGCCGAGCCGGTGCTGCACGGCGTCTCGTTCCACGTGCCGGCCGGCGGCTGCCTCGCGCTCGTCGGCGAGTCGGGCGGCGGCAAGTCGACGCTCGCGCGGCTCGTCGGGCGCTTCTACGACCCGGACGAGGGCTCGGTCCGCGTCGACGGGACCGACCTGCGCGACGTGGCGCTGCGCTCGTACCGGCGCCAACTCGGCGTCGTCCTCCAGGATCCGTTCCTGTTCAGCGGCACGATCGCCTCGAACATCCGCTTCGCGAAGCCGGACGCGACCGACGAGGAGGTCGCCGAGGCGGCGCGCGCGGTCGGCGTCGACCGGGTCGCGGCCCGGCTCTCGGGCGGGCTCGACCACGAGGTGCGCGAGGGCGGCGCGGGCCTCTCGGCGGGCGAGCGCCAGCTGATCTCGATCGCGCGGGCGCTCCTCGCCGACCCGCGCATCCTCGTCCTCGACGAGGCGACCTCGAACATCGACCGGCCGACCGAGGTGCTGATCGAGCGCGCGCTCGACCGGCTGCTGCGCGGCCGCACCTCGATCATCATCGCCCACCGCCTCTCCACGGTCCGCCGCGCCGACGAGATCCTCGTCGTCGAGAACGGCCGCATCGTCCAGCGCGGCGACGAGCGCGAGCTGCTCCGCCAGGACGGGCCGTTCCGCCGTCTCGCCCACACGCTCGAGGGCGCGGACGACGACCTCGCCGAAGCCGGCTAGCTCCGCTCGTCGAGCACGGCGACCGCGGCCTCGACCACGGCCGGGTCGAACTGGGTGCCCGCGCCCTCGCGGAGGCGGCGGATCGCCTCGCGGTGGCTGAGCCGCTTGCGGTAGGGGCGGTCGGTCGTCATCGCGTGGTACGCGTCGCAGACGAAGATGATGCGCGCCTCGAGCGGGATCTCCTCGCCGCCGATCCCGTCCGGGTAGCCGCGGCCGTCCCAGCGCTCGTGGCAGTGGCGGACGATCGGGCGGACGCCCTGCAGCCGGTCGATCGGGGCGATGATCCGCTCGCCGAGCTCCGGATGGGTCTGCACGACCGTCCGCTCCTCCGCGGTCAGCCGCCCCGGCTTCGAGAGGATGTCGCTCGGGATGCCGATCTTGCCGATGTCGTGCAGGAGCGCGCCCAGCTCGAGCCGCTTCAGCGAGACGTCGGCGAGGCCGAGCTGGCGGCCGACGCGCAGCGACAGGTCGGTGATCCAGCGCGCGTGCGTCGAGGTGTACTCGTCGTTCGCCTCAAGCGCGTTCGCGAGCGCCTCGACCGTCGAGACGAACGTCCGCTCGAGTCCCTCGTAGCTCGACGCGTTCGCGATCGCGAGCTTCGCCTGGTGGGCGAGGCCGCCGAGCAGCCGCAGCTCGCGGTCGCCGAACGACTCGTCGGGGACGATCGCGACGATGATGCCGGCGCGGCCGTCGACCTCGAACGGCGCGAGCGCGTAGGAGGCGCCGGGACGGATCGGGTTCGGCTCGATGTGCGCGTACTCGGCAGGCGTGATCACGTACGGCTCGCGGTGCGGGTCGAAGCCGTCGACTGGGAAGCGACGCTGGGCGAGCTCGGCGACCTGCTCGACCGTGTGGCCGTGCTGCGCCTGCAGGCAGAGCGCCCGCTCCTCCTCGAGGTAGATCGACGTCTGCGAGGTGCCGAGGATCTCGGCGGACAGCTCGACGATCCGCGAGAGGATCTCGTCGAGGCCGACGAGTCCGGTCAGCTCGCGACCGAACTCGAGCAGCGCGGTCGCGCTCTCCGCCTCGCGGCGGGCCGACTCGTACAGGCGCGCGTTCTCGATCGCGACCGACGCGTGCCCGGCGAGCACCTCCAGCAGCCGCAGGTCGTCCTCGTCGAACTGGTTCAGGCCGAGCTTCGAGACGACGATCACGCCGACGACGCGGGCGCCGTAGCGGAGCGGGACGGTCAGCAGCGACTCCTCGATCTGCTCGGTGCCGGTGATCTGGTGGGCGAACTCGCAGTTGGCGGCGTCGTCGACGAGGAGGGACTCGCCGAGCTCGGCGCAGCGGCCGGTGATGCCGGTGCCGATCCGGATCCGCAGCCGCTCGAGCGGCTGGTCGTCCGCCCCCGAGGTCAGCTCGCCGCGGAACGCGACCGGCTGCAGGAAGTCGCCGTCGGAGATGAACACGCGGCAGTTGTGGTAGTCGATCAGCGAGCGGAGCTCGGCCGCGATCTCGTCCCCGATCTCGCGGACGTCGTTCAGCCGGTTCAGCTTGCCGGTGAGGCTCTGCAGCATCTTCAAGTGCGCGATCGAGCGCACGTTGCGCGACTCGTCCGGCGATCCGGGACGGAGCGTCTCGTCCTCGGCGTAGACGACGATCCGGTGCTTGCCCTGCGCCTTCGCGGTCATCATCGCCGCCTCGGCGCAGGCGGCGAGCTCGCGCGGGTTCATCGCGTGCTCCGGGCCGAGCGCGATCCCGACCGAGACGGAGAGCGAGCCGACGGCCGGGAAGTCGGCGTCGCCGAGCCGGCCGAGGAGCCGCTCCGCGACGTGCGTCGCGTCGACGCCGTCGCAGCCGCCCATGATCACGGCGAACTCCTCGCCGCCGAGCCGGCAGACGACGTCGTCCGGGCGGACGCTCGAGCGGAGCAGGTCGGCGAGGTGGCGCAGCAGCTCGTCGCCGACGCCGTGGCCGTGGACGTCGTTCACGCGCTTGAAGTCGTCGATGTCGAGCATCAGGACGGCGATCGACCCGTGGGTGCGGCTCGCCTCCTGGAGCGAGTGCAGGAGCCGCTCGTGGAAGACGGAGTGGTTCAGGAGCCCGGTGAGCGAGTCGGTGCGCGCCTGGTGCTCGAGCCGCTCGCGGATCTCCGCGTTGTCGAGCGCGAGCGCGGCCGCGTCGCCGAAGCGCTTCGCGAGCTCGAACTCGAACTCGCTGAAGGTGCCGTCCGCGCCGACCCGGTAGATGTTGAGGACGCCCTTGATCTGCGCGCGGGCGATCAGCGGCACCGAGATCAGCGCCTCCTCGTCGATCGGCGTGCCGGGGACGAAGCGGACGCGCGGGTCGAGGTGCGCCTGGTTGACGAGCGCCGCCTCGCGGTGGCGGGCGGCCCAGCCGGTGATCCCCTCGTCGAAGCGGATCGGCGCGTTCAGGATCTGGTCGGCCCACTCGTCGCGCGCGAGCACCGGCTTCAGCAGCTGCTGCGCCTCGTCGGCCTGGTAGATCGTGAGCGTGTCGTGCGGGATCAGCTCGGCGAGCGTGTCCGCGATCCGCACGAGCAGCGAGTCGAGGCTCTGCTCGGCGAGCACCTCGTGGAACACGTCGGCGAGCCGCCGGTACGACTCGACGAGCGCCGCGCCCGCGGGCTCGTCCGGAGCCTGCGGCAGCAGGCGCAGCGTTTCCGGTCTCGCAATCACGTGCCCTCTCCAGCTGAACGCAGGTACCGCAGTTGATCCCCCTTCGGGCCGCAGGCCGACCCTCGAAGCATCGTCATGTGACCACGGCCACGTATCCCCCGGGTGAGGGAATAGATCGGGGGTATACGGCTCCGGATGGGCGATTCCGCCGCCGAGCTCGTTCCCGCGAAGCCGTCGCTGCCGCGTCTGCGCGAGGCCGCCGCCGGCTGCCGCGCGTGCCCGCTCTGGCGGACCGGCACGCAGACCGTCTTCGGCGCGGGCCGGGCGGGCGCGGTCGCGATGTTCGTCGGCGAGCAGCCCGGCGACCGCGAGGACATCGAGGGCGCGCCGTTCGTCGGCCCGGCCGGCCGTGTCCTCGACGACGCGCTGCAGCGGGCGGGGATCGACCGCGGCGCCGCCTACGTCACGAACGCGGTCAAGCACTTCAAGTGGGAGCCGCGCGGCAAGCGGCGGATCCACGCGAAGCCGAACTGGAGCGAGCTGGCCGCGTGCCGGCCCTGGCTCGAGGCGGAGCTTGCGGTCGTGCGCCCGCGCGTGCTCGTCTGTCTCGGCGCGACGGCGGCGCAGTCGCTCCTCGGCCGCGGGTTCCGGGTCACGAAGCAGCGCGGCGAGTGGGTCGAGTCGGACCTGGCGGAGTTCGTCACCGCGACGATCCACCCGAGCGCGATCCTGCGCCAGCGCGACGACGACGCACGCCACGCGGAGATGGAGGCGTTCGTGGAAGACCTGAAGCTGGTCGCGAGCGTGCTGTAGCGCACGCCTCCGCCCGCCGTCGGGAGGCGGCGAGCCGGCGCAGCCGGCTGGCTTGCGAGCGAGCGGAAAGCGGAGGGCGTGACACGCGCCCGCGCAGCGGGCGCCTGTTGGCCCCGAGCGGGCGAAGCGGGACTAGTCGCCCCAGTCGAAGTCGCGGGCGCCGGCGCCGCTCCAGAAGCCGGACTCCTCCGCGACGGGTACCGCCTTCTCGGCGGTCTGCTCCTCCTCGGCCGCGGGCCAGGAGAGGGCGTTCTCGAGGCTCGCGTCGCTGAAGTCCGGCTCGACGCCGTCCATCGTCTCCTCGATGCGGGCCTGTTCCTCGGTCTTGAACAGCGGGTGGTTCTCGAAGGGGTCGTCGTTCTTGTAGCGGTCGATCGGCATCGTGCCGTCGAGCTGCGCGTTGCGCTCCTTCAGGTCCAGGTGATCCCTGATGACCTGCGCGAACAGGGACGGGGTCTCTACCGGCATTCCTTCCTCCCGATCGGGGACATGCTCCTCCTCGGCGCGGATCATAACCCGAAATCGGCCCTCTTTCCCGTTCGAGACTACTAAAAGCTGCGGATGAAGGATTCGATCTCGACCCGGTCCTTCCCTGCCGCTTTGGCGCGGTAGAGGGCGCGGTCGGCGGCGGCGAAGAGCGCGTCCGCGTCGACGCCGGCGCGGTGGGCGGCGACGCCGAAGCTGCTCGTGACCCGGAAGCGTCCGGCGGCGCCGTCGAGCTCGCGGCCGGAGAGTGCGAGCCGGACGCGGTCGGCGAGCTGGGCTGCGCCCTCGGCCTCGGCGCCGGGGAGCAGGAGCAGGAACTCCTCGCCGCCCCAGCGGCCGGCGACGTCGGACTCGCGCACGGTGTCCCGCAGGACGTCGGCGAACGCGCGCAGGGTCTCGTCGCCGGCGGCGTGCCCGTGCACGTCGTTGACGGCCTTGAAGTCGTCGATGTCGGCGAGGACGAGGGCGAGCGGCGTGCCGAGGCGCTCGGCCTGGGCGACCTCGCGGTGCAGCGCCTCCTCGCACCAGCGGCGGTTGGCGACGCCGGTGAGCCCGTCGACGAGCGCCTGGCGCTCGACGAGCCGGTGGAGTCGGGCGTTGTCGAGCGCGATCGTCGCGTGCGAGGCGAGCGAGGCGGCGTTCGCGCGCTGCTCGCTGTCGAAGCGCTCGCCGACGAGGACGAGCGTCCCGAAGGACTCGCGGCCGGCGACGAGCGGAAGCTCGAGCCGCTCGCCGCCCGCGTCGGGGTCGCCGCTCTCGGCCACGCTGCCGTCGGCGGCGGTGAGGCGCGCGCCGGACGCGCCGGTCGCCTCGACGGCCGCCTCGGCGATCACGCGGCGGAGCTGCGCCGGGTCGTGGGTCGCGGCGAGCGCCTCGCCGAAGCGGGCGATCTGGTCGGCGAAGCGGGCGCGCTCCGCCTCGAGCTCGGCGAGCCGCGCCTCGAGCTGCGTCGCCATCTCGTTGAACGCGCCGCCGAGGAGGGCGAACTCGTCGCGGCCGCGCACGGGCACCCGCTCGGCGAAGCGGCCGCGCGCGATCGCGTGCGCCGCCCCCGCGAGCGCCTGCAGGCTGCGGACGATCGAGCGTCCCTCGAGGTAGGCGACGACCCCGACGAGCGCGAGGCAGACGAGCAGGCCGAGCAGGATCCGGTTGCGGGCGGCCGAGTCGGCGGCGTCGATCAGCGCCTGCGGGCTGAGCACGGCGAGGCGCGCCTCGGGGGCGCCCGCGAGCGCGGGCGCGAGCAGCGTCCGGTAGCGCTCGCCGCCGACGCGGATCGTCGCCGTCTCTCCCGGCGCGAGCCCGACGGCTCCGGACACGGCGGGCTCCGCGGCCGCGATCCGGCCGTCCTCGACCAGCGCGAGCGAGTCCGCGGGGTCGAGGCCGGTGCGCGACCGCAGCGAGGTGACGAGCGCGTCGTCGAGCGCGACCGAGGCGACGACCGTGCCGACGCGGCCGCGGGCCGTGACGACGTCGACGCTGCGGCGGACGGCTGGGCTCGGCAGCGCGCCGACGCGGAAGCCGCCGGGCGCGACGACGGCCACGTCCGGCGCCTCGCGCAGGAGCCGGACGAGCCCGAGCCGGTCGCGGCGCTCCAGCTCGACCTGGAAGGTGCGCAGCCGCGCCAGCCCTTCGGCGGTCGTCTGGGCGCTGTCGAGCCGCTCCTGGTAGTCGGCGAGCGCGGCGCGGAGGCCCGCCTGCAGGCGCGCGTCGACCTGCCGCGTCTTGCTCGTCCCGGCGACGGTGGTGAAGCCCCAGAAGGCGGCCGCCATCGGGACGATCGACAGCAGGACGAAGTACGCGACGAGCTTGAGCTTGAAGCTGTTCAGCACGGTTCGGGTCCGGTCGGGCTCAAGGGTACGGCGCTTTCTGCCGATTGCCTCATTCGAGGGATGTTGTCGGCGAAACGGGGGTCGAACATGAGCGGTATCGAGCGGTTGCTGGCAGCGCTCCTCCTCGCCGGTGCGGTGGCGGGTGCTGCGCTGATCCCGCGTTACCTCGCCGGCCCGGGTGGTTCCTCCGCGACCGTCGCGCTCGCGCCGGGCGGTTCGGCCCACGGCGTCGTGCAGGCCGCGCCCGCGCCGGCGCTCCGCCGGCCCGCGCCGCCGAGCCTCCTCCCGTCCTCGCCGCTCTCGCCGGTGCTCGTCGCGCCGCGGCTCCTGCCCGCTGCGACGCAGACGCCGACCCTTCCCGTCCGGACGAAGCCGATCTCGCTCGCGCGGCCGACCCCCGCCACGCCGAGTCCGACTCCGGCGCCGGTGACGCCGACGCCCACGCCGACCGCGACGCCGGCCGCGACGCCGACGCCGGTCACCCCGGCCCCGGCGGCCCCGACCGCCGGCCCGATCGAGGCCGGCTCCCCCGACCCCCGCTCCGAGCCGGCGCCGCGCCGGCAGCCGCCGCAGCACGCGCCGCTGCCGCCGGTCGCGCTCCCGCCGGTGATCGCGGTCGTCCACGGCGAGCTCCATCCGAACGGCCGCGGGCACGGGCGGGGACACGACCGCGACCGCGGCGACGGACGCCACGACCGCCTCCCCGAGCCGCCGCCCGCGCCGGCGCCGCAGGCGGTGACGGTCCAGGCCGAGACGGCTCCGCAGCAGGACGAGGGCCGGGGCCGCTCGAAGCACGAGGAGCCGTCCCAGCAGACCGCCGACACGCAGGTCCAGCTCGAGGTCGGGCCCGGCTCCGAGGCGAGCGAGCCGGTCGCGGCGACGTCCGTCTCCGTCGGCTCGACGAGCGTGACGACCTCGGTGAGCGTCGGCACCGTGTCGTTCGCCGTCTCGCCCTGAGCCGGGCGCGATCTGCGAGGATGGAGCCGTGGCGCGTCTCGGCAGACTCCGTCCCGGCCCCGTCGGGCTCGCGCTCGCCCTCTGGGACGTCTGGCGCCGGCTGCCCCCGAAGCAGCGGCGGCAGCTGATGAACCTGGCCCGCGACCACGGGCCGACGGTCGCGAAGCACGTCGCGAAGCGCGTCGGCAAGACGCGCGGCCGGCGCTTCTAGCCGAGGGTCAGCGCGGCGCGGACGATCCGGTCCTGCTCGCGCAGGTGCGCCGTCGGGTAGCCCTCGCTCGGGCTCGCGCGCCACGGGCGGCCGACGTAGAGGAGCGGCACGTGCTCCGGCTTCGCCTCCTCGAGCCGGTGGCGGATCGCCCGCCACGCGCCCATGTTCTGCGGCTCCTCCTGCGTCCAGACGATCTCGCGCAGGCTCGGATACGAGCGGAGCAGCTCCTTCGCCTGCTCGACCGGGAACGGGTACAGCTGCTCGAGCCGGGCGACCGCGACCCGGTCGGCGGCCGCGCGCTCCTCGTGGCCGGCGACGTCGTAGTAGACCTTGCCCTGGCAGAGCACCAGCCGCTCGACGCGGTCGCGCTCCACGGACGGGTCATCGAGGACCGGCCGGAACTCGCCCGTCGCGAGGGCGTCGAGGGTCGAGGACGCCTGCTTCAGCCGCAGCAGCCCCTTCGGGGTCATGACGACGAGCGGGCGGGCGGTCGCGTCGAGCGCCTGGCGGCGGACGAGGTGGAAGTACTGCGCCGCCGTGGTGCAGTTGGCGATGCGGATGTTCTCCTGCGCCGCGAGCTGGAGGAAGCGCTCCAGCCGAGCGCTCGAATGCTCGGGGCCGTTGCCCTCGTACCCGTGCGGCAGCAGCAGCGTCAGCCGCGACGTCTCGCGCCACTTCGCGAGTCCGGCCGAGATGAACTGGTCGATGATGATCTGGGCGCCGTTGACGAAGTCGCCGAACTGCGCCTCCCAGAGGACGAGCGCCTCCGGCGCGGCCGCCGAGTAGCCGTACTCGAAGCCGAGACACGCGTACTCGGAGAGCGGCGAGTTGAAGATCTCGAACGCCGCCGCCGCCTCGTCGAGATGCTGGATCGGCGCGTACGTCGCGCCGGTGCCGACGTCGTGGAGGACGGCGTGCCGGTGCGAGAAGGTGCCGCGCTCGGTGTCCTGGCCGGTGAGCCGGATCGGGATCCCGTCGACGAGCAGCGACGCGAACGCGAGCGCCTCCGCCTGGCCCCAGTCGATCCCGCCCTGCTCGAGCGCCTCGCGCCGGCGCTCGAGCTGGCGCATCAGCTTCGGGTGCGGCGTGAACCAGTCGGGGACGCGCAGCAGCTCCTCGTTCAGCGCGCGCAGCCGGTCGGCCGCGACCGCGGTGACGACGTCGCCGCCGGTCGCCGCCGGGAGGTGGCCGTCGCTTCGCGGCGGCGCGGCCGTGTGGCCGAACGTCTCCTTCAGCGCCTCGTGCGCGCGGCGCAGCTGGGTGTTCACCTCGGTGACGAGCTCGGCCGCCTGCTCCTCCGTCAGCGCGCCCTCGGCGACGAGCTTCGCCGCGAACTGCTCGCGGACGGTCGGATGCTCGGCGATCGCGGCCGCGAGCAGCGGCTGCGTGTACGCGGCCTCGTCCTGCTCGTTGTGGCCGTGGCGGCGGTAGCCGACGAGGTCGACGACGACGTCGTGGCCGAACTTGCGCCGGTAGGCCATCGCGAGCCGGATCGCGGCGAGCGCGGCCTCCGGGTCGTCGGCGTTGACGTGGACGATCGGGATGTCGAAGCCCTTCGCCAGGTCGCTGGAGTAGCGGGTCGAGCGGCCGCTCTGCGGGTCGGTCGTGAAGCCGACCTGGTTGTTGGCGATCAGGTGGAGCGTGCCGCCGGTCGAGTAGCCGGCGAGCGCCTCGAGGTTCAGCGTCTCGGCGACCGAGCCCTGGCCGGCGAACGAGGCGTCGCCGTGGATCAGCACCGGCAGCGCGACGCTCGGGTCGTGGTAGCCCTCGCGCGTCGAGCGGTCGGTCTGCTCGGCGCGGGCCCGCCCCTCGACCACCGGGTTCACCGCCTCGAGGTGGCTCGGGTTCGAGACGAGCGTGATCGTCACGTCGCCGGAGGAGGTCGAGCGCGAGCCGTGGGCGCCGAGGTGGTACTTGACGTCGCCGGTGCCGCCCTCCTCGCTCGAGACGACGGCCTCGATCGTCCGCTCGCCCTCGAACTCGCGCAGGATCGTCTCGTACGGTCGCCCGACCACGTGCGCGAGGACGTTCAGCCGGCCACGGTGCGCCATGCCGATCACGACCTCGTGCGCGCCCTGCTCGGCGCCGATCTCGATCGCCTCGTCCAGCATCGGGATCAGCACGTCGAGCCCCTCGACCGAGAACTGCTTCTGGCCGAGGAAGGCGCGACGCAGGTAGTGCTCCATCCCCTCGACCTGGCTGAGCCGCCCGAGCAGGCGGACGCGCTCCTCGTCGGCGAGCGGGCGACGGTAGCGGCCGGACTCGATCGCCTGCCGCAGCCAGACGCGCTCCTCGTGGTCGGAGATGTGCTCGATCTCGTAGGCGATCGTCCCGGTGTAGGTCTCGCGCAGGCGCGGCAGCGCGTCGGCGAGGGTCTCGCCGTCGACGTAGAGGCGGAGCAGGGAGGCGGGGACGCGCGCCTGCAGCTCCGGCGTGAGCCTGGGGACGAGGCGCTCCGGCTCGAGCGCCGGGTCGCCGGGCGGCTCGGAGCCGAGCGGGTCGAGGCGCGCGGCGAGATGGCCGTGCATCCGGAACGCCTTGACGAGCGCCATCGAGGCGGCGACCGCGCCGAGCAGCTCCGGGTCGGCCGCGACTGTCGCGACCGGCGCGGCCGGCTGCGGGACGACCGGCGCCGCGGCGTGGCCGTTCCCGTCGACGCGCTCGAGGAGCCGCGCGAGGCCGGGGTGCAGCTGGAGCAGCACCTCCGGCTGCGACTCGAACAGGTCGCGCCACTCGGAGGGCACGGCGGAGGGGTTGTCGAGGTACTGCTCG
>DASSNM010000067.1:0-11667 GCA_035688025.1 Gaiellaceae bacterium | reverse complement strand
GCGGCCTCGGAGGCGAGGAAGGCGGCGGTCGCGCCGTCGGTCAGCCCTGCCGAGTTGCCGGCGGTGACGCGCCCGCCCGGGCGGAACGCCGGCTTCAGCGCGGCGAGCCCGTCGAGCGACGTGTCGGGCCGGAGGAACTCGTCGCGGTCGGCGACCTTCCAGCCGTCGTCGCCGAACACGGACATCGGCACGACCGTCTCGCGCATGACGCCGTTCGACCAGGCGGCCGCGGCGCGCTGCTGCGACTGGAGCGCGAACGCGTCGGCCCGCTCCTTCGTGATCGCGGGAAAGCGGTCGTGGAGGTTCTCGGCGGTGCGGCCCATGACCGCGGCGGACTCGTCGATCAGCCGCTCCGAGACGAAGCGCGGGTTGAAGTCCACGTCCTCGCCCATCGGGTGATGGCCCATGTGCTCGACGCCGCCGGCGACCGCGACGTCCACCGCGCCGAACGCGATCTCGCCCGCGGCCGAGGTCACGGCGGTGAGCGCGCCTGCGCACATGCGGTCGACCGCGAAACCCGGCACCGTCTCGGGGATGCCGGCGAGGAGCGCGACGTCGCGGCCGAGCGTCAGGCCCTGGTCGCCGACCTGCGCGGTCGCGGCGAGGACGACGTCGCCGATCCGCTCCGGCGGGATCTCGGGGTGGCGGCGCAGGAGCTCCCGCACCGCCTTGACGGCCATGTCGTCCGCCCGGGTGCGCCAGAACAGGCCCTTCGGGCCGGCCTTCCCGAAGGCGGTCCGCACTCCGTCGACGAAGTAGACCTCCCGCAGCTCGCGCATGACTGAACAGTCAATCAAAGTTCGTACGATCCCGTCATGACCTGGCCGGAGCAAGCGCAAACCGCGATCGCGCGCTACGAGAGCGGCGAGACGCGCGAGGCCGACCAGCGGCAGCTGACGCAGCTCGGCAACGCAGCCTGGGCGGCGGGGCTCTGCCTGCTGATGGCCGCCGACGTCGAGGGGGCCCGCGAGTGGCTGCGCCGCGCGGCCGCGCGCTACCGCGAGAGCTGGGACGCGGGCGCGCCGGCGGACTCGTGGGGCAGGCCGATCGCGGCCATGAAGGCGCTCCTGCTCGCCGGCGACCGAGCGGTCGAGCCGGCGCACTGGGCGCTCGACGCCGGCGCGGCGCAGGCGGAGTCGCCGATCGGCCGGTACGCGGCGGCGCTCGCGCTGCTCGTGCTCGACGACGACGAGCCGGCGGCGCGGCATGCCGCCGTCCTGCAGAGCGCGGACGGCTTCCCGCGCGACGTCGCGGACGCGCTCGCCGGGCTCGCGGCGCACGACGGGGCCGCGTACCGCGAGGCGGTCGAGTCCGTCCTCCGCTCCTTCGAGGAACGCGAGGACTTCCTCGAGGACGTCCCGGTCGCCGACACCGCACTCGCGCTCGAGGCGCTCGCCGCGCGGCGAGGGCTCGCGTCGGGCCTTCGCCAGTCGCCGCGCCTGCCCTGAGCTGACCTGTCCCCTCGGGACATGTCAGGTGTCAGACACCTGACATGTCCGGAAGAGACATGCGGCTCCTAGAGCTTCGCGGCCGCGGCGCGGTCGAGGACGGCTCGCGTCGGGCCGTGCTCCGCGCGGACGAGGCTGCCCGGCGTCGCGTGGCTCGGCTCGCCGCCGAGCGCCCGCGCGACCGCGTCCGCCTTGTCCTCGCCGGCCACCAGGAAGAGCACCTCGTGCGCGGCGCGCAGCAGCGGCAGCGTCAGCGTGATCCGGTCGACGTACGGCTCCAGCCGCGCCTCGGCGCCGACCGCGCGATGTGTCGTCTCGTCGAGCGTCGGCTCGCCCGGGTAGAGCGACGCGACGTGCCCGTCCGGCCCGAGTCCGAGCAGGACGAGGTCGAACTCCGCCAGCGGCGAGAGCTCCCGCTCGTACTCGGCCGCTCCGGCCTCCTTGCCCAGCTCGCCGCGCATCCGGTGCACCGCCGCGGGCGCGGCCGTGAGCCGGTCGAGCAGCGCCGCCTTCGCCATCCCGAAGTTCGACCACTCGTGGTCGGGCTCGACGCAGCGCTCGTCGCCCCACCAGAGCTCGACGCGGCTCCAGTCGGGCTCGAGCTCGGCCGCGAGCTCGTACGCGCGCCGCGGAGTCCCCCCGCCCGTGAGCGCGACGTGGCCGCCCCGCCGCGCCTGCTCGGCGAGCCGCTCCGCCACCGCCCGCGCCGCCGACTCCGCGTCGGCGACGACCTCGATCTCGACCTGCCGTCCGCTAGCCATCCGCCAGCTCGCGTGCCCGGTCCATCGCCGCCTGAATCGCATTCAGGAAGGCGGCGCGGACACCGGCCTGCTCGAGCTCGCGGATGGCGGCGATCGTCGTGCCGCCGGGGGAGGTGACCGCCTCGCGCAGCTCGACGGGGTGCATCCCCTCGTCGCGCAGCTGCTTGGCGGTGCCGAACATCGTCTGGACGACGAGCGTGGTCGAGATCTCGCGCGAGAGGCCGAGCAGGATGCCCGCCTCGATCATCGCCTCGGCCAGGAGCGCGAAGTACGCGGGCCCGGATCCGGAGACGGCGGTGATCGCGTCCATCCAGCTCTCCGGCACGCGCACGACGCGCCCGAGATGCGAGAGCGCCTCGTCGGCGAGCCCGAGATGGTCGTCGCCCGCGTGCGCGCCGGCGCAGATGCCGGCCATCCCCTCGTGCACGGTCGCCGGCGCGTTCGGCATCGCGCGCACCACCGGCACGCCCTCCGCGATCCGCGCCTCGATGTGCGCGGTCGTGATCGCGGCCGCCACCGAGACGACGGTCTGGGCGGACGAGAGCAGGCCGCCGATCTCCTCGAGCAGCGAGTCGATGTCCTGCGGCTTGACGGCGACGACGACGAGGCCGGCGCCGGCGACCGCGTCCGGGTTCGAGACGGTCGCGGCGACGCCGTAGCGCTCGGCCAGCTCCGCGACGCGCTCCTGCCGCCGGTCGGAGACCGCGATCTCGCCCGGCTCGCGCCAGCCGGAGCTCAGCAGCCCCGAGAGCAGCGCCTCGCCGATCCGGCCGCCGCCGAGGATCGCAATCTTCCGTTCCATGGCGGGATCCTAGGCCGCGCGCGCAGCGTCGAGCGGGACGAGCCCGCGCGAAAAACCGGCCAACAGGTAGACGCTCGCGAGTCCGGCCCACTCGCCGTAGGGCGCGAGCAGCTCCGCGGTCTCCCACCCGTCGACCGGGCGGCCGCGCAGCGCCCGCAGCAGCTTGACGAGGCCGAGGTCGCCGACGAGCCCGTGCTCGACGCGGCCGAGGCCCTCCAGGCAGACGACGCCCGCCGACCACGGTCCGAGTCCGCGCTCGCGCTCGATCCGCGCGACGACCGCCGCCGTCGGCAGCTCGTGCAGCCGCTCGAGCTCGAGGCCGCGGCAGAGGCGGACGAGCGCGGCCGCGCGCCGCTCGTGGAGGCCGAGCCGGCGGAGCTCGAACGGCGCCGCGGCCGCGAACGCGGCGGTTCCGGGCGCGGTCGAGAGCCCGTCGGGGCCCGGCGGCGAGAGCGCCCGGATCACCGCGCGCTCGAGCGTCCGTGCGGTCTTCCAGTCGATCAGCTGGCCGCAGACGGCGCGGAGCAGCGCCTGCGCGACCGTCGCCGTCCGCACCTGGCGCAGCCCGCGCAGCTGGCGCGTCGCGCGGACGAGGAGCGGGTCGTGGCGGAAGCGGCGCAGGAACTCGGAGTGGTCGTCGTCGAGCGCGAGCATCCACGCGAGGTGCTCGGCCGCCGCCGCCGACGTCGCCCGCAGCGCGACCGTCCCGTCCGGCGACTGCCACGCCTGCGCCGTCTCGCGGCGGCCCTCGACCTCGACCGCCGCGGTGACGACGCCGTCCCGGACGCGTCGCGTCGCATCGCCTGCGAGGCGGGCCGAGAACGCGAGCGAGTACGGCCCGCTCGGGCTGACGCGCGTCTCGTAGGCCACTACGCGCGCGCCTCGGCGGGCATGACCCGGAGCCCCAGCTCCGACGCCCGCTCGAGCACGTCCAGCGCCTGCTGCTCGCGGCCCGCCGCCCGCAGCATCCGCGCCCACGCGCGGCATGCCAGCGTCGCCTCCCGCCAGCGGTGGTTCTCCTCGAGCGTGTCGACCGCGCGCCGGTAGGCGTCATCGGCGGAGGAGTGCTCGCCCTGAAGCGTCAGCCCCTCGGCGAGCGCCCAGAACGCGGTGCCCCGCTCCTGCGGCAGCTCGTCGCCGACCATGCGCAGCGCCTCGCGCGCCAGCTCCGTCGCGCTCTCGCCGTCGCCGGCGAGCGCCGCGACCTGCGCCCGCTTGACCTGCAGCATCACGTCGTCCTGGAACGAGGAGGCCGCGCCGAGCAGCCGCTCCGCCTGGTCGAGGTGCTGCGTCGCGCCGTCCGCGTCGCCGCGCGTGACCATGATCGAAGCCGCGAGCAGGTGGGCGCGCGCGAGGCTGAGCGAGTCCTCGCTCGCCTCGAGGAGCGCGATCGCGCGGCGGGCGTTCCCGAGCGCGAGCGCGGGCTTGTTCTCGGCGTGCGCAACGCGGGCGAGCGACCAGTAGAGCCGGACGCGCATCGTCGCGTTGTCGTTCTCGTCGATCCGCTCGAGCGCCTCCTGGATCACCTGCTCCGCGCGGGCGAGGTCGCCGGCGTCGCTGAGCGCGTAGCTGAGCATCGTCGCGAAGCGCGCCTCGAGCGCGCTCGCCCCCTGCTCCCGCACCGCTTCCAGGCAGCGCTCGTAGAGGGCGACGGCGAACTCGGGCCGACCGGACGCGGCGTAGCCGTAGCCGAGGTGCGCGTAGACGTCGGCGCGCTCGACCGGCAGGAACGGCTCGCCCGCGAGCGCGTCCTCGAGCAGCCGCACGAGCCGCTGGAAGTCGCCCGCCTCGCGCGCGATCATCGCCAGGGCGGCGCGAGCGCGGAGCGCGGAGTTACGGTCGCCGGCGGCGAGCGCGTCGGCGAGCACCTCTTCGAGACCCTGCTCCGCGCCCTCCGCCTCGCCGAGCCGGACGGCGAGCTCGAGGTCGGTCAGCTTGAGCTCGCGGGTCGCCTCGCTGTCGAGCTGCGACCCGGTCTCGAGATAGGCGGCGGAGACGCCGAGCTTCGAGGCCAGCCGGCGAAGCGCCTTCACCGACGGCTGCCGGGTGCCCGCCTCGATGCGCGAGATGTAGGCATAGGAGACCCCTGGAGAGGCCAGCTCGCGCTGTGAGAGACCGCGCTCCAGCCGCAGCCGCTTCAGGCGCTCGCCGACTGTCTCCACGGAGGACCCCACCGCCGTGTCGTCCGTCATCGTCCCATTCTCACCCTTACATTGGACAGCGGTCAAATTGTCCGGTTCAGACATGTCTCGACTTGACAATGGTCCAGGGCGATTGGTCCCTTTCCTGCGCATCCTCGGGCGAGCCGTCCCGGCCGCCCCAAAACACAAGGAGGAGCGATGCGCAACCTCGTGACGGTGAAGCTCGTCAAGCTCACCTTCCTCGTCCTGGCGCTGGCCAGCCTGGCCGTCGTGCTCGGCGACGACCCGTGGGGTCCCTGGTAGACCAGCGGCGCGCGGGCGGGGGCGGCCGAGCCGTCCCCGCCCGTTGTACCCTCGCCCCGTGACGGCCGTCGAGATCGCGCTCTACGCGCTTCTGCTCGGCGGCGCGGCGGTGCTCGTCTGGCGGCGCCCGGTCGTCGCGCTCTACCTGTTCGTCGTCGGCCTCGCGCTCCACAACGCGGCGATGGCGGCGCTCTTCGCGGCCGGCGTCCGCGGCGCGACCCTCACCGCGATCACGGCGTGGAAGGAGATCCTGCTCGCGGTCGCGCTCGTCCGCGTCGGGCTCGAGGCGCAGCGGCGGCGGGCGCTCCCGTTCCGCTTCGGCGTCCCGGACGCGCTCGCGCTCGCGTTCGCGGCACTCGTGATCGTCTACGGGCTCGTGCCGCAGTCGGCGCTCGGCGGCGCGGCCGGGTGGCACGCGGTCGCGCTCGCGGCCCGCCACGACCTCGTGCCGGTGGCCGCCTGGTTCCTCGGCCGCTCGCTGCGGCTCGACCGCCGGCACCTGGCGCGGCTCGGCTGGACGCTGCTCGCGACGGCCGGGTTCGTCGCCGCGCTCGGGCTCGTGGACGTCTACGCGGTCTCGATCTCGTGGTGGCGGACGAACGGCGTCGTCGCCTACTTCCACGACCACCTCGGCTACGACTACCACGGCACCGGCGTGAACCCGGCGAAGGCGGGACTGCCGGAGAACTTCGTCTACAACGTCGGCGGCAACGAGCCGTTCCTGCGGCGGCTCGTCTCGACCTTCCTCAGCCCGCTCGCGTCGAGCTACCTGTTCGTCGTCGCGCTCGTCGGCGCCGCCGCGCTCCTGCGCGCGCGCCGCGCCGTCGGCCTCGCGCTGTGCGCGCTCGTCGGGGCCGGGCTGCTCTGGACGTTCTCGCGTTCGGCGCTGCTCGCGCTCGCGGTCGGGCTCGGCGTGCTCGCGCTCGTGCGGCGGCGGCCGGTCTGGCTCGCGGCGGCGGTCGCGGTCGTCGCGGTCGCCTGGGGCTGGGCGCACGTCTTCCCGCACGTCGCGCCGACCGGCAACTGGACGCAGGCGGACCTCCGCTACCAGGCCGAGATCGCGAAGCGGCACCCGGGCGCGTCGAACGCGCCGACGAGCGTGAACGAGTCGTCGCTGCACGAGCACTGGCTGAGCCTCCGCGACGGCGCGACGACGATCGTCGACCACCCGCAGGGCTTCGGGCTCGGCAACGTCGGCCAGACCGCGTCGCGCACCGGAACGCCGCTGAAGGCGGGCGAGTCGAACTACACGGAGCTCGGCGTCGAGCTGGGCGCGCTCGGGGCGGCGCTCTGGATCGCCTGGGTGCTGTCGATACTGTGGGCGCTCGTGCGCGCGGCGAGCGGGGAGCGCTGGGCGGCGGCGGCCGCGGCTGCCTTCGCGGCGATCCTCGCGCTCGCGATCCAGACGGACGTGATCGGCGACCCCTGGGTCGCGTACTGCGTGTGGGGCTTCGCCGGCGCGCTGGCCTTCCGGACAGGTCCGGAAGAGCGTCTTGTCGCGGCGGCGCAGACGACCTAGCGTCATGGCGTGCGGCGGCGCGCGACCCCGGGCCAGATCCTCCTCGCCGTCCTGCTCGTGGCCGTGATCGTGGTCTCCGCGACCCGCCTCCACCGCTCGCCCGCGGCGGTGCGGGTCCTCGCCGACCCGGTCCGCACGCCGGGAGTCCTCAACCCGGACGTGACCCAGGCGACCATCCGCTCGACGATCTGCCGGCGCGGCTGGACGGCGACGATCCGGCCGCCGGTCTCGTACACGAACGACCTGAAGCGCAGGCAGATGGCGGAGTACGGCGAGACCGGCTCGCTCTCCGACTACCAGGAGGACCACCTGATCAGCCTCGAGCTGGGCGGCCACCCGACCGACCCGCGCAACCTCTGGCCGGAGCCGTACCCGCGCGCGTCGCAGGTGGACACGATCGAGAACGAGCTGAACGCGCAGGTGTGCGACGGGTCGCTGACGCTCGCGCAGGCGCAGCAGCGCGAGTCGGATCTGAAGCACCGCGAGGGCTAGGTCGCGGCGAGCCTGCGGATCTCGGCGGCGAGCGTCGCGTCGGGGTCGGCGTGCGCCTCGAGCCAGGCGAGGAGCGCGAGCGCCGACTCGCGGTTCCGGTCGTAGCCCTGCACGAACTCCGCGAGCGGCAGCTCGTCCGCGCCGAACCGCAGCTCGACGCCGCGCTCCGCCGCGAACGGATCCTGTTGCGGCGCCTCCGGCCGTTCGAGCGCGAGCAGGGCGATCGCCCGCTCGACCGCATGCACCTGGATCAGCCGCATGGCGGAGAGTCGCTCGCCGCGCAGCTCGCGGTGGAGCCCGACGTAGAGCTGGGTCAGGGCCTCGTTCGCGTGGAAGTCCCGGTCCGAGCCCTCGAGGGAGGGCGGGCGCCGCGACGGCGTGTCGAGCCCGGCCGGAGCGTCCGCTCGCTGCCAGACGATCCGCCCTCGGGCGAACGGGATCTCCGCGAGCTGCGCGGGCGCGAAGACCGCGTACTCGCACCAGACGCCGTCCGCGAAGAGCGCCTTCCGGCCGTCGCGGGTGTTGCGGAAGCTGTACGCGACGGGGTGCGCGTCCTCGAGCCAGTCGATCGAGTCGAGGTAGCGCGGCAGCGCCTCGGCCTCGACGACGGCGAAGAAGTCGAGGTCGGAGTGCTCGTCGAGCCGGTGCGTGTCGAGGCCGACGGAGCCGAGCCCGAGCAGGGCGACGGCGTCGTCGCGGCGGGCGAGCGACGCGCCGATCTCGTCGAGACGGCGGAGCAGGAGCTCGGGCGTCGTCCGCTCCATGCCGCGCACGCTATCGTCGCCGCGTGGAGATCGCGCCCGATGCGCGCATGGGTCTCGTCGAGCTGAGCGTCGCCGACCTCGACCGCTCGCTCGAGTACTGGCAGCGCGCGGTCGGCCTCCGCGTCCTCTCCCGCGAGGACGGCGTCGCGGAGCTCGGGGCTGGAAGCGTCGTCGGCCACCCCGACGACGCCCGGCCGGACGACCCGGCGCCTTCGGCGGCGCCGGGCGCGGACACGCCGCTGCTGCGCCTCGTCGAGCAGCCGGGCGCGGTGCCGGACGCCGGCCATACCGGCCTCTACCACGTCGCGCTCCTCGTCCCCGACCGGCCCGCGCTCGCGCGCTTCCTCGCGCACGTCGCGCAGGAGCGGATCCCGCTGCAGGGGCTCTCCGACCACGCGGTCAGCGAGGCGATCTACCTGCGCGACCCGGACTGGCACGGGATCGAGGTCTACGCCGACCGGCCGCGCGCGCAGTGGGAGGGGCGCGTGATGGAGCTGATGACGACGGTGCCGCTCGACGTGGACGGCCTGCTCGCCGAGGCGGACGGGCCGTTCGCGGGGCTCCCGGACGGGACGACGATGGGGCACGTCCACTTCCGCGTCCGCGACGTCGACGAGACCGTCGCCTTCTACCGCGACACGCTCGGGATGGGGCTGATGGCGCAACTCGGGCCGATGGCGGCGTTCCTGAGCGCGGGCGGCTACCACCATCACGTCGGCGCGAACACGTGGGAGAGCCGCGGCGCCGGCCCCGCTCCGGCCGGGACGGCGACGCTTCGCCACGCGACGATCATCCTCCCGGACGAGTCCGAACGGGACAGGGTCGCGGCGGCCGCCGCGGACGCGGGGCAGGAGCCGGAGCAGCGCGAGGACGGCGTGCTCGTGCGCGATCCGTCCGGCAACGGAATCCTGCTCTCCGCCTAGATCGCAGCACGAAAGTTCATTGACGCACAAGCGCGTGCGTCGTAGGTTCGTGCGACTGCGGCCCCCGCGGCGGCGCGGGGAGAAGGGAGTACGAGGGCCATGGCGGAGAGCCTGACGGCGCGCGTTGCGCTTCTCGGGGCGATCGCGTTCGCGGCGGCTGCGATCGCGGTCGCGGCGGCGTTGACCGGTATGTAGATCCGGTTCCGGGGTTTTCCGGTACTCCGGACACGGCCGCGTGCGCTATACCTCGCGGCAGGAGTCGCATGAGCAGCAAGCCGGTCGAACAGGTCTCCCAGGTGATCGTCCGCTTCGCGGGCGACTCCGGCGACGGCATGCAGCTCACCGGCTCGCAGTTCACGTCCGAGACGGCGCTGCTCGGGAACGACATCTCGACGCTGCCGGACTTCCCCGCCGAGATCCGCGCGCCGGCCGGGTCGCTGCCGGGCGTCTCCGGCTTCCAGCTCCATTTCGCCGACCACGACATCCTGACGCCGGGCGACGCGCCGAACGTGCTCGTGGCGATGAACCCGGCGGCGCTGAAGACGAACGTCGGCGACCTGCCGAAGGGCGGGACGCTGATCGTCGACGCGGACGCGTTCTCCGACCGGAACCTGAAGAAGGCCGGCTACCAGACGAACCCGCTCGAGGATGGCTCGCTCGACGAGTACCAGCTGCACGCGATCCCGCTGACGACGCTGACGGTCGGCGCGCTCAAGGACGTCGAGGGCGTGACCCCGCGCGAGGCGGAGCGCTCGAAGAACATGTTCGCGCTCGGGCTGATGTCGTGGCTGTACGGCCGCTCGATCGACCCGACCGTCGAGTTCCTGGAGGGGAAGTTCGGCGCGAAGCGGCCGGAGATCGCGGAGGCGAACGTGAAGGCGCTCCGCGCCGGCCACGCGTTCGGCGAGACGACGGAGACGTTCTCGGTCACCTACGAGGTGAAGCCGGCGAAGATGACGCCCGGCACCTACCGGAACATCACCGGCAACCAGGCGCTCTCGATGGGGCTCGTCGCCGCCGCCCAGCTCTCGCGGCTGCCGCTCTTCCTCGGCGCCTACCCGATCACGCCGGCGAGCTCGATCCTCGAGGAACTCGCCTCCTACAAGAACTTCGGCGTGCGCACGTTCCAGGCGGAGGACGAGATCGCCGCCGCGGGCGCGGCCGTCGGCGCCGCGTTCGGCGGCGCGCTCGGCGTCACGACCTCGGCCGGGCCGGGCGTCGTCCTGAAGGCCGAGACGATCGGCCTCGCGATCATGCTCGAGCTGCCGCTCGTGATCGTCGACGTGCAGCGCGCCGGGCCCGCGACCGGGATGCCGACGAAGCCGGAGCAGGGCGACCTGCTGATGGTGCTGTTCGGCCGCAACGGCGAGTCGCCGGTGCCGGTGGTCGCGGCGCGCAGCCCGTCGGACTGCTTCGACGCGGCGATCGAGGCGGCGCGGCTCGCGCTCAAGTACCGGACGCCGGTCTACCTGCTCTCGGACGCGTACCTCGCGAACGGCTCCGAGCCGTGGCGGCTGCCCGAGGTCGGCGACCTGCCGGACATCTCGACGACGTTCGCGACGGAGCCGAACGACGGCGACGAGTTCCTGCCGTACCTGCGCGACGAGCACACGCTCGCGCGGCCGTGGGCGGTGCCCGGCACGCCGGGCCTCGAGCACCGGATCGGCGGCCTCGAGAAGGCGGACCGCAGCGGCAACGTCTCCTACGACCCGGAGAACCACGACCGGATGAC
Source organism: Gaiellaceae bacterium (assembly GCA_035688025.1). Lineage (GTDB taxonomy): Bacteria > Actinomycetota > Thermoleophilia > Gaiellales > Gaiellaceae > Palsa-739. Next base: position 782 of record DASSNM010000067.1, on the reverse strand, counting down.
GCGGCTCCGCGCGCACAAGGTGGCCGGGATCGCGGCGGACGTGCCGGAGCTCGAGGTGGACGACCCGGACGGCGACGCGACGACGCTCGTCCTCGGCTGGGGTGGCACCTACGGGCCGATCGCGGCCGCGTGCCGGCGCGTCCGGTCGGGCGGCCGGTCGGTCGCGCACGCGCACCTGCGCCATCTGAACCCGTTCCCGCGCAACCTCGGCGAGGTGCTGCGCCGCTACGACAAGGTGCTCGTCCCGGAGATGAACCTCGGCCAGCTGCTGAAGCTCGTGCGCGCCGAGTTCCTCGTGGACGCGCACGGCTACAACCGGGTCGCCGGCGTGCCGCTCCGCGCGGCCGAGGTGGCCGAGGCGATCGAGGCGCTGATCGACCATGAGTGAGCTGAGCGCCAAGGATTTCCGCACCGACCAGGAGGTGCGCTGGTGCCCGGGCTGCGGCGACTACGCGATCCTGGCGGCGATGCAGTCGTTCATGCCGGAGCTCGGGATCGAGCGCGAGCGGACGGTCTTCATCAGCGGCATCGGCTGCGCGGCGCGCTTCCCGTACTACATGAACACGTACGGGATGCACTCGATCCACGGCCGCGCGCCCGCGATCGCGACCGGCCTCGCGACGACGCGCCCGGATCTGTCGGTGTGGGTCGTGACCGGCGACGGCGACGCGCTCTCGATCGGCGGCAACCACCTGATCCACGCGCTGCGCCGCAACGTCAACCTGAAGATCCTGCTCTTCAACAACCGGATCTACGGGCTGACGAAGGGCCAGTACTCGCCG
>DASSNM010000023.1:0-11380 GCA_035688025.1 Gaiellaceae bacterium | reverse complement strand
TCCGCCCGGCAGCGGGGGACGCCCACGGAGCCCTCGTGCTGCTGCACGGCCGCGGCGCAGACGAGCACGACCTCGAGCCCCTTCTCCGCGTCCTCGACCCGCACCGCCGGCTCGTCGGCCTCCTCCCTCGCGGCCCGCTCGCGCTGCCGCCGGGCGGCGCGCACTGGTACGTCGTGCGCCGCGTCGGGTACCCGGATCCGGCCACGTTCGAGGCGTCGTCCTCCGCCCTGGCGGAGTGGCTCGACGCGACGCTCGCCGAGCAGGGAATCGACCACGACCGTCTCGTCCTCGGGGGCTTCTCGCAGGGCGCGGTCATGTCCTACGCCCTCGGCCTCGGCGCCGGCCGCCCGCGCCCGGCCGGGATCCTCGCGCTCTCGGGCTTCGTCCCGCGCGTCGACGGCTTCGAGCTCGACCTCCAGCCGCTGCTCGACCTGCTCGACCCGCAGCGCCGCCTGCACGGCTACACGCCGCGCGCGCCGCTCGCGCTGCCGCCGGGCGGCGCGCACTGGTACGCCGTGCCGCGCGTCGGCTACCCGGATCCCGCCACCTTCGCCGAGGGCTTCGGCGCGCTGCAGGAGTGGTTCGACGCGCTCCCGTTCCCGGCGGAGCGGATCGCGCTCGGCGGCTTCTCGCAGGGCGCGGTGATGAGCTACGCGCTCGCGCTCGGGGCGGGCCGGCCGCGGCCGGCGGCGTTGATGCCGCTGAGCGGCTTCGTGCCCGTCGTGGAGGGCTGGGAGCCGGATCTCGCGCCGCCGCTGCCGCCGGTCGTCGCCGCCCACGGCACCCGGGATCCCGTGATCCCGGTCGAGTTCGGGCACCGCGCGCGCGACCTGCTCGCCGGCGCGGGCGCCGACGTGCGCTGGCACGAGTTCCCCGGCGGGCACTGGATCGACCCGGGCCTCGTGCCCGAGCTGCGCGCGTTCGTCGCCGCGCAGCTGCCGTGACGAGGGCGGTCGTCGTCGGCTCCGGCCCGAACGGCCTCGCCGGGGCGCTCGTCCTCGCCCGCGCCGGCCTCGACGTCGTCGTCCACGAGGCGGCCGAGCGGCCCGGCGGCGGCCTGCGCACCGAGGAGCTGACCCTGCCCGGCTTCCGCCACGACGTCTGCTCGGCGATCCACCCGCTCGCGCGCGTCTCGCCGCTCTTCCGCTCGCTCGACGTCGACTGGATCCACTCGCCGGCCGTGCTCGCGCACCCGCACGACCGAGGCGCCGACCTCGTGAGGCGGAGCGTCGCGCGGACGCGGCACACGCACGCGCTCTTCGCCGGCTGTTGCGCGCACTCCGGCCAGCCCGTCGAGCGGCCGGCGAGCCGCGGCGTCGGGCTCGCCCTGCTCGGGCTCGCGCACACCGTCGGCTGGCCGTTCCCGCGCGGCGGCGCGCAGGCGCTCGCCGACGCGCTCGTGCGCGCGCTCCGCGACGCCGGCGGCGAGCTCGTGACCGGCTCGCCGGTCGAGGAGATCCCGGAGGCGGACGTCGTCCTCTGCGACACGCCGCCCGCCTTCGTCGGGCGCCGCGTCCGCTACGGGCCGGGCGCGTTCAAGCTCGACTGGGCGCTCGCCGGCCCGATCCCCTGGCGCGACGAGCGCTGCGCGCTCGCGGCGACCGTGCACCTCGGCGGCAGCGCCGCGGAGATCGCCGCCTCCGAACGCGCGCCCGGGTCGCCGCGGCCGTTCGTCATCCTCGCCCAGCCCTCGCTGTGGGACGAGAGCCGCGCGCCCGCCGGCCGGCACACCGCCTGGGCGTACTGCCACGTCCCGAACGGCTCGGAGCGGGACATGAGCGAGGCGATCGAGGCGCAGGTCGAGCGCTTCGCCCCGGGCTTCCGCGACCGGATCCTCGCGCGCAGCGCGCTCGGCCCGGCGGAGCTCGAGGCGCACGACCGGAACCTCGTCGGCGGCGACGTCAACGGCGGCGCGATGACGGTGCGGCGGCTCGTCTCCGGCGGCTGGCGGACAGCGCGGCGCGGCGTCTACCTCTGCAGCGCCTCGACCCCGCCCGGCGGAGGCGTCCACGGCCTGTGCGGGCTGGCGGCCGCGCGGCTCGCGCTCCGCGACCTGCGCAAGTAACAGTCTGTTACTTGCCGGGCTCGGGCAGGGAGGACGTGTCGACGACCTCGAAGTCGGCGCCCGTGAGGCGGCCGAGCGAGTGCAGGTCGTCGTTCGACCAGTGCGGGTCGGGGGCGCCGCTCACGTACCACGGGGAGCCGTTGTCGGCCAGGATCATCCCGTAGCGCTGCAGGGCCCGCAGCACGACGCGCGTCTGCGGTGGGAACGAGGCGACGTCCACGCTCGCCTTCAGCCGCACCCGCAGGCCCATCGGCGGCAGCGCCGGGTCGGTCGCGTCCGAGGCGTCGTGCCGGGCCGGGTAGACGTACGCGCGGCGCGTCCGGGGTGCGGTGAAGCGGAGCGCGTGGTCGATGACGCCGCGCCTCACCTCGTCCCAGCGGGCGAGCCCGGGGAAGATCGGGAGCCCGGCCGCGTCGGCGGACGTCCAGCCGGCCGGGCGGAGCCTGTTCGAGCGAAGGCTCCAGACCGCGCCCGAGCCCGCCTTCCAGCCGCCGCCCGCCTTCGGGTAGAGCGCGTACAGCTCGTAGAGCTTGCAGGCGCTGCGGTCGACGAGGATCGCGTGCCGGTCGCCGCTCGAGCCGCGGCCGCCCTCGATGTGGACCGACTTCGGGATCGGGTAGCGGACGCGGTCGGACTCGTCCGCATAGTCGAACGAGACCCGCGAGCGCGGGGTCGAGCTCGAGACGACGTCGAACGGGATCCCGATCGGGCCGCCGTCCCAGAGGCCGGAGCCGAAGTCGGCGTGCGCGTGCGCGGTCAGCCCGATCGACGCGATCAGCCGCGCCGAGTCGGCCGCCACCGGCAGCCCGTCGACGCGCCGGTTCCACGGGTTCGACGCCGGAAAGACCGGGCAGCGCTTCGCCGCGGGCAGCCGCAGCGCGTGCGCGGCCGAGCCGGCGAGGGCGGCGGCGGCGAGGACGGCGAGGGCGGCGGCGACGAGGCGCACGGCCCGGCATGGTGCCCGAAAGCGACGCATACTGATCGAAATGGAAGATCCCTCGACCCGCCGGATCCTTGCGGTCGACGACGACCCGGAGATCCGGCTCCTGCTCGAGGCGCTCCTCCGCGCGGCCGGGTACGAGGTCGAGACGTGCGCCGACGGGACGGCCGCGCTCGACGCCTTCCACGAGCGGCCCGCCGACCTCGTCGTCCTCGACATCGCCATGCCTGGGATCGACGGCTTCGAGACGCTCGAGCGGCTCCGCGACCTCGGCGACGTCCCCGTGATCATGCTCACCGCCCGCGAGGGCGAGATCGACAAGGTGCGCGGCTTCCGCACCGGCGCCGACGACTACGTGGTCAAGCCGTTCGGCCGCCAGGAGCTCCTGGCGCGGATCGAGGCGCAGCTGCGGCGGACGCCGCACGCGACCCTCGTCGAGCGCTACGACGACGGGGTGCTCGAGGTCGACTTCGCGACCCGCGCCGTCGTCTTCGCCGGGCTGCCGGTACGGCTGAGCCCGCTCGAGTTCCGGCTGCTCGCGGCGCTCGTCCGCCGCGCCGGCCAGGTGCTCTCCGTCGACGAGCTGCTGCGGGAGGGCTGGGGCGACGCCGCCGGGGTGGCGCCAGACCAGGTCAAGCTCTACGTCTCGTACCTGCGCAAGAAGCTCGCCGGCAGCAACGCGCACGCGGCCCCGCTCGAGACGGTCCGCGGCTTCGGCTACCGCTACGCGCCGCCGGACTGACCGGGCAGCGCGACCGTCACGCGCGTCCCCTCGCCCTCGACGCTCTCGAGCGCGATGCCGCCGCCGTGGCCCTCGACGATCGCCCGCGCGATCACGAGCCCGAGCCCGGTGCCGGGGACGGCCCGGCGCGTCGCCGTGGAGGCCCGGAAGAAGCGCGAGAAGAGCTGCCCCTGCTCGTCGGTCGGGATGCCGACTCCCGTGTCCGAGACCGTCGCGCGCGCCCAGGCGCCGTCGTGGACGACCGCGACCTGCACGGCGCCGCCCGCGTCCGTGAACTTGATCGCGTTCGCGACGAGGTTGTCGAGCACCTGGCCGAGCCGGTGCGCGTCGCCCTCGAGCGGGCACGGACCCCCGGGGAGGAGCTCGAGCGCGACGCCCTTGTCCTCGGCCGCCGGCCCCGCCGCCTCGACGGTCGCGGCCGCGATCTCGCGCAGGTCGGCCGGCCCGAGCTGCAGCTCCAGCCGGTCGGCCTCGATCTGCGCCACGAGCAGCAGGTCCTCGACGATCCGCAGCAGCCGCGCCGTGCTGCGGCGGATGATGCCGAGGTAGCCGCGGCCGGTCTCGCCCAGCTCGTGCTCCTCGTCGGCGAGCATCTCGAGGAACCCGGAGATCGAGGTGAGCGGCGTCCGCAGCTCGTGCGAGACGGCGGCGACGAACGCGTCGCGCAGCCGCTCCAGCTCGCGGTCGGCGGTCACCTCGCGCAGCGTCCAGATCCGGCCGCCGCCGGCGCCGCCCTCGACGCTCGCGACCGGCGCCGTGTAGCCGCGGAAGACGCGGCCGCTGTCCTTCAGCTCGAACTCGTCGACGCTGACCACGTCCGGCTCGCGTGCGAGCGCCAGCATCCGCTCCCGGTAGCGCTGCGGCTCGGTCGTCCGGTCGGCGATCGCGAGCAGCCGCTCCGGCACGGTGCCCGTCGGCGGCAGCCCCATCTCGACGCTGATCCGCCGCAGCGGCGCGTTCGAGAGGAGGGCGTTCCCCCTCGCGTCGGTCAGGCAGATGCCGTCGAGCGTCGAGTCGAGGAGGGCGGTCTGGAGCGACGCGACGGCGCGGTAGGCGCGCTCGCTCGACGCCACCCGCCCGCCGGCGGCGCCGGCGGCGGCGCCGACCGCGACGAGCGCGACGAGGCGGACGGACAGCTCGAGCGGACCGGTCGGCCCGCCGGCGATCTCCGCGGCGCCCGAGTAGAGGCCGGTCGCGACGACGCCGACCGCGGTGCCGCCGACGACGCCGAGCTCGAGGCCGAGCAGCCCCGTCCACGGCGCGAGCGCGATCGCGCCGAGATGTCCCGCGTCGCCGGTCGCGATCATCGCGACGAAGGTCGCGGCCAGCCCGGCGACGGCGAGGCCGCGGACGGACTGTGGGTGGCTGGTGAGCCGCAAGGGGAGTCGTCGTGGGGTCACGCCCGCGCGCGCATCCTACGCACGGGGTGGACTCTAGGCAGCGAACAGGAGCTGCAGCGTCGCACCGAGCTTCGCGAACGAGGCCGGCTTGACGAGGTACGCGACGCTTCCGGGCGGCTCGAGGCCGGCCTCCCGCGGGTAGATGCTGAAGCAGACGACCGGCGGGACGGCGTCGCCGAAGCGGCGCAGGAGCGAGTGCCCCACGGCGGACGCCGGCTCGAGCACGACGGCGTCGACGTCCGGCGGCGGCCCGTCCGGCGTGTCCCGGACCGGCTGGTAGCCCAGGCGCTCGATCTGCCGCTCGAGGAGGACGCTCAGATCCGAGTCCGGCTCGGCGACGAGGACGCGCCTCATGCCGCCCGCCGCTCCTCGGCGCTCTCGGTCTCCGGCTCCTCGCTCTCGGCGTCCTCCTCGTCCTTGCCGCGGCCGGCGCCGACGACGTAGACGAACGCGAGCGAGGCGGCCAGCAGGCCGAGGAAGAGCGGCGACCGCAGGTGCTGGATGACGAAGACGCCGTTCGGCACGCGCAGCAGCTTCGCGCCGACGATGTCCTCCGGCGTCGGCCGCCACGAGTCGGGGGCCGTCCGGTTGTCGCCCTGCACGACGAAGCCGTGGGCGGCGTCGCCGCCGATGATCCGGTGGATCACCTGCAGCCCGGCCATCGGGTCGCCCTTCGGGACGCGGTAGGCGATCACCTCGCCGACCCGGTAGCTCGACTGCTTGCGGACGAGGACGAGGTCGCCGGTGTGGTAGCGGGGGAGCATGCTCTTGCCCGAGACGAGCACCCAGGCGGCCCGGCCGCCGAGCGCCTGCGGGAGCAGGAACCAGGCCCAGGCGGCGACGGCGAGGGCGATCAGCGCGACCTTCGCCGCCGCGTTCGCGCGGCAGAGGCCGTGCCGGCAGGCGCTCCTGGCCGGAGCCGGCTCGGGGGCCGGCTCCACGGCGGGCGCCGGCGGCAGCTCGAGGCGCTTCGGCGGCACGTCGACGACGTGGCGCTCCCGCACGGCCGGGCGGCGGAGGGGGAAGCCGCTAGCGCTCATAGCTCACCGTCAGGGACGGCCGCCGCGAGCTGGTCGAGTTCTCGGCCGATGCGAACGTCGACGTCGCCGTGCCCGGGCCGGCGGTGTCGACGAGCACCCAGCCCCAGAGCGCGCCGGACTTGATCGCCGCGTCGACCTGGGCGGTGACGGTGACCGTCTTGGTGCCGGCCGAGCTCGCGAACGTGGTGGTCGGGGTCGGGTCGACGGTCAGGCCGGACAGGCCGTTCCAGGTGAGCGTGCTCGGCGACCACGACGAGTAGACGGGATAGACGGAGATCGTGTGGTTCGAGCGAGTCGAGCTCGTCAGGTCGAGCGTCAGCGTCGCGCTGTCCGCGCCCGCCGTGGTCGGCAGGCCGCAGCTCGAGAGGTCGAAGGTGACGAGCGCCTCGCGGACGCTGCCGCCGCGGTCGGAGACCGAGAGGTCGCCGGACGCATGCGTCGTCGTCGGGCTCGCCTGGTCGACCCAGGTGTCGGCCGCGGTGTTGAGCGTGCAGGTGCTCTTCGTCAGCGTCTGCTGGCCGCCCCAGAGCTTCGACGACGACGCCGAGAGCGTCGTCGCGAACGCCGTGCCGAGGCCGGCGACGACCGTCGCCGCCAGCAGGAGCGCGATCCGCGCCGGGGTGGGGCGGAGCCGCCTCACGAGCCCACCAGCGCGAAGGAGAAGTACTTGAGGTTCGCGGCGGAGATCGTGCCGCCGAGCCCGGTGAACGACGCCGCGCACGTGCTCGTGCAGCCGGCGAGCGTCGTCGTGTAGGAGGCGAGCGCCGCGCCCGTCGTGTCCGCGAGCGTCACGGACAGGGTCTGCCCCTGGCACGCGAGCGGGATCGAGGCGACGTCGACCTCGGTGATGCCGCCGTTGTTGTCGACGACCCGGGAGGCCGTGAGCGAGGAGACGCCGCACGAGGAGACGGCGGCGTTCCCGGCGGAGAGGACGTTCGAGGAGACCGTGAGCGTCGCGGCGGCGGCCGCCGCGGCCAGCGCGAGCCAGACCGCGAGGGTGGTGCCGAGGATCTTGGTGAACCGCGTCATCGCTCTGTCTCCCAGGTGATCCGGCGGAGAGAGCCCGTGGGTGAGGCGCCGCCGCAGCACGCCCCACCCACAGCTTGTCCGCCGGTACGGAACTCCGGTCTTAGCCGTTGATCGCGATCTGGACGCCTGCGACGCTCGCGGCGGGAGCGGAGCCGGTGAGCGAGGAGATCGCCACCGTGCCGCCGCCGGCCGGGATGGTCGCGCTGCCCGTCGCGAGCTGCGCATTCGAGGCGTCGGTCAGGACGACCGAGACCGTCTTCGACGCACACGGGGAGCTGAGACCCGAGACGGTGACGCTCGAGACCTTGTAGCCGCCCGTGGAGCCGAGCGTGGAGTCGTACGCGAGGCCGTAGCTCGAGGTCGGGCTGCCCGTCTGGCAGGACGGAAGCGTGGCGTTACCCGCGCTCAGCGCGTTCGAGCTGACGCTCAGGGTCGCGGCGAAGCCGTACACCGCGCCGAACATGGTGAGGGCGAGAAGCGTGGCGAAGAGGAACTTCCGCTTCATCAGGCCCTTGGCGATCTTGCTCATCTCGTAACTCCTCTGATCGAGTTCGTACCGGCCGGACTCGTTGTCCGGTGACCAGAGGATGCGGCGCGCCGCGATGAAATCGAGGGGACGCCGCGTATGCCGTTCGTATGACTTACAAGTCACCCGAATGGGGGGTGCGAGCGAAAGCGCGGCGGTCGCCATGTCGGCAGGATCGGCGGCGCGGACGCGCGGCGAGACCCCGCTGCGGGCGCGACCGCGAGCCGGTTTCCGGGCCGGGACGCTCACCCGCCGCGGGGAGGCTCGAGGACGACGGCCGGGTAGCGGGCGCGCACCGTGTCGACGAAGGCGGCGAGCCGCTCGGCGACCTCGGGGTCGGCGAGCTCGAGCACGTTCTCGGCGTTCTCCTCCCCCGAGTGCGAGAGGTTGAAGCTGCCGACGAACGCGACGTCGTCGGCGACCGTCACCTTCGCGTGCATGTAGTCGTGGACGGAGCCCGGCGCGTACGGCGTCGACTCCTTGCCGGAGAACGGCGCGCGCGCGAGCGCCGTCCGCAACAGCGGCTCCTTCCAGGGCGCGTTGCCGTTCTCGTGCCACTGCCGGAGCACCTCGCGCACCTGGGTGGCGTCGACGACCCCGGCGACGTCGACCTTGCCGTCGGAGGCGACCTGCGCGAGCGTCGCGAGGATCGGCGCCGAGCTGAGGACGGGTGAGGCGATCCGGACGCGCCGGCGGGCGGAGCCGATCGCCTTCGCGATCCGGTGGGCGAGCTTCTCGCCCCGGCCGGGACAGAACCAGGCGCGCATCCCGTCCACCGGCGCGGTGTCGACCTTGCCGGTGCGGGAGACCTCGCGGGTCGTCCACAGCTGCTCGAAGTCGGCGAGGTAGCGCGCCGCGAGCGCGGCCGAGTCGACGGTCACGATCACGTTCTCCTCGCGCGTCCACGAGTCGGCCGTCCAGTTCGTCGAGCCCGTCCAGACCGAGGCGGCGTCGCGGACGACGTACTTGTGGTGCATCAGGTCGGGCACGCCCGGGATCGCCGCGGTCGGCACCGGCAGCCCCTCGACCGCGTCCGGAACGCCCTGCGGCGGCGGCGGGACGGGGATCTTCTTGCCGTGGTCGACGTTGTAGGCGAGCCGGACGGCGACGCCGCGGGCCGAGGCGCGGGCGAAGGCGCCGTGGACGATCTCCTCGAGCGGCGGCGGCAGGTGGACGTCGTAGATCGCGATCTCGAGCGTCCGCTCGGCGCCGTCCACGAAGGCGGCGAGGGCGCGGGCCGTGTCCTCGGCGGGCTGGCCGCCGTCGGTCAGCGTCCGGACTTCGACGCGGTCCACTCGGCTTTGTGCGCCTTCTTCTGCGCCTGGTAGTCGGCGAGCGCCTGCGGCGAGTCGACGTTTCCGAGCGTCGGGTGCGACGGGACGAGCTCGCGCGCGACCTCGACGCCGAAGCGGTTCGCGAGCACCGAGCCGAGCGACTTGATCTTCATCTCGCCGAAGCCGGGGAGCGCGGCGATGCGCCTGCGCAGGTCCTTGCCGTCGGCCGCCTCCGTCCAGAGCCGCGACGCGTCGCCGTCGTACTCGTCGCGGACGTGCTCGGCGAGCGTGCGGACACGCTCGGCCATCGAGCCGGGGAAGCGGTGGATCGCCGGCTTCTCGCGGAAGAGCGGCTCGAGGTCGGCACCGGCGACCGCCGCCGGGTCGAGCGTGCCGAGGCGCTGCTTGAGCCGCAGCGGGCCGAGGAACGCCTGCTGCACGGTCACCTGCTGGTCGAGCGCGAAGCCGACGAGGAGCGCGAAGGGATCCGCGGCGAGCAGGCGGCAGGCCTCCGGGTCGTCGGTGAACCAGAGTGCGTCGGGCATGGCGTGATCCTACGCCGAGTGGGTACGGGAACGGCATGACCGAGCCGAAGCCGGAGAGGCTGGAAGCGCCGTCCGCGGAGTCGACGACGCCCGGCCGGAAGACGGGAGGCCCGAGGCCGCCGGGCGAGATCCTCCAGGGACGTGACGAGACGACACCGCTGCGGGCCTGGAGTCGCGTCTGGCTCGTCGTCGCGACGGTCGCGGTGATCGTCGCCGCGATCGCCTACGGGCTCTGGAGCGCGCTCAACTAGCTTCCGCGCGTGCCTTGGCGCGGTGCCGTCGCGCGTCGCGCGGCTCCTCGAAGCGCTCGAGCCACGGGAGGATCTCGTCCTCGCCGACGAGGATGCCGCCGTCGTCGGCGACGAGCGCGGGGATCTCGCGCTGGCCGGTCGCCCGCTCGAGGTCCCGGCGGTCGTCCTGCTCGGCCTGCACCTGCCGGAGCATCACGTCGAGCTCAAGCTCGGTCAGCCGCTGCCGCACCTTGTGCGAGTGGGGGCACCACTCGGCCTGGTAGAGCTCCATGCCTCGCTCCTTACCGTCGCCGCGGAGAGGAAACGCGCGCCTCTAGCCGTCGCAGCTCTGCAGCGCCGCCAGCGCCGTCAGCGCCCGTTCGTGGAGGTCGTGGAGCTCGGCGATCGTCGCCTCGTCGGCGAGCTCGCCGTCGATTCGCTCCGCGAGCTCGGCGACGGTCCGGGTGAGCGCAGCCAGGAGGACGAGGTCCTGGTGCCGCTGGTACAGGTTGGACACGCGACCGCCTTACCGTGGCGTGCCCGTTCCGTAACGCGGGTACCGCCGCCGCGGCCCCACGCGACCGTTTTCCGGCTACCCTGCCGGCCGGTCGTGAGCGTCTACGAGGAGAGGGTCGGTCGCAACGAGGCGATCTTCCGCGAGGTCAACGAGCGCATCGCCGACCTCGAGGAGCAGTTCAGTGCCGGCCCGTCGGCGCTCAACCTCGTCTGCGAGTGCGCGCGTCCCACCTGCGTCGAGCCGCTCGTCGTCCCGCACGAGGTCTACACGCATGTCCGCGAGCACCGGTCGCGCTTCCTCGTTGCGTCCGGCCACGAGGAGCCCGCGTTCGAGCAGGTCGTCGAGCGCCACCCGGCGTTTCTCGTCGTCGAGAAGCAGGGCGCGGCCGCCGAGGCCGCAGACGAGTACCTCTGACCGGCGCGCCGGGACGGACAGCTCAGAGCCGCGGCACGACGCCGCGCCCGATCAGGCCGAGCTCCTCGTAGCGCTCGAACGCCTCGCGCCAGCGGCGGTCCGCGTTCGCGAGCGGGGCGAGCGCCCGCGCGACGCCGTCGAGGTCGCCGCGGCGCGATTCCGCGAGCGCGGCGGTGAGGACGACCTCCTCCTCGCCGAGCCCGGCGGCGCGCGCGAGCTCGACCTCCTCCGCGGTGACGGTCTCGGGGCCGAAGGCGGCGCGGCGGCGGCGCGTGCCCTGCAGCGAGCAGATCCGGCGCAGCTCGGCGAGCGGCTCCGGATGGTCCTCGACCCGGAGCTCGTAGAGGCGCGCCCAGGGCGGGTCGCCGGGGTCGCCGGAGACGACGACGAGAGCGGACGCCTGCCGGCCGCGGAAGTCGCCGCCCGCCGCCTCGGCCGCTTCGAGCGCGGCGAGCAGCCGGTCGGCGAGCGTCCCGGTCGCCGCCGCGAACCCTTCCGCGGCGGCGGGCCAGACGTCGGACGAGGCGAGCATGTTCCCCTGCACCGAGACGTTCTCCGCGACGAGGTGGCCGCAGTCCGGGATGCAGCGGTCGCCGGTGTGCGCCGCCGTGCGGCCGTCGGCGGCGAGGAACGCGAGCTGCCGGTACTCGCGGCGCTC